>JBFYZW010000071.1:0-7638 GCA_041309305.1 Deltaproteobacteria bacterium | reverse complement strand
GGCGCGCGCAGCGGGCGGCGGCGCGCGGGCCGACGAGCCGTCGCCGCCCGAGGCGAGCTTCAGTGACAGCACGGTGGTCACCCAGCTGCCGGTGGCCGAGCTGACCGCCGACACCGGCGTCGAACCGCTCGGCAGCTCGCCGACGGTCGACGTCATCGCCGACGCCTTCGCCGCCGCCGCGCTGCCTCCGGCGGACCCGCCGCGCAGCAGCTTCTCCGGGCCGACCGCGACCTTGACACCGGAGGAGGTTGCCGCGCTGCCCAAGGCGAACGGCGGCGGGTCACCGCGGCCGATGACCGATTTCCTCAGCGTGACCGAGATGCTGTCGCCCGAGCAGGCGGCGGGGCTGGCGGCGGCGACCAAACCGGTCGAGCCGCGCTGGCGTCAGTGGTGGGCGCGCCTGCGCCCGTATCGCTGGTGGCTGGTGTGGGGTGCGAGCGCGTTGGCGTTGGTCGGCGGCACCGCGCTGCTCGTGGTGTTGCTCGACGAGGATGACCCGCACGTCACCCGCGTCGAGTCGCTCAGCCCAGACGAGCTCGCGCGGCTGACCGGCGGTGGCGTCGTGGCCGTCGACCCGGTGACCGGGCTGCCGGCCGCGACCGACGTCGAGCCACCGCCGACGGCAGCGGTGGAGCCGGACGAGCCGGCAGAACCGGCGGCGGCGGACGAGCCATCCGGCGGTGAGGTGGTCGCCGGCGACGACGAGCCTGATCCCGGCAGCACCGAGGCGCGGCCGGCCAGCTTCGGCGTCGTGCTGTTGAGCTGCGATCCGCCGGCCGAGATCATCGTGCGGGGCAAGAAGTTCGGCGTCACGCCCAAGGAGCTGCGCCTGCCGGCCGGCACGTATCGGGTGACCCTGGTCAACGAGGCCGAGCGGTTGCAGCGGACGATCAAGGTGGCGGTCAAGGCCGGCGGGCGGAGCGAGGAGAAGGTCAAGCTCGGGCCCGCCGACGCGATGGCCAAACCGCCGCCCGCCAAGGCCGAGCCGCCGGCGAAGGCACCGCCGGCAAAGGCCGAGCCGGCCAAGGAGCCGCCCGCCAAGGAACCAGTCGGGGAGAGCCCGGGCGGCGACGCGGTGGTCGGCGGCGCGACGCTGGTGATCACCGCGAAGCCGTGGGCCGACGTCTACATCGACGGGATCAAGGTCGGCACCACGCCGTTGCCGCCGATCCCGATCGCGCCGGGGAACCACACCATCGACCTCGACAACCCGGAGCTGGGCAAGAGCAAGCGCATGCCCATCAAGGTGAAGGCCGGCAAGGCGGTCAAGCTGAAGGTCGATCTGACCAAGTAACCCTCGCGCGGCGGAGCGGCTCAGCCGGCCAACGAGGCGGCGTAGCGGCTCACGGCCCGCGCCGGGTCGGCGCGCAAGCGCTCGACGAAACCCGCCAGCCTCTGCTGGTCGAGCTCCTTGAGCACGTACAGCGCCGTCTCGCGCGCCACCGGGTTGGGCGAGCCGACGAGCGCCTCGACCCGCTCGAGCAGCGCGGTCATTCGCCAGCCGGCGATCGCGACCGCGGCGCAGATCTGCAGCCACTCGTCGCCGGTGTCGAGCAGCTCGCCGAGCCGGGTTTGCCGGTCGGTGCGCCGCAGCGCGAAGATCCCCTGCCCGAACTGCAGCTTGCGCTCGGCGGGCGACTCCTCGACGATCGGGATGACGTACGGCTTCTCGTCGGTGACCAGCATGTTGTCGAGCACCTCGACGGCGTTGGCGCGGGTCGTTGCCTGCGCCGAGGTCAGGTTGCGGGCCACCAGCTCGACGGTCTCGTTCGGGTACTTGAGCGCGAGCAGCTCGAGCAGGCGTGCGAGCACCTGCCGCTGGCGGTGCGCGACCGCGTCGGCGAGCAGCGCGGCGCGCTCGTCGAGCTGCAGGTCCTCGGCCAGGGCGAGCAGCTCGAAGAAGGCGCGGCTCTCGGCCTTCAGCGCCGCGCCGATCAGCGTCGGGTCGAGGCGGAGGCCGGGGGTGCGGTCGACCAGGACGTTGAGCGCCTGGATCGCGCTGGTGCGCACCGCTGACTCGCGGTCGGTGAGCAGCTCGGAGAGCAGCGGCGCGACCCGGGTGTCCTGCAGCCGGGCGAGCACCTTGGGCAGCTGGGCGCGCAGCGCGGCCGGATGGCTGGTGTCGCGCAGCAGGCCGGCGACGGTGTCGAACACCGCCGGGCCGGCGGCGGCGAGCGCAGCGATCGCCGCGTTGGCCAACCGCGGCTGGCGCAGTTGGCCGAGCAGCGGCTCCCACAGCTGATCGGTCTTCAGGCGTCCGGCCGCCTCGATCGCCGCGAGTCGGACCCGCTCGCTCGGGTCGGCGAGCAAGGGGATGAGCGGCTGGTAGAAGTTCTGCACCCCGACCTCGCCGAGCACCCAGGCGGCGCGCTCGCGGTCGTCGGCGTCGGGGCTGGAGAGCATGCGCTTGAGCAGGTCGGCACAGGCGAGCACGCCGTCGAGCCCGCCGTGGCGGATCAGGCCGGCGACGGCGCAGGCGCGCACCTTGCGGTCCGGGTCCTCGAGCATGTGGTGCACCGCGCCGAGCGCGCCCATCTCCTCGATGGCGCAGAGGGCCAGCGTCGCCTGGGCGCGCACCTGCGCCGCCGGATCCTCGAGCAGCTTCTGCACCTCGCCGCCGTGCAGGTGCGTCCCGGCGGCGCCGAGGTAGCGGAGCGCCGCGACCCGGACGTCCTCCGACTCGTGGTTGAGCAGCTGGACAGCCTTGGCGTCGAGCGGGGCGCGGATCTTCGCCGTCACGTGGGCGAGCAGCTCCAGCCCGTGCAGCACCTCGCCGACGCGCGCCGAGAGCAGCGCCTTCTCGATCACCTGCACCGTCGCCGGATCGCTGATCTGGAAGGTCGCGTCGGCGAGGTTCAAGCGGCGGCGCTGGAGGGTCTGCACCAGGCTCTTGAGGTACTCGCGACGCAAACCGAGCAGCGTGACGACCCACAGGGTCAGCGCCGCGGCGACCACCCAGCCGATCTGGTAGACGTTGGTGACGAAACCGAGCGAGATGCCGGCCATCTTGTCGAGCTGGCCGACGAGCAGCGCCAGGATGATGCCGGCGGTGCCGATCGACAACGGCTTGAGCATGCCGTCGATGATCGCCTTGGCTCGGCTGCGTGTCTGGCCGGGGAGCGGCAGGTAGAGCAACTGCAGGGTCGTGTCGTTCACCGTGTAGCGCAGCACCACCTCCGAGCCCTTGGTGAACGCCGCCGCCCACAAGGCGTAGGCGACCGGGACGAAGATGATCCCGAGCGAGCCGCTGAGCATCGCCAGGGGCAGGAGGATCAACGAGACGAGCACCCCGAAGCGCTCGAGGAGCCGCGCGGTGAGGAAGAACTGGACGATGCCGCCGAGCACGCCGGTGATCGCGAAGTAGGTGCCGAAGAAGGCGCTGCGGTCGTCCTTGCCGGGGATCGAGTCGCCGACGATCACCTGGAACTGGTAGTCGACGAGCGTCGAGACCAGGTAGGTGAGGATGATCACCCCGGCGATCAGCTGCACGTGCCGGCTGGCGAAGACCTTCGGCGGCGCGGCGGCCTTCTGGCGCCCGCCGGTCGGCTTGCGCTCGCGCGCCGCCTTCAGCTCCGGCCGGGCGTCGCGGCCGAGCGCCAGCACGGCGATCAGGCTGAGGACCAGGCAGAGGCAGAGGATGTAGAGCAGGTTCTCGGTGCCGAGCGTGTGCACCGCCTTGGAGGTGAAGATGCCGAGCACGATGTTGGCGATCACGCCGCCGCCGCCGATCACCGCGAACAACCGCTTGGCCTGGCGCGAGGTGAAGATCTCGTTGCCCAGGGTCCAGAACTGGACGATCAAGAGCCCGCCGAGCAGCTCGACCCAGACGTAGAAGGCCCAGTAGGCCTCGTGGCTGGCGCCGGAGAGGGCGAAGCGGAACGCCAACGTGCCGACCATCAGCACCACCAGCGTCACCGCGTTGGTCTGGTCGCGGCGGAGCAGGCGCTCGAAGCGAGCGTAGAAGGCCATCACGATCGACACGGTGACGGCGATGAGCACGTAGACGAGCGGCAGCAGCTCGCGGTAGTTGGGGATCTCGAGGAAGAGCACCGAACGGGCGATGCGGCCGATGATGAACGCGCCGATGGCCGCGAACAGGTAGGTGAAGGCCAGTCCGGTGCGCCGCGCCTCCTCGGGGCGGATCTTGAACAGGCTGTGCAGCAGGTTGGCGAGAGGTGGGCTCATCGAGACGCAGGTGTACCACCTCCTCCCGCGCCGCTCCAAGCGCCCGCGCGAGCGGCCGGCGCCTGTTGAGCTTCTCCCGCTCCCCACGCTATGATGATCGCCTCATCAAGGGGAACCGCCGATGACACGCATCCTGTTTGCCTGCACGCTCCTCGCCTCCGGCACCGCTTTGGCTGACAACAACGCGGTGGCGGTGCTGAACATCCAGGGCACCGGCGTCGAGCTGTCGCTCTTGCCGACCTTGACCGAGGTCCTGACCGTCGAGGTCGACAACCTCGGCATGTACAAGGTGGTCTCCGGCCGCGACGTCGAGGCGATGCTCGGCTTCGAGAAGCAGAAGGACATCATCGGCTGCACCGACGCCGCCTGCCTGGCCGAGATCGGCGGCGCGCTGGGCGTCGACCGGATCGTCGCCTCGCACATCGGCAAGGTCGGCGACACCTTCGTCGTCAACATCAAGCTGATCAACATCCGCATGGCCGACACCGAGGCCCGGGTCTACGAGACGGTCGAGGGCAAGGTCGACAAGCTGATCTCGACCATCCGCAAGTCGGTGATCAAGCTGCTCGGCCCGGGCTCGAAGGCGGCCACAGCGATGGGCGTGACCGGCAAGCCCAAGACCGACACCGTGACCGCCAAGCCGGCAGTCGAGCCCGACCCCGACCCGGCCGAGGTGGCCGTGGCCGAGCCGACGCCCGGGGTGCAGAAGTCCTCAGGCGGCGGGGTCGGCTGGCTGCCGATCACATTGTGGGCCGGTGGCGGCGCGCTCCTGCTCGGTGGGCTCGGCACCGGTGCGATGGCCAAGAAGCTCGAGGGCGACTCGAAGTCGACCGTGAGCAACGAGCCGCTGGTCTACAGCGTCGGTGCGCAGGCGGCGGGCGAGAAGGCCAAGCGGATGGCGCTGGTCTCCAACGTCCTCTCCGCGCTCGGCGTGGTCGCCGGCGGCACCGGGCTGCTCATCTGGCTGCTCGGCGGCGACGACGAGCCGCAGACCGCCGTGGCCCCGGTGCTGCTGCCCGGCGGGGCCGGCGTCGCCTTCACCGGCTGCTTCTGAGCTCGGCCGTCAGCGCGCCCCGACCTTGAACGGGTTGCGCCCGTCGTTGAGCAGCTCCTTGAGCCGCGGGTCGCGGTGCAAGATGATGATGTCCTCGGCGTCGACGCCGAGCGCGTGGGCCTTCTTCAGCGCGGCGATCGCCTCGTCCTCACGGCCGAGCAGGGCCAGCGCGTGGCCGAGGTTCAGGTGCGCGTAGCCAGCCAGCGTCTCGCCGCGCCCGTCGCCGAGCTTCTGCACCGCCAGCTCGGCGAGCGCCAGCGCCTCGTCGGTCTTCTTCTCCTCGAGCGCGATGTGGCTCAGCCGGGTCAACAGCGCTGGGTGCTCCGGGTGCTTGAGCAGCCCCTCCTCGATCGCCTGGCGCGCCTCGACCAGCTTGTTGGCGTCGATCAGGCGGGAGGCGAGGGCGGTGAGGACCATGATCGACGCGGGCCACTCGTTGAGCACCGCGCGGGTGTCGGCGACCGCGGCGTCCAGGTTGCCGGTGCGCGCCATCGCCTCGGCGCGCTTCACCCGCGCCCAGGGGCTCTGGGGCACGCGGCCCTGGTAGAGCGAGAAGACGCGCAGCGCCTCGTGGCTCTCGCTGGCGCGCAGGTAGCCTTGGCCGAGGTAGCCGAGCCCCTGCAGGAAGCCGAGGTGGGTCTGGGTGGCCTCCTCGAGCACTTTGAGCGCGTCCGCGGTTTTGCCTTGGCGGTCGTAGAGGTAAAAGAGGCCGAGCGTGGTGGTCGGCTCGAACTCACCGGCGGCGGTCATCGCCTTGATCAGCGACTGCTCGGCCACCTTCATCTCGCCGAGCATCGCCGAGGCGATGCCGTGCATGACCCAGGCGCGGATGAAGTCCGGCTTGGCGTCGGTCGCCGCCGAGAGCAGAAGCCGCGCCCGCTCGACCTCGGCGGCAGGCAGGACCAGGCGGGCGCGCGGGTCGAGCGACTGGGCGGCGAGGATCTGCACCGCCTCGGCGTAGGGCTTGAGGGCCGCGAGCGGCAGGCTGGCGAGCTTGTGCCCCTCGAGCCCCTTGCTGCTCTGCGCCAGCGCCTTGAGGATCTCGGCCGCCAGGTAGTCGATGCCGACCGACAGGTCGGTGAGGTCGAAGCGCGCCGCCTTGGCCTTGCCCCGTGCCTCGCCAAAGCGCCAGGTCAAGGTCACCTTGCGGCCGTCCACGGTGTAGGTGCCGGTCAGGGCGTGGGTGGCGCCGAGCTGGCGGATCAGCGCGGTGGCGCCCTTGAGGTCGAGCGGCTTCGCCGCGTCGATCCCCTCGGCGCGGGCGGCGGCGAGCGCCTGGCGCGGGCCGAAGACGTTGAGCGGGTAGATGCGCGTCACCGTCTTCGGGTCGTAGCGGCTGTGGAACAGGAGCCGCGCCTCGAGGTGGTCGGCGATCGCGTAGCCGATCCAGCTCTCGGCGCCGCGCTCTGGCACCGGCGGGACGATCGCCACGGTCGGGCGCAGCTCGGCCTGGCCGACCAGCAACGCGACACACAGCAGGATGCTCATCGTTCGACTCCCGCGATCAGAGGCAGCTCGTGGCTTCGAAGAAAAGCCGGGTGTCAACGACTCCATTGCACGGCGAGCAGCCAGCCGGGCACGGCGCGCAGACAAAGTCCGATGGATCGCCGTTCGGCGCCTGCACCTTGAGGCACACTTCCTTGTCGGTCCCGCACATGCCGTTGTTGCAGAACTTGACGCAGCCGACCAGCGGCGCGACGCGGGCGCAGTCGTCCTCGGGACCGCAGAGCGCCTCCCAGCTGAGCAGCACGCAGCGCTTGTCGGTCGGGCAGGGCTCGCCGATCGCGCACTCGAACGTCGCCTCGCCACGCAGGCGGCAGACGCCGGCCTCCTGGAAGCAGAACATCCCCATCGGGCAGCCGTTGGTTGGACCGCAGGAGCGCTCCGGGATGCAGATGCCGCTCGCGTCGCCCGCCGTCGCGCCGCGCACCCCGTCGTCGTCGTTGCACAGGTAGCCGGGGGCGCAGTCGCCGTCGGTGTTGCACAGGCCGATCCCCTCCGAGGTCGGCGGCGGATCAACCCGGCAGGCGACACTCGAGACCACAAACAACGCGGCGAGCAGGCGCATCAGGAACCCCCTTGGCCGACCCCACTGTTGTAGGGAAATCGCCGCGGCGAGACAAGCACGCCGCCGTTGACGTGGCGCCCAGGCCGCGCAACTCTACACGGGGGTGCGCGATTCGCGCACACCCCGTTTGAGGTTCTTCCTCGAGCGAGGCCGCTGATGGTGATCGGGAATCGTGACCGTCCGTTTGGCGCCAGGTTCGTCGACTCCCATTGTCACCTCGAGCGCCAGACCTACGGCGAGGAGCTGCCGGCGGTGATCGCCCGGGCGCGCGCCGCCGGGGTCGACCGGATGATCGCCATCGGCGCCTCGGGTGGCGTCGCCGGGGCGCGCG
>JBFYZW010000070.1:0-8543 GCA_041309305.1 Deltaproteobacteria bacterium | reverse complement strand
GCCGGCGGTCTTCGCCGCCTCGGCGTCGAGGGTCGCGCGCGTCGCCGCCGCCGCGGCCTGCAGCTCGGCCGGCACCGCGCCGGAGAGCAGCTGCCAGGCGGCGATGCGGATCATGTCGGTGAGCAGCTCGACCCGCCCGGCGATGGTCTCACCGACGCGGGCCACAGTCTCGGCCTTGACGATGTCGATCAGCTTCAGGTTGATGACGAACCGCTCGCCGACCCGGCCGACCGTGCCCGAGACAACCAGGTCGACGCCCAACGCGCCGCCGATCTGCGAGAAGCAGGCCTCGTCGACGCAGCCGAGCGTCTGCTTCTGCACCTCGAAGTCGAGCAGGTCCTTGATCTCCGACTGGCCGATCACCTTGTGGCCCGGGATGCTGCCCGCCTCGGAGGTGAACAGCTCGTTCAGATTGCGGGCCACGTTGACGTCGAGCCCCTCGGCCTTGAACTCGAGCACCGCGACCTTCTTGGGCGGCGCCGCGACCGGGGTCGCCTCGACCACCGCGGCGTCACTCTCCGCGGCCGGCGCGCAGACCAACACTGACAGCCCGAGCCAGAGGGTCACCATCTCCATGCCTCCTCACCGACACGCCGCGCCCTGTCGCGGCGAGCCCCAGCTGCATAGTACGGATCACCGAGGTCAGGCAATCGTCGATCGGTCGCCGCGCTGACCGCGCAAGAACAGGCGCACCAGCACGTCGCGGCTCTTCGGCGTCAACGAGGTGAAGACCACGCCGACCCCGGACGGCGTCGCGCCACCGGGCGGCACGACGCGCACCACCTCGCCCACCCCCTCGATGGTCTCGATCTCGTCGGCGATGACGGTGAACTTGAGCCGCACCTGGGTGCCGATCGGCAGGACCTCGGCGGTGTGGATGAAGCAGCCGTCGAGCGAAACGTTCATCGCGTACTCGCGGATGAACTCTCCGGCGCTGGCGAACTCTCGGTTGATCGCGAAGCGGGGCGCGGCGCGCTTATTGGCCATGGCTGTTCCTCGCGGTGCGGACGATCTCGTAGTGCTCGCGGTGGTAGCCCTGCCGCGCCACCGGGATGATGCGGGTGTGGTAGCGCCGCTCGAGCCGCTCGACCTCGGCGTTCTCCTCCTCGTAGAGGAAGTCAGCGACGCCGGGCTCCATGTTGACCAATACCGTCGGCGAGCCCTCGCGCGCCAACGTCCGCGCGATCGCGCGCAGCAGCTCGTTGGCGACCGTCTGCTCGCTCTTGATGAAGCCGCGCCCCTTGCAGTAGGGGCAGGCGTGGGTGAGCAGGTGCCCGAGGCTCTCGCGCACCCGCTTGCGCGTCATCTCCACCAGGCCGATCTCGCTCATCCGGACGATCGTCGTCTTGGCCTTGTCGCGGCGCAGCGCCTCCTGCAGCGCGCCGAGCACCTTCTCCCGGTTCGCCGCCGCGGTCATGTCGATGAAGTCGATGATCACGATGCCGCCGATGTTGCGCAGGCGGAGCTGGTAGACGATCTCCTTGACCGCCTCGAGGTTCAGCTGCGTGATCGTGTCCTCGAGGCTCGACTTGCCGACGAACCGCCCGGAGTTGACGTCGACCACGGTGAGCGCCTCGGCCTGGTCGATGACGATGTAGCCGCCGCTCTTGAGCCAGACCCGCCGCTCGAGCGCACGCTCGATCTCGACCTCGACGCCGAAGTGGTCGAAGATTGGCTCCGGGTCCTCGTAGAGGCGCACGCGCGGCTCCCCGTTCGGGTCGATCGAGCGCACCAACTCGCGCACCCGCGCCGCGTCCTCGGCCGCGTCGAGCCAGATCGCCTCGAGCGTCTCGACGTAGAGGTCCCGGGTGGCGCGCAGCACCAGATCGAGGTCGGCAAAGACCAGCCGCGGGGTCGGGCCGCTGTCGCCGCGGGCGAGGATGTCGCGCCACATCTGGCGCAACAATGCCGACTCGCGCTGCAACGTCTCGGCCGGCTCGTCCTCGGCGGCGGTGCGGACGATGAAGCCGCCGTCCGCCTCGCCGGCGAAGACCGCCTTCAGCCGCTCCCGCTCGGCCGGCGACTCGATCCGGCGCGAGACGCCGATGTGCTCGGAGAAGGGCATGTAGACCAGGTTGCGCCCCGGGATGGTGACGTGTCGGGTCAGGCGGGCCCCCTTGCTGCCCAGCGGCTCCTTCTGCACCTGCACCAACAACTCCTGGCCCTGCTTGACCACCTCGGCGATGTTGGCCAGCGGGGCGGTGCGATAGCCGCGCCGCCCCTCCTCGTCGGCCGTGGCGGCCGGCGGCGCCTCACCCTCCTCGCCGGTCGGCGGCTCGAGCTCGCCGCCGCTGCTCGGCGCGCGAGGCAGCGCGTCGTTGACGTAGAGGAAGGCGGTGCGCTCGAGCCCGATGTCGACGAAGGCCGCCTGCATCCCCGGCAGCACCCGCACCACCCGCCCGCGGTAGATGTTGCCGACCACGCCGCGCTCAGCGCGGCGCTCGATGTAGATCTCCACCGGCACGCCGGCCTCGAGCAGCGCGACCCGGACCTCGGTGGGGTTGCTGTTGATGACCAGGACGTCCGCCATGGGCTCACCATAGCGCAAACCGGTCGGCGCGCCGCAACAATCCCGCGGCCGCTGGCGGGTGGTGGGCGAGTCCGCTATACAGGGCCGCGATGAGCGCGAGCTGGGACCTACGCATCCTGCCGCTCGGCGGCCTCGGTCAGGTCGGCGGCAACCTGATGGTCTACGAGACCGCGACCGACCTCGTGGTCGTCGACTGCGGCGTGTTGTTCCCGACCGCCGAGCAGCCGGGGATCGACTACGTGATCCCGGACGTCAGCTACGTCGCCGCGCGACGCGACAAGCTCCGGGCGATCATCGTCACCCACGGGCACGAGGACCACGTCGGCGCCCTCCCTTACCTGCTGCCCACCATCGGGGCGCCGATCTACGCCTCACCGCTGACCTTGGCGCTCGTGCGCCAGAAACTGGCCGAGCACCCAGCGCTGAACGCCGAGCTGCACCCGCTGCCCGATCGTCAGCCGGTCACCCTCGGCGGCTTCACCGTCGAGTCGATCGCGGTCACCCACTCGATCCCCGGCGCGGTCGCGTTGGCGCTGCGCACCCCGGTGGGCACGGTCATTCACAGCGGCGACTTCAAGCTCGACCCCGATCCGCTCGACGGCCGGGTCACCGACGCCGACGCGTTTCGCCGCTTCGGCGAGCAAGGGGTCACCGCCCTGCTCTCCGACTCGACCAACGCCGAGAAGCCCGGCCACACCTACAGTGAGCGACAGGTCGCCGAGACGCTGGTCGCCCTCATCGGCCAGGCGCGTGGCCGGGTGCTGGTCACCGCCTTCGCCAGCAACCTGCACCGCATGCAGTCGGTCCTGCGCGCCGCCGAGGCCGCCGGCCGCCGCGTCGTGCCGATCGGCCGGGCGATGAGCCAGAACCTCCACCTCGGTCTCGAGCAGGGCGCCATCGCCGCCCGGGCCGCGACCGTGGCGCCGCCCGAGGAGCTCGACCGGCTGCGGCCGGAGAAGAGCGTCCTGTTGGTCAGCGGCAGCCAGGGTGAGCCCCACTCGGCCCTGGCGCGCATCGCCCGCGGGGAGCACGGCCAGGTGACGATCGACGCCGGCGACACGGTGTTGATGTCGTCCCGGCGGATCCCCGGTAACGAGCGCGCCATCGGGCGCATGGTCAACAACCTGTTCCGCCGCGGCGCCGAGGTGATCGACGACCGCGCCGCTGTCATCCACGCCTCGGGCCACGCCTTCAACGATGAGCAGCGCGAGCTGATCCACTGGTGTCGCCCGCGCTTCTTCGTCCCGATCCACGGCGAGTACCGCCACCTGGTCCGGCACGCCGAGCTCGCCGCCGCCTCCGGGGTCGAGCGCGATCAGATCGCCATCGTCGAGGACGGCACCCCGGTCGAGCTCTGCGCCGGTGCCCGCCTGCGCCTGCGCGTCGGCGAGACGATCGGCGCCGGGCACGTCTTCGTCGACGGCAAGGGCGTCGGCGACGTCGGCGAGGTCGTGCTGCGCGATCGCCGCGCGATGGCCGAGACCGGCATGGTCCTCTGCGTCGTCATCCGCGCCGGCGACGGCTCGCTGGTCGCCGGGCCGGAGCTGACCACCCGCGGGCTGCTCGGAGCCGAAAACCACCGCGCCCTGCTCGAGCGCGCCACTGACGAGGTGCGCACCGTCCTCGCCCAGCCGGCCTGGGCGAACGACGACGCCGCGGCGGGCGAGCAGATCCGCCTCGTGCTCCGCCGTCTCTTTCGCCGCGAGCTCGACCGGCGCCCGCTGGTCGTCCCGGTCTTGCTCACCGTCTGAGAGGAACGATGGCCGCCGCGCTCCAGTTCACGCCCACGCTGATCGTCGAGCTGCCGAACCGCGCCGCGTTCCTCGACCTCTACTACCACCACGGCCACCTCGGCGGCGTCTTCGTCCCCGGACAGATGGCGCTCGAGCCCGGGACCGCGGTCCTCCTCGAGCTCAGCTTCGCCGCCGAGCGGCAGACGATCTGCTGCCGCGGCGTGGTCCGCTGGCGCCGGCCGCAGCAGACGCGCGATCTGCCGGCCGGCCTGGGAGTCGATCTCGCCGCCAGCGAGAAGGCGACCCGTGACCTGCTGCTCGAGTTCGCCCAGGGCCGGGACCTCCACCTGCTCAATCGGCGGGACCGGCGCCTGCCGGTCCACCTCGAGGTTCGCTACGCCAGCGAGGGCGTCTTCTTGAGCGACGTCACCGACGATCTGTCAGCCGGGGGCCTGTTCATCGCCAGCGACGACCCGTTGCCGATCGGCACGCCGCTGCGCCTCCGGCTCAAACCCCCTGGCCGCTGGTTCGCCGTCGAGGTGCGGGGCGAGGTCGCCTGGAGTCGACGCGACGAGCGACCGGGCTTCGGCGTGCGCTTCCGCTTCGCCAACGCCAAGGCCGAGCAGCGCATGCGCGCCCTGGTCGCTCAGCTGCGCGACCGACTCGGCCACGGCGCCGAGCTGCGCGTCCCGCTGCCGCGCCGGCGCTGAGCCCAACGCGCCGCGACCAGCAGGCCGAGCCACACCGGCGGGGCGCCGCTCGTACAGCCACAACCGCCGGTCAGCCGCGGCTGGCTCGGCGGCTCGCTACCATCATCGGCCGGCCCCCCATCGGGCCCCGGCTCCTCGACCACCGGGAGGAGCGGTTGACCACACGCCGGCGTCCCGACGCCGACGCCGAACCCCTCGAGCACGCGGTCGAGCAGCAGTCGGCGCGTCGCGTCCTCCTCGATGGTCTCGAGCGGAAAGCCGGCGAAGAACAACCGCCCGCCCTCCTGCCGGCCGATCGCCGCGCCGCCGCCGGTGGCGTAGACGAGCTCGACGACGCCGCCGCCGAGCGGCGCGAGGACGTCCGGATAGTCGACCCGGAAGCTCGCCCCGCTGCCGTCATCGAAGCTGAGCGGCGGCAGGTCGGCCAGCCAGCGCGCGTCGCTGGCCGCGCTGAGCGCGAAGGTCTCGGCGTCATCGGCGACGTAGGTGGCCTGGAGGACCTCGGCGAAGAAGGCAGCGTCCTCGCTCGAGCCGCGCTCGACCAGATCCCAGCCGATCTCGGCGCCGCTGAGGATCAGCGCGCCGCCGCCGGCCAGGTAGTCCCGGATCGCCTGCTGCTCGGCCGGCCCGAGGGTCCCGTCGTTCGAGGAGGTCTCGCCGGTCGACCAGAGCACGACGTCGTAGTCGGCGAGCCCGAACCCGCCGCCGGCGATGTGGTCGCTGGCGACGGTGTCGATCGCCAGCGCGCCGCCGCGCACCAGCGCCAGATCACCGAGCATCCGCGCCGCGGTGTTCGGCCCGTCCGGCTGATCGTGGGCGGTGCGTTGCAGGCGCCGCTCCCCGTCGACCCACAAGAGGCGCGGCGCCCCCGGGATCGGCCGCGCGATGACCGTGCGCGACGGCAGACCCCGCCCGCCGGCGTTGACCGCGCTGACCCGCAGCGCGAGGCGGTCGCAGCTGCGCAGGTCCGCCATCCACCACTCGGCGTCGACCACCGCGAACGGCGGAGAGAAGACGACACCGTCGCTCGACAGCTCGATCTCGTAGCCCTGTTGGACCCCGGTGGGGTCGAGCGGATCGCTCGCCGGTTGCCAGCGCCAGAGCACCCCTCCGGGCCGCGCCAGGCCGTGCACGTCCACCGGCGGCAGCGGCGCGATCACGGCCGAGGCTGGCGCCCCGGCGTGAACGAAGCGGAGCAGGCCGCGGTAGATCGCCCGCGCCGAGTCGCGGCGGAAACGATCCTCGCGCAAGAAGCTCGTGTCAGCGGCGTCGTCGTGGAAGGCCAACTCGAGCAGCACCGCCGGCACCGCGACGCTGCTGTCATCTTGCCAAGCGCGCGCGATCGGGCGGAGCTCGCCGAAGTCGGCCCCCCACAGGCCTCGATCGACCCAGGTCGGCTCCCACAGCTGCCGGTAGGTGGCGAGCAGCTCGTTGTGGATCGCCTCCTGCAGCGCCAGCGTACCGGGCGGCAGCGGCGTCGCGCGGTTCGGGTCGAAGCTCGGGTAGGCGACCGCCGACGAGTAGACGAAGCTCGAGGTACCGCGCCCGCCGCCGGCGTTGGTGTGGAGCGAAACGTAGAGGTCGACCCCCTGCCACAGCGCCAGCGCCGGACGGACGGTGACGTCGCCGGTCGAGCCGATGACGCTCGTCGGCACGCCCTCCTCGCGAGCGTAGGCCGCCGCTCCCTGGCGCCAGCGCGCCTGACCGCTCGGCCCGCCGCCGAAGTCGGCGAAGCCAAGGCCCCCGGCCAGGCGCACGGCGTCGGCGATGACCACCGCGCCCGCCTCGGCGCCCAGGTTGGTCAGGCGCACCTCCGCCGGCCCGGCCGGCGACCAGGGGAAGGTGCCGAGCAGGTTCCAACGCGACGAGGCGGTCCGTTGATCGACCGTCACCTCGGCGCGCCCGGTCGCGTGCACCACCTGAAAGAGGGCCGCGCCGCTGCGGTTGGTGCCCGCCTGGTACCAGACGTAGAGCGGCACCTCGGCGGCGGCGGCGGGGCTGAACGACCAGATCGCCGCCGCGCCACCGCTCGGCTGCACGAAGGTGTAGCGGTAGGTGCCGCCGAAGCCGGCCGCCCCGCCGGTCAACCAGCCGCCCTGCTCGACGTAGCTGCCGGTCGTCCCCTGACCGTCGTTGTCGACCACCACCCGCGTGCCGTAGGCCGAGCGCTCGCGCACCAGGATCACCTCGGCGCCGGCGCGCTCGAGCATCGGCGCCAGGTGGCGCATGACGATCTCGTTGGTATGGATGTCCTCGCGCAGCTCGTAGACCAGGCCGCGCTGGTACCCCCAGGCTCCGTCGCTGTACTGCAGGCCGTGGCCGGCGCTCAGCGCGATGCGCCAGCCGGCGAGGGCGCCCTCGAGTCCACCGACTTGTCGGCCAGCGCTGCGCCCGGGGTGAGCCTCACGCCAGGCCGCGGCCAGCTGGGTGATCTCCTCGGCCGGGAGCGGTTCGGGGCTCAACGGCTCGCCGTCCGGGCCGACGACCTCGAGCGCAAAGACCGACGCCCCGGCCAGCGGCGCGAGGCTGGCCAACAGCTCGTCGTAGGTGACCGGATCGAGCCGCTCGCCGGTCGGCAGGCGCAGGACCAGCCGACCGGGCGCGACGCGCTCGAGCTCCGCCGTCGCCAGCCGCGGAGCGTCACGGCTCAGCGCCATGCGCACCGCCGGCCACGACGGCGCCCCGGCGCCGATCAGGGTCACGACGACGACCGGCGCCAGCATCACTTCTTGCGCAGCCCGGAGAGCAGCCCGGCCAGCCCCTTGCCGCCGTCCTTCTCCTTGCCGGCGCGCATGTTGATGAGGCGCAGCTCCCGCTCGGCGTGGGTGTTCTTCGGGTTCATCTCGAGGGCCAGGTTGAGCTCCTTCTTCGCCTCGCCCAGCTTCCCCTCGCTGTGGGCGATGCGGCCGAGGAACTCGTGCGCGACGTCGAGCTTCTCGTTCATCCCCAGGCCCTTGGTGATCGCCTCGCGCGCCTCGGCCAGCCCCTCCTTGCCCTTCGCCCCGTAGACCGCGAAGCCGAAATAGACCCAGAACTCCGCCTCGCCCTTGTTCATCGCGATCGCCTGGCGCAGGATCGGCTCGGCGGCCGGCGCCTCACCACGACGGACGAGCGTCTGCCCCCTGCGGAACAGCCCCTCGGCCTCGAGGATGACGTTGACGTCGGTCGGCAGCCCCTTCGCCTCGCGCTCGCGGACGAAGTCGTAGTTCTTGCGCTTGTCCGGATCGCTGAGCACCGCCTGGGCGTCACCGACGCGGCGGAAGATCTCCTCGGCCTTGTGTAAGAACTCCTCGGGCAGCGCCTTGCCGGCGAAGCGATCGCTGTGCCACTTCTTCGCCTCGACGAAGTAGGCCTCGCGCACCTGCTCGACCGTGGCCTTGGCGTCGACGCCGAGGGCCCGGTAGTGGTCGAGGGTCGGCAGCTGGCGATGCATCTTCTCGATCTCCAGCGCCAGACCCCTGGCCTCGAGGTCATCGGGGAGGTTCAACACCCGCTGCGGGCCGCTCGCCACCCGCGCCGCGCCGGCCGCCCCGACCGGCGCGGGCGCGGCTGAGATCGGAAGAGCACACG
>JBFYZW010000069.1:0-17880 GCA_041309305.1 Deltaproteobacteria bacterium | reverse complement strand
CTTCCGATCTCCCGCTGGCGCCTGCTGCGCTACCGCGGACCGCTGTCGCCTTTCGCCGCCGCCCGCCGCGCCGCCACATTGCCCGGGGTGCGCGCCGCTCAACCCAACTTCGCCTACACCGCCAGCGCGGCGCCGAGCGATCCGTTCTACGCCGACCAGACCGCGCACCAGCTCACCGGCGCCGAGCTCGCCTGGGACGTCTCGACCGGCAGCGACGCGGTCGTCATCGCCGTGCTCGGCTCCGGCATCCAACTCGACCACCCCGAGCTCGCCCCGAACCTGTGGCACAACGCCGGCGAGACCGCCGGCAACGGCGTCGACGACGACGGCAACGGCTACGTCGATGACCTCGGCGGCTGGGACTTCCAGAACGACGACGCCGATCCGAGCGGCGGCGATCACGAGACCCGCGTCGCCGGCGTGATCGCTGCGGCGGCCAACAACGGCGCCGGCGGCGCCGGGGTGATGTGGAGCGCGGCGTTGATGCCGCTGCGCCTGGTCTACTCCAGCGTCCAGGTCGCCGAGGCGATCGACTACGCGGTCGACAACGGCGCCCACGTCCTCAACCTGAGCTTCGGCATCTACCTGCCGCAGGTCTTCGGCGACGACAGCCTGGTCGGCGAGGCGCTGGCCCGCGCCGAGACGGCCGAGGTCGTCGTCGTCGCCTCGGCCGGCAACGACGGGGTGATGACCCCGTCCTTCCCGGCGGCCAACGGTACGGTGCTCGGCGTCGGCTCGGTCAACGACAGCGACCAGCGCTCTGGCTTCTCCAACGCCGGCGCCTGGCTCGACGTCGCCGCCCCGGGCGAGGGTCTGGTCACCGCGAACAACGGTGACCAGATCGTGCAGGTCAGCGGCACCTCGTTCGCCGCGCCGTATGTCACCGGCCTGGCCGGGCTGCTGCGCGCCGTCCACCCGACCTGGACCGCCGCCGAGCTGCGCGCCGCGATCCTCGTCTCCGGCGATCGGCTGGCCACCGATCGCTTCGTTGGCTACACCCGCGTCAACCTCGGCCGGGCGCTGACCGGCGCTGCCGCGCCGCTGCACGCCAGCGTGCGCCTGCCCGAGGACGGCAGCGTCGTCGGCCAGCCCACGGTCACGGTGGTCGGCCTGGCCAACGGCGACGGCTACACGCTCGCCTACCGCCCGGCCGGTGGCGGCTGGACCGACTTCGCCAGCGGCGCGGCGGTGATCGACGGCGCGCTCGGCACGCTCACGCTCGCTGGCGTGCCCTTCGGGCCGGTCGAGCTGCGCCTGGCCGCGACCCGCGGCGCCGAGAACGTCGAGAGCACGGTGCGCGTCTACCACGGCCCGCCGTTCTACCCCGGCTTCCCGACCGGCGCCTTCGGCGCGGTGCACAGCTCACCGACCTTCGGCGACCTGGACGGCGATGGGCGCCTCGAGCTCCTGGTCGCCGACACCGAGCACTTCCTGCACGCCTGGACGGCCGCCGGCGCGCCGGTCTGGTTCGCGCCGTTGTGGATGAACGAGCGCCTGCCGCACATGCCGGCGCTCGCCGATCTCGACGGCAACGGCGACGTCGAGATCGTCGTCACCGCGCACGACGACGGCGGCGGCGGCGCGGTCTATCTGTGGGAGCACGACGACTGGGAGACCCGCCGCTGGGCGGCCGCGCTCGGCCGCACCTCCGGCGCCGCGGTGGTCGCACCGCTCGCTCCCGGCGGCGGCTGGGCGATCGTCGCCGCCGACGACGACGCCACCGAGGCGACGCTCCACCTCCTCGACCAGGACGGCCAGGCGATCGACGGCTGGCCGCAGACGCTGAGCAGCGGCGCCCGCGCCTCGCCGGTGGTCGCCGACCTGGACGGCGATCGCGTCGAGGAGATCTTCGTCGGCACGAGCACGCAGGAGTACCTCTTCTTCGCCGACGGCACGCTCGCCCCCGGCTGGCCGCGCCCGGTGAGCGGCGGCTTCGGCGACGGCGCCGCCGGTGACCTGGACGGCGACGGCCAGGTCGAGCTGGTCTCGGTGCAACGCACCGCGGTCGAGCTGGTCCGCTTCGACGGCACGGTGCTGCCCGGTTGGCCACAGCCGCTCCCCGACTCGCAGTACAACCGCGTGAGCCTCGCCGACCTCGACAATGACGAGCGGCCCGAGGTGATCCTCGGCTTGAAGAACGGCGAGGTGCGCGTCTGGCGCTCCAACGGCGCGCCGCTCGCCGGCTGGCCGCAGAGCACCGGCGGCGAGATCTGGGCCGCCGTCGCCGCCGGCGACCTCGACGGCGACGGCGGCGTCGACCTGGTTACCAGCTGCACCGACGGGCTGGTCTACGCCTGGGCGGCCGACGGCACACCGCTCGCGGACTTCCCGCGCCACCTGGACGGCGGCTCGGGCTCCTCAGCGGCGCTCACCGACCTGGACGGCGACGGCGACGTCGACCTGTTCGTCGGCGGGTCGGACCTGCGCTGGCAGGTCTACGGCTGGGACCTCGCTGGCACCTACGACCCATTGACCAGCGAGTGGAGCCGCGCCCGCCACGACGCGCGCAACACCGCCTACTACCCGCGCCGCTTCGCGCTGCAGGCCGCGGCGGCTGCCGGCGGCGGCGTGCAGCTCACCTGGGCCGCCCCGCTCGACGTGCCCGCCCCGTCGGCCTACGCGCTGTGGCGCGACGGCCGCTTCGTTTCGCGCGGCGCGGAGCGCAGCGTCGTCGACATCCCGCCGAGCCTCGGCGCGCACCGCTACGGCGTCGTCGCGCTCGACGCCGCCGGCACCGTGCTCGCCCGCTCGCGCCTGGTCACCGCCGACGTCGAGGCGTTGCCGCCGCCGCCGGGGGCCGACCCCACCGCGCTGGTCGGCGGCTGCGGCTGTCGCACCGGCGGCGCGCCGCTGCTGGCCGTCGTCGCACTGCTCGCCGGTCGGCGGCGGCGTCAGAACGAGCAGCGGCAGTTGGTCCAGTTGCCGTAGCGGTGGTGCGTGCAGGTCGGACCGGCGAGCCCGTCCCAGGCCATCGCGGTGCTGCACTGCGCGGCGTAGGTCTGGCACGAGGCGGGCCCGGCGGCCATGCTCTGGTCGTTGGTCCCCGCCTCGTCGATGCCGACGTCGACGCACGGCCGGCCGCCGGCGTGCAGCGCGCACAGCGCGTCACAGGTGCCGGCCAGCTCGTTGACCAGGATCATCACCCGCTGCTCGCACTCGCCGCGCACGCAGACGAAGCCGTCGGTGCAGCCGTGCTGCGCCCGGTCGTCGAGCGCCAGACACGCCCCCGCGGCCGAGCAGCTCTGACACGGTCCGGTGCACAAGGCCGCGCACAGCCCGGGCAGATCGAGGTCGCTCGCGCCGTGCGTATGAGCGAGCGGCGCGACATTGGCCAACCGGGCGAAGGCGATCGTCGCCGCGCCGGTGTTGATGTGGACGATCAGCTCGTCGGCGGTCATGTCGGGCCCGGGCGGCCCCTGCAGGAAGGTCACCCCCTGGTCGGCGCTGCCGGCGGCGTTGGTCACGGTCAGCACGTAGTCGCCGGTCGGGAAGGTCGCCGGCGCGATCGGCCCGACGCGGGCCCGGCCGCCCTCGCGGGCCAGGACCGACAGCTCGGTCCGCGCGCCACCGTCGACCGCGAGCGCGAACAGCCCGCCGTCGAGGTTCTCGCCGCTGACCCACAGCCCACCGGCGACGCAGTGCGTCCCGGGCGCGTCGGGGCACAGCCCCTCGCCGTCCCCGTCGACGGCGGTGATGCGCGGCGCGGCGCGCACCCCGGCGGCGCACAGCCCCTCGGCGCAGATCTCGCCCTCGCCGCAGTCGAGATCGTGGGCGCAGATGACCACGCAGCGGTCGCTGACGAACACCGAGCCGGGCGGGCAATCGCGCGCCGGCGTGCCGTTGGTACAGCCCAACACCAGGGCGGTCAGGGCGGCGGCGGCATGAACGGTCGACCTCATCGGACCCCTCCTCGTGGTCGCGGCAGCATAGCAAAGGCCGCCGGGCCTTGTCGCGTCGCCCTTGCGCACGGGGTGTGTCCGCTGACCGTCGGCAGGCTCCAAGGCTGCCGCGCCGCACGCGGCTTGGGGGCCTGTGCTCGGTCGCTCGCTCGCCCCGGTCGTTGCTGGTGCGCGGGCTGCGCTCGCGAGCAACGGCCGCGGTTAGGCTGCTGGCCTCAACTCCGCGCTCGCGGACCTGCGCGCAGGCCCCCGTCGCCGCTCTGCGGCGCGGCAGCCACGCGAGCGCCGCCGCGGCTGAGTCGATCGCCGCCGACGACATCGAATCACGCCCTTGCGCGCGCGCCCGTTCACGGCTACGCCACCCTGCAGGTCAGCTCACACTCGCCCGGGAGTGCCGATGCCCCGCTCACCGATGCCCAGCGCCGCCCTCCTCGTCCTGCTGCTCGCCGGCTGCGGCGAGCCCCCACCGTTCGTCGCCGCCGAGGTGCCGCACGGCTCGCTCGCACGACGCGACGGGCTGTGGCTGATGCAGCTCGACGGCACGCCGGCCGAGCGCGGCGCCGCGGCCGGCCGCCTGGTCGGCGCGCAGATCCGCTGGGCCCTGCCCCGCTACCTCCGGGCGACCTTGAAGACCCGCGAGGTCACAGGCTATCCGCTCGAGCTCGCCGACCGGCTCTGGCCGGAGCTGCCCGCGCCGCACCGCGAGCAGCTCGAGGCGCTGGCCGACAGCGCCGGCGTCGATCGCCGCCAGCTGCTCTTGGCCAACCTCGCCCCCGAGCTGGTCTTCTCGATCATGTGCTCGTGTCTGGCGGTCACCCCCGAGGCGAGCGCCGACGGCACGCTGCGCCTGGCGCGCAACCTCGACTGGCTGGCCGGCTCGGTCTTCCGCGATCTGGGCCTGGTGGTCGTCGAGCGCGGCGCGCGTCACGCCTTCGCCAGCTTCACCTGGCCGGGGTTGGTCGGTGTCGCCACCGGCATCAACGACGCCGGACTCGCGGTCGCCGACCTGGTGGTCATCGGCGTCAACCCCAAGGCCGAGCCCGGCGTGCCGGTGCTGTTCGCGCTGCGCCACCTGCTCGAGGAGACCGACTCGGTCGCCGCGGCGACCGACCGCCTGCAGGCGGCCAAGCGCACCGTGGCGCAGAACTACGCGCTCGTCGATCCTGGCGCGGCGGTGGTGCTCGAGACCGATCGGCAGCGCTTCCGCCGCCGCGACGCCACCGCCACCGGCTACGTCGCGGTCGCCAACCTGTTCGACGAGGACCGCGCCGCCCCCGAGGGCAGCCGGGTGTTCGCGCTCGGCCAGGCGGCGCGCCGGCGGCTCGACGTCGCCGGCTTGCAGGCGGCCCTGGCCGAGGTCGCGCTCGGCGACCTGAACGTTAAGGCGGTGATCCTCGAGCCGGCGACCCGCGTCGCCTACGTCTCGTTCACCGGCCGGCCGGCGGCCAAGGGGCCCTATGTCCGCATCGACCTCGCACCGCTCTTGCCGACGCCCGCACCGCCGGCCGAGTAGCCTCAGAACCGCCAGGTCCAACTGACCAGGCGCGCCGGCGTCGCCCGCTCGCGCATCGCGCTCGGCCCGCTCAGCTGAGCCCGCCGGTCGGCGATCTCCCAGACACCGAAGCCGACCCCGGCGATCATCCCGCCGCCGGCGCAGTAGGCGACCAGGATCGGGTCGGCCTCGAACCCGGTGACCAGCAGCACCGCGCCGCCGACCAGCGCGCCGGCCAGCCCGCCGAAGAAGGTGTCCTTGGTCATCGTCCACATGTACGACTCCGGCTCCGCCTGGGCAGCGACGATAACCTGCCGGCCGGACTCGGCCTGCGCGCCGCGCACGAGGCCAAACAGGGCCAACAAGAGAGCCAACGAGATGATGCGCATCGGGGTCCTCCACCGGCGGGCACGCGCCCGTCCCCGGTGAAACACCGGCCGAGCTCGACTCTGTCACCTGGTGAGGCCGATCACCCGGCGGCGGCGCGGTAGCCGGCCGCCTCGACCGCGGCGATCAACTTGGCCACCTCGGGCTGCTCGCCGCGCACGACGACCCGCCCGGTCGCCAGGTCCGGCTCCGCGGCCGCGACCTTGTCGACCGCCTCGAGCGCCCGCTTGACGTTGGCGACGCAGTGCTGGCAGGTCATCCCGTCGACCTTGAGGGTCAGATCCATCGCGCTCTCCTGGGTCAAAGGCGCGGCCGACCGCAGCCGCAGCCAAAGACGGCGTCCGAGCAGAAAGGCGAGCAGCGCCACCAGAAGGGCCGCGCTGCCCTGCTCGAGCCACGAGGCGCCGTGCGCGTGCAGGTGGTGCGGTGCGCGCGCGCCGGCGAGCACGAAGTCGAACAGCCAGCCGAGGCCGAGGCTCATCACCGTCACGGTGCCGAGGTAGACCGCGAGCACCCGGCCACCGAGGCCACGCCAGACCGCGCCGAGGGTCGCGACGTTGGTCGCCGGCCCGGCCATCAAGAAGACCAGCGCCGCGCCGGCCGGCATCCCGGCGGCGATGAGCGACGCGGCGATCGGCACCGAGCTGGTGGTGCAGACGTAGAGGGGCAAGGCGATGACCAAAACGAGCAGCATACCGCCGAGCCCCTGGGTCCAGGCGTGGCGGGCGAAGAAGTCGTCCGGGAGCAGCACGCCGAGCAACGCCGCGAAACCGACCCCGACCACTAGCCACAGGTCGATCATCGCCAGGAGATCAAAGACCGCGTAGCGCACGACCTCGAGCGGGTGGCGTCGGGGCGCGGCGACCAGCTCCTGCTCCGCCGGCGCCGGCGCCGGCGCGCCGCGCTCGAGGCGGTTGACCAGCGCGCCGCCAATGAGGCCGGTGAGCGCCGCGGCAGCCACCTTGAACAGCGCGAACGGCCAGCCGAGGAAGGTGGCGCTGACCAGCACCGAGTCGACGCCGGTCTGCGGCGTGCTGATGAGGAAGCCGGTCGCCGCGCCGCGCGACGCGCCCTGCTGCTTGAGGCCGATCGCGGTCGGCACGACGCCGCAGGAGCACAAGGGCAACGGCACGCCGATGAGCACCGCGCGCAGCACGCTGCCGAAGGTCGGGCGGGAGAGCTGCTGGCGCACGAAGGCGGTGGGCAACAGCACGTGCAGGAGGCCGGCGAGCAAGAGGCCGAGCAACAGCGGCCAGGCCAGCTCGAGCGTGATCGCCCACAATTCGGCGACGAAGGCGGTGAACATCGGCCCCAGCACGGCGAGCTCCTCCGCATTGGAATATGAGCACCGGCGGGCCGGCGACAAGGGTCAGGCGCCGGCGGCGGCGAAGGTGCGGGCGACGAGCGCCTGGGCCTCCTCCTTGAGCTGGGCGAGGTGCTCGGGGCCGCGGAAGCTCTCGAGGTAGATCTTGTAGACATCCTCGGTGCCGGACGGCCGGGCGGCGAACCAGCCGTTCGCGGTCGTCACCTTCAGCCCGCCCAACGGCGCGTCGTTGCCCGGCGCGCGGGTCAGCTTGGCGGTGATCGGCTCGCCGGCCAGCGTCGTCGCGGTCACCTGCGCGGGCGACAGCGAGGCGAGCACCTTCTTCTGCGCCCCGCTCGCCGGCGCGTCGAGCCGCTCGTAGCACGACTCGCCGAAGCGGGCGACGAGCTCGCCGTAGACCTCGCCCGGATCTCTGCCCAGCACGGCGCAGATCTCGGCGGCGCACAGGTCGAGGATGATCCCGTCCTTGTCGGTGGTCCACACGGTGCCGTCGCGGCGCAGAAACGAGGCGCCGGCGCTCTCCTCGCCGCCGAAGCCGAGCGAACCATCGCCCAGGCCCTCGACGAACCACTTGAAGCCCACCGGCACCTCGCACAGCCGGCGGCCGAGCGCCGCGGCGACCCGGTCGATGAGGGAGCTCGAGACCAGCGTCTTGCCCACCGCCGGCCGCTCACCCCAGCCGGGGCGGTGCTGGAACAGATACCAGATGGCCACCGCCAGGTAGGCGTTCGGGTTGAGCAGCCCGCGCGAGCGGGTGACGATGCCGTGGCGGTCGTAGTCGGTGTCGTTGCCGAAGGCGATGTCGAAGCGGTCGCCAAGGGCGATCAGGCTCTGCATCGCGTAGGGCGACGAGCAGTCCATGCGGATCTTGCCGTCCCTGTCGAGGGTCATGAACGAGAAGGTCGGGTCGACCACCTGGTTGACCACCTCGATCTCGAGGCCGAAGCGCTCGGCCAGCGGCCGCCAGTAGGCGATGCCGGAGCCGCCCATCGGATCGGCGCCGATCTTCAACTTCGCGGCGCGGATCGCCTCGAGGTCGATGACCGCCGAGAGGTCGGTGACGTAGGGCGTGACGTAGTCGTACCGCCGCGTCGAGGGCGCGGTGAGGGCACGCGCCCACGGGACGCGGCGCACCGCGCGGTTGCCGTCGGCGAGCAGGGCGTTGGCCGCCTGCTCGATCTCCCGGGTCAGCGCGGTGTCGGCCGGGCCCCCGTGCGGCGGGTTGTACTTGAAGCCGCCATCCTCGGGCGGGTTGTGCGACGGCGTGATGACGACGCCGTCGGCGAGGTGCGCCCGCCGGTTGCGGTTGTGGGTCAGGATGGCGTGCGAGATGACCGGCGTCGGCGTGTAGCCGTCGGCCGCGTCGATGCACACCTCAACCGCGTTGCCAGCCAGCACCTCAAGGGCGGTGACAAAGGCCGGCTCCGAGAGGGCGTGGGTATCCTTGCCGACGAACAGCGGGCCGTCGACGCCGTGCGCGCGCCGGTGGTCGCAGATCGCCTGGGTGATGGCGAGGATGTGCGCCTCGTTGAAGGAGGCCTTCAAGGCCGAGCCGCGGTGCCCGGAAGTGCCGAAGCTCACCCGCTGCTCGGCGCGCTCCGGGTCGGGGGCGTAAGCGTAGTAGGCGCTGACCAGGCGCGGGACGTTGACCAGGCTCTCGCGCGGCGCCGGACGACCGGCTCCAGGGTGCAACGGCATCGCCTCCTCCGTCAGGCGCGGTGCGCGCCCTCGCGCACCAGCTTCTGGTGCAGCTTCTGCATCTCGGCGATCTTGTCCTCGAGCACCTTCGCCAGCGCGGTGCGCAGGTGGGTCTCGATCTCCCGGTCGGACGAGCCAGTGTTGGCAACCACCAGGTCGTAGATGCGCCGCGTCTCCTCGCCGACCTGCAGGTGGATGACGTTCTGCGACAGGTAGTCGCCGAGCAGGTCGCGGATCAGCCCCGAGACGTTCAGACCGCGCGCGTTGAGCGCCTCGTGTTGATCCTCGCGGATCATGATGTTGACGCGACGGTACGGGCTCTTCGGCTTCGTCTCGCGTGCACTCATGCGCACTCTATATAATGATGCGCCCCGTGAGGGACAGGAAAAATGATTTGTGTTGACATGGTGTGTAATATTATGTAACCATACACACTAGAACACAGATAGCGGCGAAAGCGGGGCGCTGGTTGCTGTTGTCCCGGCTGGCGCGATAAGCCTCGGTCGCTCGGAGAGGGGGTCGACGATGATGCCTTGGCTCGAGAGTCTGTCGGTGCTCGAGAAGATCTTCTTCGGCGCCGCGGCGGTCGGCGGCGGCCTGTTCGCCATCCGGCTGGTGATGGCCTTCGTCGGCATGGGCGGCGACGAGGGCGGTGGCGACCACGGCGTCGACGGCGGCGGCCACGCTGACCACGGCGGCGGCCACGCCGACGACGGCGGCGGCCACGTTGACCACGGCGACGCCGCGTCGGTGCACGAGATGATGAGCTTCAAGCTCCTCTCCTTCCAGGGGCTGACCGGCTTCTTCATGATGTTCGGCCTGGTCGGCCTGGCGCTCAGCCGCGGACAGTCGGGCGCCTTGACCGCGCTCATCGGCGGCTCGGTGGCCGGGCTCGGGCTCGTCTGGGTGGTCGATCGGCTATTCCGCTTCTTCTCCGGCATGCAGGCGGCCGGCAACGTCGACCTGCGCGCCGCCATCGGCCAGGACGGGACAGTCTACCTCAAGATCCCGGCCGGGCAGATCGGCAAGGTGCGGGTGATGGTGCAGGGCTACCTGAAGGTGCTCGACGCCACCGCCGAGGACAAGAGTGAGATATCCAGCGACGCGCGGGTGAAGGTGGTGAGCCTCACCGACGGCAACGTGCTGGTCGTCAAGCCGCTCTAAACACGGTCGCCACAGAAAGGACGAGCCATGCTGTCGAGAGAGGTCACGTCGATCTGGATCGTCGCCATCGGCGCGGCGGTCATCTTCGTCGTCTTCATGCTCCTCTACCTGGCCAGCCGCTACAAGCGCTGCCCGTCGGACAAGATCCTGGTCGTCTTCGGCAAGGTCTCCGGCGGTCAGGCGGCGCGCTGCATCCACGGCGGTGGCGTCTTGGTTCTGCCGCTCATCCAAGACTACCGCTACATGTCGCTGACGCCGATCACCATCCCCATCCCGCTGCAGAACGCCCTGTCGCTGCAGAACATCCGCATCAACGTCCCCTCGACCTTCACCGTCGGCATCAGCCCCGAGCCCGGGGTGATGCAGAACGCCGCCGAGCGCCTGCTGGAGCTCACGGTCGGCGAGATCGAGAGCATGGCCCGCGAGATCATCTTCGGCCAGCTGCGCCTCACCGTCGCGTCGCTGACCATCGAGCAGATCAACCAGGACCGCGAGTCGTTCCTCGCCGCCATCCGCAAGAACGTCGAGCCGGAGCTGAACAAGATCGGCCTGAACCTGATCAACGTCAACATCACCGACATCACCGACGAGTCGACCTACATCGAGTCGATCGGCAAGAAGGCGGCGGCCGAGGCGATCAACAAGGCCAAGATCGACGTCGCCGAGCAGATGAAGCTCGGCGAGATCGGCCAGGCCTCGGCGGTGCGCGAGATGGAGATCAAGGTCGCCGAGAACGTCGCCCAGGGTGAGAAGGGCAAGAAGGCGGCCGAGGCCGACCGGCGCATCTTCGTCCAGCAGCAGGAGTCCGGGGCCCGCATCGGCGAGGCCGAGGCGACCAAGACCCAGGAGATCCGCGTCGCCGAGAACCTGGCCGCGGCGGAGAAGGGCAAGAAGGCGGCCGAGGCCGACCAGCGGGTCTACGTCTGGAACCAGGAGTCGCTGGCGATCAAGGGCGAGAACGAGTCGCGCGCCAGCGTCGCCGACTATAACGCCGTCCTCGCGGTCAAACAGGCCGACGCCGCCCGCCGCGCCGAGGTGGCCAAGCGCGAGGCCGAGGTCGAGATCCAGAAGGCGCAGGCCCGCGCCGAGCAGGAGCGGCTCAACGCCGCCGAGGTGGTGCGCAAGGAGATCGACAAGAAGAAGATCGAGATCGACGCCGCCGCCGAGGCCGAGCGCCAACGGCGCGTCGCCGCCGGCGCGGCGGACGCGATCCTGATGAAGTACGAGGCCGAGGCCAAGGGCATCAAGCAGGTGCTCGAGGCCAAGGCGCACGGCTACCAGTCGCTGGTGCAGAGCTGCGCCGGCGACGCCCGCGCCGCGGCGACCTTGCTGATGGTCGAGAAGATCGAGGCGATCGTCGCCCGTCAGGTCGAGGCGATCCAGAACCTCAAGATCGACAAGGTCACCGTCTGGGACAGCGCCGCCGCCGCCGGCACCGGCTCGTCGACCGCGAACTTCGTCTCGTCGCTGATCAAGAGCCTGCCGCCGATCCACGACGTCGCGCAGATGGCCGGCGTCGAGCTGCCCGGGTACCTGGGGCAGATCGCCACGCCCGAGGGCAACGGCCAGACCGGCACCGGCTCGTGGCAGCCGCCCAAGCCGACGCCGAAGGCTCCGCCGCCGCCGCAGCAGCAGCGCTGACACCGAGCCGGGCAGTTGGCCCTTGAACCGACCGATCGGCCGTGCGATCGTCACGCTGCCCGTTGCTCGACGGGCGGCTCGGAGGGCTGACAGGCATGGCGACCGGCACGGTGAAGTGGTTCAACCCACGCAAGGGCTTCGGCATGATCGCGCCGCTCGACGGCGGCGACGACGTGCTGGTGCGCGCCAGCGCGCTCGATCACGACGGCGAGCGCACGCTGCACGAAGGGCAGCTGGTCGAGTTCGAGAGCATCCCCGGCGCCCACGGCCCGCACGCGCAGGCCGTCCGCCCGGTGTCCTAGCACGGGCGCGTTCCGACGCTCAGGCGGCGCTGTCCTCGAGCAGGTAGCGCAAGATCTCCACGTCCTCCTCCGCCGGTGACAGCCAGCGCAGCCCGGCGACGTACGCCTCGGCCGGCGCGTCATGGTCGATGTTGCGCACCTCGGCGTCGAAGGCGACGCGCAGCTCGCTCGGGAACGACAACCCGACGTTGACCTGCTCGCCGGGGCTGAGCGGCTGCGTCAAGGTCAGGCGGATGCCGCCGAGGCTGAGGTCGCGGCTCCGCCCGCTCAGCGGCGGCCGCGTCGACGAGCGCACATCGACGGTCTGGATGAACTGCCGGCGGACGAACCGGCGGCGATCCCAGACCGGCGTCTCCTTGCGCTGCAGCATCCCCACCGCGTACCACGCGCGGCCGCGCCCCGGCAAGGCCTTCCCCTGACCGCCCCGGAGTCGTACATTGAGCCCCACCAAAGACCCCTGACGACTCAGCCAGAAGGAGTTGCCCATGCCTCTCATCCCGATGCGCGTCCTGCTCGATCACGCGGCCGAGAACGGCTACGGCGTGGCGGCGCTGAACGTCAACAACATGGAGCAGATCCAGGCGATCATGGCGGCGGCCGAGGAGACCGACTCGCCGGTGATCATCCAGGCGTCGCGCGGCGCACGCCAGTTCACCAACGACGCCTACCTCAAGCACCTGATGCTCGCCGCCGCCGAGCTGCACCCGCGTTTGCCGATCGCGATGCACCAGGACCACGGCAACAGCCCGCAGACCTGCTTCTCGGCCATCGAGCAGGGCTTCACCTCGGTGATGATGGACGGCTCGCTCGAGGCTGACGGCAAGACCCCCTCGAGCTACGACTACAACGTCAAGGTCACGCGCGAGGTGGTCGACGTCGCCCACGCCTTTGGCGTCACCGTCGAGGGCGAGCTCGGCACGCTCGGCGGCATCGAGGACGGCCACGGCGCCGGCCTCTCGGCCGACCAGGCCAAGGAGCACCTGACCGATCCGGCGCAGGCCGAGCAGTTCGTCGCCGACACCAAGGTCGACGCGCTGGCGGTGGCAATCGGCACCTCGCACGGCGCCTACAAGTTCTCGAAGAAGCCCACCGGCGACGTGCTGGTGATGAGCGTGATCGAACAGATCCACAAGCGTCTGCCCAACACCCACCTGGTGATGCACGGCTCGTCGTCGGTGCCGCAAGAGCTGCAGGACGTGATCAACAAGTACGGCGGCAAACTGAAGCCGACCTTCGGCGTGCCGCTCGAGCAGATCCAGCGGGGCATCAAGCACGGCGTACGCAAGATCAACGTCGACACCGACAACCGGCTGGCGATCACCGGCGCGATCCGCAAGGTCCTCGCCGAGACGCCGGAGAAGTTCGACCCGCGCGACTACATGAAGCCGGCGCGCGAGGCGATGAAGCAGGTGTGCAAGGAGCGGATGATCGCCTTCGGCCAGGCCGGGCAGGCGAGCAAGATCAAGGCGCGCAGCAAGGCCGAGATGGTCGACTTCTACCTCAAGCAGAGGTTGTAGGCGGCCCGCGCACCAGCGACACCGCCAGCTTCACGCTCTCCTCAATCCACAAGCCGAGCCGGGCCAACGTCGACTTGCTCTCGACCGCCGGCAGCGGCACGACCGTGAGCCCGCCGAGTCCAGCCCGGCGCGCCGCGGCGCGCAGGAGCACGGCGCTGCGGCGCACGTGATAGGGATCGGTGACCAAGCCGATCCGCCGCGCGCCGAGCTCGGCGAGGATGGGCACGACCCGCGCGGCGTTCTCCGCGGTGGAGCGCGCCTGCCGCTCGCAGCGCAGCCGCGCCGGCGCCACACCCCGGGCGACCAGATCGTCGCGCATCACCTCGGCCTCGGCGACGCCATGCGCGTCGCCCCCCGACAAGACGAGCACCGCCGCCGGATACTCGCCGGCCGCCGCCGCGGCGCGCACGAGGCGCCGCACCAACGCCGGCGACGGACGGCCGTCGATCACCCGACAACCGAAGACCACCAGCGCATCGAGCGGCGCGCCGCTCATCAGGGCGCCCTGCGCACGTTGAGGCCGAGGTGCGCGCCAGTGGTCGAGGAGCCCGAGGTCGTCTGCCAGGCGAAGTCGACCACCGGCGCGCCGGGCAGGGTCGCCGCGGCGCCGCCGAGCGAGTTCGCCGGCCCCGGGTCGGTGTCGTCCCACAGCTCCAGCTCGCCGCCGAGCCAACTCGTCGATTGGTTGTTGCCCCAGGAGACCAGCGCCAGCGGCAGATCCCCCGCCCGGCTGCCGACGGAGAACGCGCCGCCGCCGGCGTGGGAGCCGCCGACGAAGAGCTGCACCGGAACCTCGGCCGCCACCTGCTCCAGAACGAGCGAGCGGGCCAGCCCGGGCACCGGGGAGGGGTAGACCGCCTCGATGAGGTAGCTCCCCGTCGCCACTCCGGGCAGCATCCAGACCGAGAGGGCGCCGAAGCTCGGCGCGTCCTGCGCGACGACGAGCTCGAGCGGCGCACCGCCGGCAGTCACCGCGGCCGGGTGGATCGAGGCCGCGTCGGTGTTGCAGACGACGAGCAGCAACCGCGCGGCGTTGGCCTCGAGCACCCCCTGCGACCACGAGACGACCTGCGCGTCCTCGAACTTGGCCGAGGAGGAGGCCGGCTGCACCGCCACCGCGCCGGCGGGGTCACCCCCGGACGGATCGCCGCTGCAGCTCTCCCGCGTCGGGCTACGCTCGAGGCAGCCCGCCGCGAGCGCGCCAACAGCCGTGAGGGTTGCAACGACGCGCCAGCGCACCTTGGGGACCTCCCGCACCGGGGACGATACCAGGTGTCGGCCCGTTCGCCCAACCTTCGCTTGGCCGCCGGCGCGGTTTTGCATTATGACTGAGAGGTGAAGCGCGCCGTCCGTCTCCTGCTCCGACTGCTCGGCGTCGCGCTCGCGGTCTTCGTCCTCACCCGGATCCAATACCGCGATCAGCTGAGCTTCCCCGACGGGCGCCTGCTCACCGGCGAGATCGTCGCGATCTCCGCCGCCGAGGTCGAGTTCCGCGCCAGCGGCGCGGCCGCGCCCGAGCGCTTCACCCGCGGGCAGCCCGGCAGCCCGACGGTCGAGCGCGGCGTCCTCTCGACCGTGCGTGGCGCCGATCAGGCGCTTCTGCTCTGGGCGCTGCTCATCTTCGGGCCGATCACCCTGATCTCGATCGTGCGCTGGTGGCTGCTGTTGCGCGCCATCGCGCTGCCGATCTCGTTCGCCGACGCGCTGCGGCTCACCTACATCGGCTTCTTCTTCAACGCCGTCGCTCCGGGGCTGACCGGCGGAGACCTGGTCAAGGCCTTCTACGTCGCCCGCGGCTCGCGCGCGCCGTACAAGATGTTCCTCTCGGTGTTCATCGACCGCTTCGTCGGGCTGTTCGGCCTGGCGCTGCTCGGGGCGCTGATCGTCACCGGGCTGCTCGACGAGCCGGGCTTCGCGCCGGTCGCCGGGATGGTCTACGCCGTCTTCGGCGCCGGCACGCTCATCGGCTGCGTGCTGCTCTCCCGCCGCCTGCGCCGCCTGCTGCGCGTCGAGGCGCTGCTCGCCCGCCTGCCGTTCAGCCGCTTCTGGCAGCGCGTCGACCAGGCGATCACAGTCTACCGCGACGCCCCCGGGACGGTGGCGATCGCGGTGCTGCTCTCGGTCGCCAACCACGCTGGCATCATCTGGCAGACCTACATGATCGGCCGGGCGCTCGGCATCGACAACCCGCTCAGCCACTACTTCGCGGTCACGCCGCTGTGCTTCCTCGCCGCGTCGGTGCCGCTATTGCCCGGCGGCTGGGGAATGCGCGAGGGCGCCTTCGCCTACTTCTTCGCGCTCGTCGGCGTCGCGCCAGAGCGATCGGTGCCGACCTCGCTCCTGCTCGGCCTCACCCAGCTCGCCTGGTACCTGCTCGGCGGCCCGGTGTTCGTCGCCCAACCCGACCGCGCCACGCCGCACGAGCTGGCCGCCTTCGGCGACGCGGTCGACGGCGAGACGAGCCGGTAACTCAGAAGGCGATGTTCGCGCCGAGGGTCGGCTGCAGCGCCAGCTGGCTCGGCCCCTCGCCGAACAACACCTGGCCGCGCAGGTTGAGATCGACCAGCAGGTAGGTGCTCTTGTACAGCTCGAGGCCGAACGCCAACCCCATGGCGAAGAAGTCCCGCTCGCCGAGTCGGGCGTAGCCGAGCTGCGCGCCGACGTAGGGGTTCAGCCAGGTGCGCTTGCCGCGGCCGAGGAAGTCGCTGTAGGTCTCGCCGCCCACGGTCGCGACGATCGCGTCGGCGCGCCAGGGCTCGCGCTCGATGTCGCTGAGCAGGTCGACCTCGGCGTGGAAGTGACGGAAGAAGTGCAACGACAGCCCCGGCCCGTACCACAGCGCCGCCTCCTTGCCGCGCGCGAAGGTGCCGGCGAAGCCGTAGCGCAACCCGGGGTGGAGCTTGGCCCGCGGCGCGAAGGTCGCGCCGGCGTCCTTGGGGTAGACGTGCAGGGTGATGGTCGACAGGTTGACCCGGTCGCTCAAAAACTGCAGCTCGCCCTTGAGCCGCTCGATCTCGCCTTTGACCCGGGTGAGCTGCGCCTCGACCGCGAGCATCTCCTCGACCTTGGTCGCCGCGGCGAGGATCTCCTGATAGCGAGCCAGCGCCTTGTGCAGGTTGTCCAGCTGAATGGTCGTGTCGTTGAACTGGCGCGTCACGTCGGTGGCGACGACGTTGCGGTCGGCTAGCTCGCCGAGCTCGCCGAGGCGGTCGAAGAACGGGTCGACCTGCGCCGGCGGGAGGCGCAGCACAAACATCGCCCGGCCGCTGTCGCTGTAGATCTCGTCCCGCGCCAGCTTGCCGCCCAGCTCGCGGACCAGCGCCCGCACCCTGGGCACCGCTTCGCCGAGCACGTCGACCAACAGCCGCCCGGTGGCCTCGACGATGATCTTCTCCTCGATCGGGCTGCCGGAGGGCGAGGCGAGCTCGCCGCGCACCTCCGCGTCGTTGAGCGAGAGGAGCTGGATCCTGCTGCCCGCGGCCGGGGCGGCGACCAGCCGCGGCGGGGCGCTCTCGACCGCCACCGTCTTGTAGTTCGCGGCGCAAGAGCAGAGCGAAACCAAACAGATAGCCCATCGGGTCGTGATCATCGTCGTCTCCTGCGGCCGATAGCGCCGGACCGGGGCGGTTGGTTCAACGGCAGAATAGCTGCCCGGGCCGGCCGGTCCAACGGCAAATGGACAGCGGCGGCGAAACGCGGTTAGGCTCGGGGGCGATGCGCCTCCTCTCCGCCTGGGCCGCCGCCGGCCTCGTGTTCAGCGCCGTGCCGCCGGCCGGCCGGGCCGGCAAGAGCAGCACGAGCGAGGTGCGCGCCGACGTCGCCCAGCCGGGCGAGGACCTCTCGGCCCACCGCATCGACAGCGAGGTCTTCGGCTGGAGCGCCGACTTCAAGGAGGTCGGCGTGGTCGCCTCCGACGTCACGCGCGGTCGACTCGGTGAACACCGCGGCGAGGTGTTCATGCTCATCTTCGACGTCGGCTCGTTGACGCCCAAGCAGAACGTCCAGGTACACTTCCTCACCCAGGCGGCGCTGCCGCACGATCCGATCCCACTCGACCCGATCTCGAGCTGGTTGTGGACGATCGACCACATGTACAAAAAGATGTGGCCGAAGCGGCCGAGCAAGAAGCGCGCCCCCGGGGCGATGGCCGTGACGCCGCTGTGGGAGATCGGCGAGCTCGGCGAGGGGCTGTGCCAACCACAGCTCGGCTTCGCCCTCGAGTGGAAGAAGGAGAAACGCTACCAGCCCCACCAGCCGCTGGCGCTGCGCGCCAGCTGCGAGCGGATGCGCTACACCGACCACCGCCTCTACTGGGCCAAGAAGGACCTCGCGGCCTTGATGATCCGCTTCGACCACGGCGCGCCACGCAACGAGCAGAGCGTGCGCTTCGTCGTCTCGGCGGCCTGGGAGCTCGGCCGGCCGGTCCGCCTGCTGCTGCGCGGCCCGCGCGGCAAGC
>JBFYZW010000068.1:0-6550 GCA_041309305.1 Deltaproteobacteria bacterium | reverse complement strand
CTCGAGGGGCGCGGCGCCGTGGCGGTCTCGACTGACGGGTGCGCCGGCCGAGGTGCGTCGGTCTGCTTCGCCCCCGCCTCCTCCTTCGGCCGGGCCCTCGCCGGCGCTGTCCGCCGGGGCGGCGCCGACACCTCCTCGGGCTCGTCCCAGAGCTGCAGGTGCCGGAGCTCGATCGGCCTCTCCCGCTGCGCCCGCTGCAGGCTGACCGCCTTGCCGCTCGGCAGGGGCAGGACCGGCAGCACGCGCAGCCGGCGGTACAGGCGCCCGAGCTCGACCGGCAGGCGCGCCCCCCCGTCGCCGATCTGCCGGCGCAGCTCGAGCACGACGCGCGCCAGGTAGAGCGCCGCGACCCGCTGCGCCTCCGGCGCGAGCTTGCCCCGCCCCCATTCCCGCGCCAGCTCGGTGAACAGCCGGGCGCCGAGCCGGTCGATCCACTCCACCCACTCGCCGTCGAGCCCGACCTGCCGCCAGTCGGCGCTGACCGGCAGCGCGTCGCCGTGCACCACGCCGGCGCAAGCCAGCGGGCCCGCGGTCGCCCGCCGCTCGACCACCTTGCCCTCCCGGCCGAGCACCAGCTCGTGGCGCGTCGCGTGAGTGGAGGGCAGCCAAAGCATGGCCTGCACGCCGCGGTGCTCGGCCGTCACGGTGACCAGCGCGTCGGCCGGTGCGGCAGTCGGCACCGCCTCGGCCCGCGCGCGCCGCCGTCGACCGTCCTGCTCGGCGAGCCACCGTTTCTCGTAGTCCTCGAGCCGCAGGCCGAGCGTGGTCAGGCAGGCCTGCTCCGGCCGGCGCAACAGCAGCACGACGGTGGTCGGGTCGAGCGGCTCACCGGCCAGCGCGTGGCGCAGGTAGTGGACCGCGCCGTCACGCTGGGCGACCTCGAGCACCTCCGCGAGGGCGTGCAGGCCGCCGGTCACCCCGGCGAAGCCGGCGAGCCGGACGGCGCGCTCGTATGCCTCCTCCACCCCACGCACCGCGCCCCGCCGAATGGAGGAGCGCCAAGCAAAGAAGTCGAGCAGGTGACGCCAGGCGACCGCGCGCTCGGCCGGGCTCTGCGCGTCCCAGCCGTCGCACAGCCGCTCGACCAGCGCCCCGATGGCGCCCACCGCCGCCGCCTCGGCGCGCTCGAGGCCAAAGCTGCCGTCGAGCTGCCCCTCCTCGTCGGTCGGCAGGCTCGGGTCGTCGACCCGCGCTACCAGGTGCAGCGGCGCCGGCCGTTCGACCACCGCCAGCCGGCGACCGGCCTTCGCCAAGGTCAGCCGCACGATCGCGACGACCTCCGGGTAGCGGCGGGTCAGGCCGACCGTGCCGCGCATCTCGCCGTCACCGATCGGGGTGCTGACCAGCACCTCGTGCTCGGGCAGCTCGAGCGTGTCGAGGACCGGCAGCTTCTCGAGCGCGCGCTGCCGCCGCCGCTCGGCGAAGACCGGCGCCGCGTCGACCATCGCCCTGCCGCCGACCCAGCGACGCAACACCCGCTGCTCGAGCTCGCCGAGCACCAGCACCAGCTCGCCCGGCGCCGGCGGCTCATCGAGCTTTTGGCTCAGCACCTGAACGCTCTCGTTGGCCTCGACCTCGGCGAGCACGGCCGAGAGGCTCACCGCGCCGCCGCCGAGGCAAGCGAACAGCGGCACCTCGGCCAGCGCCGGGACCGGCAGCTCGGCCCGCCCCTCCCGCCGCTGCGGCCTGAGGGTCGCCAGGACCCCGAGCAGCGCGTCGCCGGCGTCGACGCGCGCGGACGCGCCGAGCCGCGGGTAGCTCTCGGCCAGCGCCGCGAGTGCCCGGTCGACCCCGTCGCGCACCACCTCGGTGACCCGCTTGAACCGCTCATCGTGGCGCACCTCGGTCCATTCCCGATTCGCCCGCAGGTGATCGTCGTTCAGCTCGACGACTGCGAAGCCGTAGGGCAGGTCCAACTCCACCTCGGCGAGCCGTCGCTGGCGTTGGCGCAGCGTCAGCCGCGCCATCGGCCGGCGCACCTCGGCGCCGAGCGACTCGAGCAGCGCCAGCTCACCGCTGATCCCGTCCTCGGTCGCGATGTCCACCTTGGCCAGCCCGGGGACCGCGACCGCCGGCAGCTCGGCCGGCCGGTCGAGAAAGGCCGCCTCGTCCGCCGCCGCCTGGTACTCGTCGGCGTAGTCGGTCAACCCGCCGACCGGGAGCAACCGACCGAGCAGCGCGTGCTCGTCGCGGCTGAGGTGGAGCGGCGGGGCGACCGGGACCGCGACGCCGCTCGGCTGATCGTCCAACACGTAGCGCACACTGCCGTCGCGGCGCACCGCCTCGTCAACCTCGCCGAGCGACAACCAGCCGCCGTCGGTCGTGCGCAACCAGCGCAGCCGCGCCAGCGGGCTGGACGACGGCTCCTCGCCCCCGGCCAGCGCCGGCCGCCAGGCGCCAGCCTCGTCCGCCTCCCGCGCCAGCCGCACCGCGTTGCGCTCGGCGAAGCCGTAGCCGGTGAGAAACGCGGCGCCCGCCCGCGGCCCGCTCGCCCAGGCCAGGTAGCCGTGCAGATAACGCCGGGCCGCGGCCAGGAGGGCCGCCCCGTGGGCGCCGGTCCACATCCGCTCGGCCCAGACCTCGAGTAACCGCGGCAGCGCCCGCGCCACCGCCAAGAGCGCCGTCGCCAGCGCCTCGTCTCGCCGAGCGTCGTTGAAGTAGGCGTTCGGGGTCAACGGGGCCTGCAACGCCACCTCCAGGCCGCCGACCGGTAACCGCACCCGGCGCTCGACCAGGAGACAGCCGTCCTTGAACAGGAAGAGGCGGGAGTCGGCGTCCGAGAGGCTGACGATCCCGAGCTCCCCGCTGACGCTCTCGCCCTCGAGAGGCAGGCGGGCGTGGTAACGCACGCCCAGCGCGTCAGCCGGCAGCACCGCCTCCATCCGCCGCGCCCGCCAGCGCGCCTCGTGCTGCTTGCGCTTCTCGAGCCGCGCCAACGTCTGGGTGTGATCGCGGCAGGCATCGCCGAAAAAGGCAAGGAAAGCGTCGCGGCTCGTCCCCTGCGGCAACAGCACGACGGCGCGTCCGCCCTTCAAGGTCGCGAACGCACGGCTGGCCCAGGCGACGTTGCCGAACCGCTCCCGCTGCGCGCTGATCTCGGCCAGCGAGAGCATCGTCGCCTCGGCGCGGGCGTCTTGCCAGAGCGGCACCTGGGCCACCTCACCGAGGTGCGGGTCGGTCAGGGCCTGCTCCAGGCTGTCGGCGCGCAGCAGAGCGTCGCGCAGCAGCGGACCGCTGGCCGAGAGCGCCACCGCCGACCGGGGGATCGCTTCGTCGAGCAGGGCGCGCGCCGCGGGTCGCTCGGCCGCGCGCGCCAGCGCGAAGACGCGCGCCAACGCCTCGTCCTCGACGATCTTGGTCTGCGACACGTCCTTGACCAGGTCATCCCCCTCGACCACCGCGAGCAGCTGCGGGTGGCCACCTGGGAGATCGCGGGTCGAGATCCACACCCCGTCCTTGATCAGGCGGAGCCCGCCGCCGGTTGCGACGAAGCCGGCCGAGCCGCGCACCCCGGGCGAGGAGATCGGCACGACGCCGATCGCCACCTGCGGGATGCGCTCGCGTTGGATCTCCTCACCGTTGATGGTGATCGGCAGCGCCGCGTGCACGCAGCGCTGCCGCACCAGGTTCGCCTCGGCGAGCTGGCCGCCGAGCCGGCCGAAGAAGCGCGCCACCACCCCGGGCCGGAACCGCTCGTGCACGTGGATCTCGGTCCCAGCGGCGGCCGGCTCGCGCGCGCTCACCTGGTCGTCCGCGTCCGGGCGCAGCTCCATCGCCAGCGCGCCGCTCACCAGGCGCACGAAGCTCGGGTTCAGCGCCAGCGCCGCGTTCAGCCCGAGCGCCAGCTGACGCCGGGCGCGCAGGTCGACGGTGGCGCCGCGGGTGAACATCGCGCCGTACAGCTCCTCGCCGTCCTCCCGGGTGAACGGCCGGCCGTCATAGCGCAGGATCAGATCGTCAGCGTCGAGCGTCAGGTCGATCCGCGTCGCCCCCTTGAGCACCGCCGCCTGGATCAGCTCGAGCACGTAGCCGCGCGGATCGGCGAGCTGGAACTGACGCAGCTTGTCGCGCGCCTTCTCGCGATCGAGGGTGAAGGCGGCGCGGCGCACCACCTCGCCCTCACCGCGGAGCCCGTCGATCAACGAGTCGATCGCCGGCATCGCCGCTCCCAGGCCGCCTCGGCGAGGCGGGTGTCGATCTCCGGGGTCAGCTCCTGGCGGAGCAGCAGGTCCTTGGCCGCCAGGTACGCGGCCAGCTCCGGCTCACGCCGAGCGAGCGCGACCAGCGGCGCGAAGTCGCGGTGGTCGGCGTTGAGCACCACCACCCGTTCGCGGGCCAGGAGGCCGTCGCCGAGCAGCGCCGCCTCGGCGATCGCGGTCACCTCGCCCCAGTCGCGCTGGGTCACCGCCAGCCGCCCGCGCACCTCGGAGCCGGGGTAGTCGAGGTGGCCGACGCGCAGCTCGCGCACCTTGTAGCCCGCGTCGCGCATCACCGTCACCAGCGCGCCGGTCAACAGCCGCCAGCGCTCCTCCACCGCCGGGCCGGGCAGCGCGACGCAGTAGCGCGCCGCGGCCCGCACCGGACCCTTGCCGGGCAGCGCCTCGAGCGCCCGGACCACCGCCGACCCCGCGACCCCACGCACCACCAGCGCCCCGCGGGCGACGAGGGCGGCGCTGACCGGCTCGCCGGCGGCACCGTAGAAGAGCTCCCCTTCGCCGTTGGCCTCGAGGCAGCGGCGCACCGTCACCGCCTGGCCGTCGACCGCGACGAAGGCGGGCCGCTCGGCGAACGGCCGCAGCCGCGCTTCGACCGTGTCGTTCCCGAGACGCAGCCAGGCGGCGAGCAGCTGGTAGAGCTGGGCGTGCTCCTCGGCCGGCTCCGCCGCGCCGGCGTTGGCCAACAGCTCGAACAGACGCGCCGGCAGCGCCTCACGGGCCAGGCGGCCGACCAGCGCCATCGCCTTGGCGTAGCTCTCGTCCCGTAGCACGTTGTCGCGGGTCAGCGTGTGCTCGAGGTAGCGGGAGGAGATCTTGAAGGTGACCGCGCCGAAGTGCACGGCCCGCCCTTCGAGCAAGGTCAGCCCCTGGTTGTAGAAGCCGAAGGCCGGCTGCTCGTCGACGGTCAGGCCGGCCACCACCTCGGTGCCGGCCTCGCTGTGGCTCACCTGGCAGGGCGAGTCGACCACCAGCGGTTGGTTGATCGCCTCACCCTGGAAGCGGATGGGCACGCGCGTGTGCTTGCACCAGTAGCGCAGCACCTCACCGGCGCGGACGGTGAACGCCTCGACCTCGTCGGCGTCGACCTCCTTGACCAGGCGGATCTTGGTCCCGTCGACCGGGGCGTCGATCGCCAGGCGCTCGAAGCTGCGATCGGCGTGAAAGATCACCCGCCAGCTGTCGCCGTCGCGCGAGGTGTCGACGACCACCAGATCGGGCTTGACCGCGAAGACCGAGACGAAGCCGATGCCGAACTTGCCGATCTTGGTGAAGTCCCCCTCCTTCGTCGAGCTGAACAGACGGGTCAGCTTGGAGTCGATGATCTCGGCGCTCATCCCCTCGCCCCAGTCATCGATCTGCACGTTCAAAAGCCCCCGGCCCCCCTCCCCGGCCGCGAAGCTGATGCGCACCTCGACCTCGGGTGTGCCGGCGTCGATGGCGTTCTGCACCAGCTCGCGCAAGAAGGACATCGGGTCGGCGAACTGGTTGACCAGCGTCTCGAGCGCGTCCGCTGCCTCCAGGCGTCGATCGCTCATCGCGTCCCCCGCCAGCGGCCCGCGACCACCGTGCCGAGGACCTGCACCGCATTGAGCTGGTCGGCGGCGATGGCGCACGGGTCTCGGTCGACGACCGTCAGATCGGCGGGCTGGCCGACGGCGATCACCCCGCCGGCCGCGCCGACCGCGCGCGCCGGCCCGCGCGTATAGGCCGCGAGCGCCTCCTCGACCGAGAGGCGCTCCGCCGACCAACCGCCCGGCGCTGGCCGACCGCTCTCCTCCCCCCGGGTCACCGCCGCCTGCAGGCCGAGCCACGGGCTCTCGGCTTCAACCGGGGCGTCCGAGCCGAACGCCAGCGGAACGCCGGCGCGGTGCAACGTCCGCCAGGCGTAGGCGTAGCTCACCCGATCGGCCCCGAGCCGCGTCTCGACCCATGCGGCGTCGGAGGTGGCGTGAATCGGCTGCATGCTGGCGGTGACGCCGGCGGCGGCCAGGCGCTGCGCGTCGTTCGCGCCGATGACCTGCACGTGCTCGAGCCGGTGGCCATCTGTCTCGCCGGCCAGGGTGCCCAGCGCGTCGAGGGCCACCTCCACCGCCCGGTCTCCGATCGCGTGGATCGCGACGCGCAGCCGGTCGCGCGCCGCAGCGCGAACGTGGGCCGCGAGCGCCGCCGGCTCGTGGATGAGCAGGCCGCGCGTCGCGGGGCGATCGGTGTACGGCGCGCGCAACGCCGCGCCGTGCGAGCCGAGCGCGCCATCGGCGTAGAGCTTGCGGCCGACGACGCGCAACAGGCCCACCGCGCGCCGCACGCCCTCGAGCTCGACCCCGAGAGCGACA
>JBFYZW010000067.1:0-6139 GCA_041309305.1 Deltaproteobacteria bacterium | reverse complement strand
CCTTGCCGGCGACCGGCGCCGGTGCGGTGACCTCGGTGTCCTGCATCGCCGAGAAGGTGCCGCCGGGCACGCCCTTGATCTCGAGCTCGCCGTCGCGCTGCTCGGTCTCTTGGCCGGGGATCGGCGGCAGGTGGAAGTCCGGGAAGCTCGGCAGCTGCAGGTGGGCCGGCAGGTCGGCGGGCGCGCCGGAGGTGGCCGGCGCCGGTGGCAGCTCGGCGCTCATCGTGCCGAGGTCCGGCATCGAGAAGTCGATCGCCGGCAGCTGCAGGTGCGCCCCGAGCACCGGGCTCGGCTCCGCCTTGCTGGCCGGTGATCTGGCCGGCGCGGGGGAGGGCGCCGGGTCGGGCGTCACCGGCTCAGGCGTCTCCGGCGGCGGCGGCGGGGCGGCGGTGAGCGGCGCGTTGGCGACGGTCGGTGCGTTGTCGAACGAAAACGAGGCCGGGGCGGTGGGCTCGTCATTCATCGGAGGGGGAGGCGGCGCGGCAGGGCGGCGCCGCGGCCGGGGCAGATCCTCGCTGCGCTCCAACTCGGCGCCGGGGACCACGGTCAGCTCGTCGGACGCCGCCGACAGGTTCATCGGCAGCCCGAGGTGCGCTGGCAGCTCGGCGTCGGGCGGTGGCGGCGGCGGTCGGCGCCCGGTGGCGGTCCCGCCGAGGTCGAGCTGCGCGGTCTCGAAGCTGGCGTCGAGCGCGACCGCGACGCGCGACCCGGCGGCGAAGGTCATCGCGATCGCGCCGGCCGGGCCCCCGCCGGCGGTGACGCCGCCCAGGTTGATCTGTCCGTCGCAGGTTGGACAGCGGCCCTTGAGTAGCGTCGCCTCATCGACGTGGGTGAGGGAGACCTTGCAGCGCGGGCAATAGGCGTCCATGCGACCGCCACAGTATAGGCCGGTGGCTCAGCCGAGCCAACCGTCGAGCACCCGCCGGGCGAACGCGAAGTAGGACTCGGGCAACAGGCCGATCACCAGGGTCAGCGCGGCGCAGGCCCACAGGCCGGCGGCGAGCCAGGCCGACTGCACCCGCTTCTCGTCGCTGTCGCTCTGGCGCATGTACATCACGACGATGACGCGCAGGTAGTAGTAGGCGCCGACGGCGCTGGCCAGGACGGCGACGACCACCGCCGCGACGCGGCCGGCGTCGACCGCGGCGGTGAACAGGGTCAGCTTGCCGAAGAAGCCCGCGGTCGGGGGCATGCCGGCGAGGGCGAACATGAACACCGCCATCGCCAGCCCGACCGCCGGGTAGCGGTGCGCGATGCCGGCCAGGCGCTCGATCGGCAGGTCGATGCGCCGGTCGTCGCGGCGCTCGAAGGCAAGCACGACGCCGAACGCACCAAGGGTCATCGCCGCGTAGCCGAGCAGGTAGTAGCCGATCGCCTGCAACGCGATGCTGTCCGGCTTGGCGATGAACGCGGCGACGCCGACCAGGAGGTAGCCGGCGTGGGCGACGCTCGAGTAGGCGAGCAGGCGCTTCAATTGCGTCTGCCGGATCGCCAGCAGGTTGCCGACGACCATGGTCAAGATGGCGAGCAGCTCGACCGCCAGCACCGCCGTCTCGGTGCCGGAGCCGGCCAAGAGCGTCGCGGCGACGAAGCGGCACAGGCCGGCGAAGGCGGCCGCCTTGACGCCGACGGCCATGAAGCCGGTCGACGGGGTCGGCGCGCCCTCGTAGACGTCCGGCGCCCACATGTGGAACGGCACGGCGGCGACCTTGAACGCCAGGCCGCCGAAGACCATCGCGGTGCCGACCCACCCGGCGGCCGACAGGCTCCCGGGCGCGAAGGCCTTGGCCATCGCGGCGAAGCCGAGCGCCGGCGTCCCGCTCAGCCGTCCGACCTCGCCGTAGAGCAGCGCGATGCCGAAGATGGCGAAGCCGGAGGCGAAGGCGCCGTAGATGAAGTACTTCAGCGCCGCCTCCTGCGCCTTGCGATCCGCCCGCCGGTAGCCGGCGAGCACGTAGACGGCCAGCGACATCACCTCGATGCCGATGAACAGGGTCAACAGGTCCCCGGCCATCGCCAGCATCAGCATGCCGCTGGCCGAGAGCAGCACCAGGCCGTAGTACTCGCCGGCCGAGAGCTCGTGCTCGCGCAGGTAGGCGTGCGCGAGCACGATGGCCAACGCGGCGCCGACCAGCGCCGCGAGGCCGAACAGCACACCGACCCCGTCGAGGACGACCGCGCCGGCGAAGGCCGGCGTGGCGGCGTCGTAGTCGAGCAACAGGATCAACGCGGCGCCCAGCCCGAGCAGGCTGATGAAGGCCAGGTGGGTCGCCGAGGTCGGCGCCGGCCGGCGGGGGCCGCCGGTGACGGTGAGCAGCAGCACGACGGCGGCGGTGAGCGCCGGGATCCAGATCGGCGCGATGGTGCCGAGGTCCTGGAGCACGTTCATGGCTGACCTCCCTCTGGCGCCTCGCGACGCTCGGGGCGTTTGAGCAGCCGCCGGTAGGGTAGGGCGCGTTGCAGATCCATGTGCGGCGGCTCGCCGGCCGGCGCCGGCAGCGCCTGTTCACCGGGGGCCGCTCCCGGGGCCGGGGCGCCGCGCGGCATCACCCGCGGCAGCAGCGGCCCGACCGCCGGCATTCCCCCCGGCCGTCCGGTCGGCGGCAGGCGATCAACCCCGTCGCTCGGGGTGGGCGGCAGCGCGCGCAGCGGGCGCTGCGGCGGCTGCGGGCGGGCGTCCTGCAACGCCACGGTCGCCGGTAGCCCGGCCCGGGCGCGGAAGTCGCGGGCGTAGGCGTCGACCGTGGGGTTGATCGCGTCGAGGAACGGCTTGGGGAACACCCCCATCAGGATGGCGACCAGCACCAACGGCACGAGCACGAAGCCCTCGCGCAGGTTCAGATCGGCGAGGTGCTCGTTCTCGGCGTGCCGCAGCGGGCCGAAGAAGACCCGCTGCGTAGCGAGCAGCAGGTAGACGGCAGCGAAGATCACGCCGGTGCCGGCGAGCACGGCGAGCAGCGCGAACACCTCGCGGAAGTTGGCCACCGACGGGGTCACCGTGACCAGCGGGCGGATGATCAACCCGCCGGTGAAGCTGCCGACCGGCGGCGCGACCAACGCGGCGGCGAGGAGCAGCGCGCCGATCAGCGTCGCGACCTTGGTCGGCACCCCGGCCTGCTCGCGGGGCATCCGCGCCAGCTTCAAGCCGAGGATGGCGACCGCGCCGAGGGCGACCAGGCCCGCGGCGATGATCCCGACCCAGGCCAGCTGGCCGGTGGTCGTCTGCTGCAAGACGATCCCTTCGCTCTGGAAGCTGCCGATCAGGATCAGGAACTCGCCGACGAAGCCGTTGAGGCCCGGGAGACCGACCGAGCTGAGCATGATGATCCCGAACACCGCGGCGTAGCGGGGCATTACCTTGGCCAGGCCGCCGAAGTCGTCGAGCAGTCGGGTGTGCCGTCGCTCGTAGATCACGCCGACGAGCAAGAAGAGCGCGCCGGTCGAGATGCCGTGGTTGACCATCTGCAGCACGCCGCCGGCGACGCCGGTGACGGTCATCGCCGTCAGGCCGAGCATCACGAAGCCGAGGTGCGACACCGACGAGAAGGCGATCAGGCGCTTGAAGTCCTCCTGCACCATCGAGACCAGCGCGCCGTAGATGATACCGACCACCGCCAATAGGCCGATCGCCGGCAGGAAGGCCGCGGCGGTCTCGGGGAAGAGCCACATCGCGTAGCGTAGGAAGCCGAAGGTGCCCAGCTTGAGCAGCACGCCGGCGAGGATCACCGAGCCCCCGGTCGGCGCCTCGACGTGGGCGTCCGGCAACCAGGTGTGGAACGGGAACATCGGCACCTTGATCGCGAAGGCGAGCGCGAAGGCGAGGAACAGCCAGACCTCGGCGCCGCCCAGCTCGGTGCTGCCCAGACGCTCGACGATCGCCGCCCAGCTGAAGGTCAGGCCGCCCTGATCCTGCACCGCCCAGACGGTGTAGAGGATGGCGACCAGCATCAAGAGCGAGCCGGCCATCGTGTAGAGGAAGAACTTCACCGCCGCGTAGATGCGCTGCTTGCCGCCCCAGACGCCGATGAGGAAGTACATCGGCACCAGCATCACTTCCCAGAAGACGTAGAAGAGGAAGAGGTCGGTGGCGACGAAGGCGCCGAGCATCCCGGTCTGCAGGAAGAGGACGCAGACCATGTACTCGCGCACCCGCTCCTTGACCGCCGAGTAGGTGCTGAGCACGACCAGCGGGGCGAGGAAGGTGGTCAAGACGACGAGCAGGATGGTCAGCCCGTCGATGCCGACGCTGTAGGAGATGCCCAGCGACGGGATCCACTCGATCGTCTCGGTGAGCTGCATGCCGGTGGTCTTGGGCTCGAACAGCGCCCAGAGCCAGAAGGCGAGGGCGAGATCGAGCAGCGAGACCGCCAGCGCGAAGCCGCGGACGCCGCTGGTCTCCTCGCGCGGGAAGGCGAGCGCCAGCACGGCGCCGAGCATCGGGACGAAGACGATGAAGGTCAACAGGTGCTCTTGGACGAAGCTCATCGCTGACCTCCTTCCTGGGCTTGGGCAGCTGGCGGTGCGTCACCGTCGCCGCGGGCCAGCGGCATGAAGTAGCCCCACATCAGGAGCGCCAGCCCGATGACGAAGATGGCCAGGTAGCGCTGCAGGTTGCCCGACTGGAACAGCTGGCCGAGGTAGCCGAGCTTGCGCCCGAGCCAGCCGACCAGGTTCACCGTGCCGTCGATGACCCGTTTGTCGAAGAACTCGTACAGCCCGACGCGCGAGCCCCACCAGATCGGTTGGATCACCGTGGTCTCGTACAGCTCGTCGACGTGCCACTTGCCGAGCAGCCGGAGGTAGAGCCAGCGGAACGGCGCCTCGGTGGCCAGCCGGTGGGTCATCGGGTGGACCTGCTTGGCGTAGAGCCAGAACGCCCCGCCGAAGCCGACGATCAGCGCCGCGCCGGTGACCACCAGGATGAGGACGACCTCGAGGCCGGTGAAGTGGCCCTCGGGCGTCGGCGGCGTGCCGACTACCGGCGCGAGCCAGCTGCCGATCCAGTCGTGCCCGCCGAGCAGGTGCGGCCAGCCGAGCGCGCCGCCGCCGATCGACAGGCCGGCGAGCACGACGAGCGGGAACCACATCGTAAACGGCGACTCGTGGATGTGCTCGCGGATCTCCTTCGGCGCGCGCGTGTCGCCGGAGAAGAAGGTCAAGAAGACCAGCCGCCACATGTAGAAGGCGGTGAAGAGCGCGGCGATCGCGGCCACCGCCCAGATCACCTTGGCGCTGCCGGCGAAGACCTCGGCGTAGCGCGCTCCCTCGATGTTGGCCGAGAAGGCGCTCCACAGGATCGCGTCCTTGGAGATGAAGCCGGCCAAGAACGGGATCGGCACGCCGGTGATCGCCAGCGTCGCGATGATGAACGTCCAGGCGGTGATCGGCTGCCGGCGCAACAGCCCGCCCATCTGGCGGATGTCCTGCTCGCCGCTCATGCCGTGGATCACTGAGCCGGAGCCGAGGAACAGGCAGGCCTTGAAGAAGGCGTGGGTCGCGAGGTGGAAGATCGCCACCGCGTAGGCGCCGAGGCCCGCGGCGACGAACATGAAGCCGAGCTGGCTGACGGTCGAGTAGGCGAGCACCTTCTTGATGTCGTTCTGGGCCACGCCGATGGTCGCGGCGAACAGCGCGGTCGCCGCGCCGATGCCGGCGACGGTAAGCATCGCCACCGGCGCCATCGAGTAGAGGAAGCCCATGCGCGCGACCATGTAGACGCCGGCGGTGACCATCGTCGCGGCGTGGATCAACGCCGAGACCGGCGTCGGACCCGCCATCGCGTCGGGGAGCCAGACGTAGAGCGGCAGCTGGGCGCTCTTGCCGGTCGCGCCGAGGAAGAGCATCAGGCAGACCGCGGTGGCCAGCGCCACGCTGATCACCCCGCTGCTCGCCGCCTTCTCGATGCCATCGAAGTCGAGCGTGCCGGTGTTGCGGAACAAGAGCAGCATCGCGACGAGGAAACCGAAGTCACCGATGCGGTTGGTGATGAAGGCCTTCTTGCCGGCGATCGCCTTCTCGATGTCGCCGAACCAGAAGCCGATGAGCAGATAGCTGCACAGGCCGACCCCCTCCCAGCCGAGGAACATCACCGGCATCGAGGCGCCGAGCACCAGGGTCAACATCGCGAAGGTGAACAGGT
>JBFYZW010000066.1:0-5032 GCA_041309305.1 Deltaproteobacteria bacterium | reverse complement strand
TCCGGCTCGGCCCGGGCCGGCTGCTGGTCGAGCTCGCCTATCAGCACACGCTGGCGGCCGAGGCGGCGGTGCGCGGCAGCGCCGGTGGCCTGCGGGCGGTGGCCGGTTATCGACTGGAGCTGTGAACGGCGCGGGAGGTGGGTGATGCGGCAGGCGTGGCGGTGCGGTTGGTGGGCGCTGCTCGGCGGGTTTCTGGCCGGCGGTTGCGTCGAGGAGACGGTCCCGGGTCCGGTGATCACCGGGATCGAGCCGCGCGTCGTGCCCACCGGCGTCGAGACCGCGGCGGTGATCAGCGGCCGGCGCTTCTACGCCGAGGCGCGCAGTCGCCTCGACGCCGACCGCGCGCCGAACCTCGACGTTGACTTCCGTGTCCTGTTCGTGCGCGACGCGACCAGCGTGCCGGCGGAGGCCGCCTTCGTCGACACCGAGACGCTCACGGTCACGGTGCCGGCGACGCTGGCGAGCGGCCTGCACGACGTCGTCGTCGTCACGCCGGCCGGTCGGCGGGCGACGCTGCCGGAGGGGCTGCGCGCCGTCGGCTCACCGACCCACATCGTCCTCGAGGACGCGCCCGGCGGCGGCGGCGCCGCGATCACCGACCTCGAGCTGACCTGTGACGACGAGCTGACCTTCTACGCGGTGAGCCGCGACGCCGAAGGGGAGTTCGTCGCCGACGCGGTGGTCGAGTGGACGCTGGTCGGCAACCCGGTCGGCATCCTCGGCACCGAGCCGGGCAGCGAATCGATGCTGGAGCTGACCCGGCCGGGCTTCGGCGCGGTCGAGGCGACCCACGCGACGCTCGGCACGGCCCGCGCGGTGCTCGACGTCGTGGCCGGCGTGCCGGCGCGGGTCGTCGTCACGGGTCAGCCCGGCGGCGACGTCCTCAGCGGCGTCAACCTCTCGGTCGGCACGGCGGTGCTCCTCTACGCCTCGGGTTACGACGCCGACAGCAACTACCTCGGCGAGCTGCCGGCGAGCTGGATCCTCGACCAACCGATCGGCACCTTCGCGCCGGCCGGCGCTACGCCGAGCGTGACGCTGACCGCCACGACCGTGGGCGTCGGCCGCGTCACCGGCACGCCGGCGAGCGGCGCGCCAGGGAGCAGCGGCCCGATCCGGGTCATCTCGGGGGCGGCCACCGAGGTGTGGATCAGCGCCGCGGAGAGCGCGGCGCAGCCGCTCGCGACGGTCGCGATGACCGCGGACGAGGAGCGGACCGTCTACGCGGTGGCGGTCGACAGCGGCGGCAACTTCGTGGCCAGCGCCGAGGTCAGTTGGGCCTGGGTGGAGCCCGGCTGCCCCTTCGCGCCGCCGCCGGCCGCGCCGGCTGTCTCGCTGCGCCTCACCGGCGGGGCGGCGGGGGTGTGCACGCTGAGCGTCGATCACGACACCCTCACCGACACGGTCACCGCCGAGGTCACGGTCGGCGCCGGGGCGCTGGCCCGGCTCGCGCTCGTCGATGGCCTGGGGGACCCGCTCGCCGAGCAGACCCTGACCGCCGGCGAGTCGCTCACCGCGCACGCGGTCGGCTTCGACGCGGACGACAACCCGCGCGGCGCGGTGGAGGTGAGCTGGAGCCTCAGCGCGCCCCTGGGCACGTTGACCGAGACCCAACGAGACCAGACCACGTTGCAGGCGACGACCACGGGGCAGGGGCGGATCATCGCCGAGGTCGTTGCTGGCGGCGCGCAGCTGACGGCGCAGTCGCCGCTGGTCACCGTCGTCGCCGGGGAGGCGGTCACTGTTTCGATCGAGGACCAGCCCGCCGGCGTCGGGCAGCCGATCGTCTCGCTGACCGTCGCGGTCAGCAGTGACACGCTCCTCTACGCGGTCGCCCGCGACGGCTTCGGCAACGCCCGCGCCGACGGCTGCGAGGCCGTCGAGTGGGGCGGGAGCCTGCCCGGAGGAACCGGGTACGTCGGCGGGACCACGGGCTGCAGCGTGACGCTGCGCGCCGGCAACAGCACCGGCAGCGGCAACGTGGTGATCAACGAGGACACCCTGAACGGGTCGCCCGACGACGACGTGACCCTGACGGTGAGCGACGCGAGCATCGCGGCGCTCTATGTGTCGACCGACCCGACCGCCTGCGCCACCTGGGGCGGCGGCGTTTTGACCACCGACGCCACGACGCTGCTCTACGCCGTCGCCTGCGACGCCAGCAACAACCGGGTCTCGAATCCGTCGGTCGCCTGGACCGTCAGCGGCGGGATCGGCGCGCTGACCCCCCCGACCGGTTCGTCGACGACGTTCAACCCGACCACGCCCGGCACCGGTCAGGTGGTCGCGAGTCACGGCACCTACGGGACAGCGACGAGCGGCACCGTGACGGTCGTGCCCGGCGCGCTCCACCGGGTGGTCATCGTCACCAGCGCCGGCGCCGAGGTCGGGAGCGTCCCGCTCACCGCGGGCGAGTTGCGCACCTGGTTCTCGGTCGGCGAGGACGCCGACGGCAACCGGCTCGGTCCGCGGGCGGCGACCTGGTCGGTGCAGGGGGGCGTCGGCTCGATCGCGCCGGCGGCGGGCGGCGAGAGCGCGGTGTTCACCGCGACCACCGTGACGCCGACCCCGGGCTCCGTGCGCGCCGCTCGCGCCGACGCGCAGAGCGACAGCACCGGGCCGATCACGGTGAGCGCGGGCTTGCTCGCCGAGGTGCGGATCGAGGACGCCGCTGGAGGCGGCGGCGAGCGCGTCACCACGGTGAAGCTCAACGCCGATCAGAGCCGGTGGCTCTACGCGGTCGGTCGCGACAGCTACGGCAACTTCGTCAGCAACCAGAGCTCGAGCTGGAGCGTGACCGGGGGTGTCGGGGTCGTATCGCCTGCGAGCGGGAGCGGCACGCAGTTCTTCGCCGACAAGACCGGCTTCGGCACGATCGTCGCGTCGGGCGGCGGCTTCTCCGCCACCGTTGACCCGGTCGAGGTGACCCCCGGGGCTTTGAGCGGCATCTATATCGAGCGCACACCGCGAGACCCCTTCGACGAGATCGACCGGCTGACCCTGGTCCTCGAGCAGCAGGTGCCGATGGCCGCGGTCGGCCGGGACGCCGACCTGAACTACCGCGAGGAGGTCTCGGTCTATTGGGCGGTCACCGGCTGGATCGGCAGCGTGGCTCCGGTCGGCCCGGCGACCGAGACGGTCTTCCGCGCCACTGCAGCCGGCACCGGCACGGTGCAGGCCCGGCTGACCGCCGGTGGGACGCCGGTCGACGCGACCGGCGAGATCTCCGTCGAAGACCAGGATCTGTGCGGCAACGGGCAGATCGATCCGGGTGAGGTCTGCGACGGCGGGGACCTCGACGGCCACACCTGCCTGAGTCGGGGCCACCTGCTCGCGCAGGGAGGATTGAGCTGCGCCTCGGACTGCAAGAGCTTCGTGACCATCGGCTGTGGGTCCAAGATCGAAACGGTGACGCGCATCAACGAGGCGATCGCCCAGGCCTACGGCACCGAGCAGCACGTCACCGTGGCGATCCAGCAGGGCAGCTACACACTGGGCGCGCCGCTCGTTCTCGACGAGTGCGCGAACAACTGCACGCTGCCGCACGCCGGCATCATCTTGACGTCCCTGGCCGGCGGGGTCGTCTTCAAGGCCAACTGCGGCGCCGCCGCGGAGTTCTACCTCATCGAGGTGAAGACGCCGAGAAACGAGGTCCGTGACCTTCGCCTCGAGACCTGCGGCCGCGCGATTCGGGTCCTGCCCGGTGCCGACTTCGCGGTGTTGTCCCGCAACCTGATCACGCAGGTCTCCTCGGCGCCGACCGCGGTGCTCGTCTCGTTCGAGGCGGAGCACGGCCTCGTCGAGGCGAACCGAATCGTCGTGCCGGCCGGCAAGTCGGTGGCGCACGCCTTCTGGGTCGGCGGGCAGGGTAGCGACTACTCCGCCCGCTCGGGCAACCGGTTGGTGATGAACGTCGTCTCCGGCGAGATGCAGGCGGCGATCCGGGTGCTCTACGCCGGGGCGGTGCCGCCGTTGATCCTCGACCACAACAGCCTGGAGATCCGCCCCGGCATGATGGTCAGCGCCTCGACCGGCCTCGACCTCGACTACGTCGCTGGCCTTTGCGCCCGGAACAACATCGTCGTCAACCGTGGCATCTCCATGAGCGCCGTGGCGCTCGATCTCCAGAACGTCACGCTGGCCGATTGTGGCGGGGCGGCCGAGCCGAACGCCGGCCGTAACGTCGCACGCGTGGCCGGCAGCAACCGTTGCGCCGGCGCCAGCTGCACGCTCTTGTGCCCGCCGATCGGCGGCCCGCTGTGCGATCTGGATTACGATCCGGGCTGGGACGACTCCGGCCGGCTCTGCCTCGCGGAGAGCGGCGACGGACTGGTCGACTACGGCCACAAGCTGGGCTGGGACATGGTCGACGACTCACCGCCCGTCAAGCTCTTCATCGACGACGGCCCGGAGGTCGGCGCGCGCGAGCGGTACGGCGTGCGCTATTTTGCAAAGGAACCGGATATTTGCGATTGAGCGAGAATCGCGCGCCGGCCCGGGGAGTCCAACGCCTCGGGAGGTCGGCGCGATGCTCAACCTGTCCCTGGCCATCCTCATCGGCGCGGCGCCCGCGGACGCTGCGCCGTCGCTCATCGACTACCTCGCGACCCGCTCCGACCTGAACGGTGCCGTTCGCGCCGAGTGGGATCGGGAGCTGCGCCGGGTGTTCGGCGGCAAGGCGATGGCGCCGGGCGACGACGAGGGGGTGGCCGCGGCGCGGGACGTCCTGAGCGCGGCGATCTTCTTCGAGGTGCCGGCCGGTCGGGCGGTGCGCGCCGCGCACCAGGCCTTCCACGACGTCTACCGCTTCGTGCCCCCGCCGATCGCGGTGCAGGCGCAGATCCTCGCCTTCCAAGGGCGTCCGCCGGCGGCGAGCCCACGGCAGATGGCCCACCGCTTCCTCGAGCACTACGACGCCGACATCGCGCCGGCGCTGCTCGCCTACTGGCGCGCGGCGCTGGCCGCGGGCCGCGTCTCGCGCGTCGAGCGCGCGCGGGTCGAGGCGGTGGTCGCCAGATCGGAAGAGCACACG
>JBFYZW010000065.1:0-2781 GCA_041309305.1 Deltaproteobacteria bacterium | reverse complement strand
GGTGGTCGCCTGGCGGCGCTCGAGCATCTTGACGAAGTGGATGATCCAGGGCACCAGCCCGTTGTTGACGATGAAGCCGGGCACGTTGTCGGTGACGAACGGCTCCTTGCCGATGCGGTTGATCAACGCCAGCGTCATCTCGAGCACCGCGGGGTCCAGCTCCGGGTGACGGACGATCTCGACCCCCTTCATCAGGTGCACCGGGTTCATCCCGTGCGTGCCAATGAAGCGCGCCGGCCGGCCGCTCGCCGCCGCCATCTTCTCGATGTCGAGGCAGGAGGTGTTGGTCCAGAAGATCACCTCCGGCGGCATCGCCCGGCCGAGGCGCGCGAAGGTGTCGAGCTTGAGCTTCATGTCCTCGAAGATGACCTCGAGCAGGATCGGCGCGCCGCAGCTGGCCAGCGCTGCCTCCTCGGTCACCGGGTGCAGCCGCTTCATCGTCGCCTCGACGTCGGCGGCGAGCTTGCCCTTGCTCTTCAGGCTCTCCAGGTAGCCGCGCACCCGGCCGAGGTTGGTCTCGACCACCTTGGCGTTGGCCTCGTAGACGTGCACGTCGAGGTCGCCCTGCAACAGCGCGGTGGCCCAGGTGTGGCCCATCGTGCCAAAGCCGACCAGCGCGATCGACTTGACTTCGTTCGCCTTCGGGATGCTCATCGTCTTCTCCTCTCGCGGTTGAAGATCCTCACGGTTTGGCCGCCAACGCCGCGGCGATCGCCTCGGTCCAGGCGGCGGCCGCCTCCGGTCCGTTGGCGGTGATGATCCGGCCGCTGACCAGCACCGCGCTGGCGCTCGGCCGCACCTCGAGCCGCTCGAGCTCGGCGAGCGCCTCGGGGCTACGGTACACCGCCACCTCGCCGCCGGTGACCAGCCCGGCGCGGGCGAGCACCACCGGCGCCAGGCAGATCGCCGCGACCACCTGCCCGGCCGCGTGTGCCCGCCGCACCAGCGCCAGCAGGCCCTCGTGCCCCCACAGGTAGGTCGCCGCCCCGTCGCCGCCGGCGACGAGCAGCGCGTCGAACGCCTCGAGCCGCACGCGATCGAGCGAGGCGGTGGCCAAAAGCCGCGCGCCGAGCAGCCCGACGATCTGGCCGGTGCGCGTCGAGGCAACGGTCACCTGGGCGCCGAGCCGCTCGAGCGCCTGCCGCGGCACGAGCAGCTCCTCGTCGCGGAAGCCCACGGGCGCGGCGACGAGCAGCACGCGGCGACCAGCGAGACGCATCCGGCGGCTATAGCCCCGGCGGCGCGGCCCGGACAAGGAGTTTCCATGCCCGACGCGCCGCTGGCGCAGGTGACGCCGCCCGGTTTCCGCTGCCTGAGGGACTCCGGTCAACCCTGACGGGTCAGGCGCACGACGTAGCCGCCCGACTTCTCGTCATGGGTCAGCTCGATCTCGCCGCGGCGGGCGACCTCCTCGAGCAGCGCGTTGAACGAGCGGTAGCCGAAGGTCGACTCGCTGAAGCTCGGCCGCTGGCGCTTGAGCGTCTGCTTGACCATCGAGCCCCAGACCTTCTCCCCGGTGCCGCGCTCGGCGATCAACGCCTCGACGGTGTCGACGATCAGGGCCAGCGCGTCGTCGGCCTTCTCCTCCGCGGCGGGCTTCGGCCCCGCCTTGGCCGGCGCCGCCCCCTTGCCCGCCGCCGGCTTGGGCGAGGCCTTGCGCGGCGCGCGCTTTCGGTCGCGCACCAGCTCGTCGTAGAAGACGAACTCGTCGCAGTTGGCGACCAGCAGATCGGAGGTCGAGTTCTTGACCCCGACGCCGATGACCAGCTTGTCGTTCTCGCGCAGCTTGCTGACCAGCGGCGAGAAGTCCGAGTCACCGCTGATGATCACGAACGTGTCGACGTGCGCCTTGGTGTAACAGAGATCGAGCGCGTCGACGACCATGCGGATGTCGGCCGAGTTCTTGCCCGACTGGCGGACGTGCGGAATCTCGATCAGCTCGAACGAGGCCTCGTGCATCGGCGCCTTGAAGCCCTTGTACCGCTCCCAGTCGCAGTAGGCCTTCTTGACCACGATGCTGCCCTTGAGCAGCAGCCGCTCGAGCACCTTGTCGATGTCGAACTTGTCGAAGTGCGCGTCTCGCACCCCGAGCGCGACGTTCTCGAAGTCGCAGAAGACCGCCATGTTGGTCACTTCGCGCGGATGGGTCATCACCACCTCCGGGTCCGTCCCCGACCAGACCCTTGACACATCGGCGCGCGCCGGGGAAGCGGGTGTCGCATTTCGCGACAGCGCACCGCGCGCCGGCCTCGCCGCGGCGATCCGCACGAGATCCTGGTGGCACGAACCCTGCTGGCCGGGGTGGACGTCCAGCCAACCAGGAGGTTCCCATGTGGTCCGCCCGTCGTCTGTCTCCCGCCCATCGTTTGGCCCCTGCCGCGGAGGTGCACTGATGCGTGCCACCCTGGCGCTCGCCGCCTTGATCTTGGCCCTGATGTTCGCGCTGCCCTTCTACGTCAAGGCCGGGGCTCCGCTCGATCTCAACTCGGCGACGATGGCCGAGCTGACCCGCCTGCCCGGGGTCGGGCCGAAGCGGGCCGAGGAGATCATCCGCTACCGGCTCACCCACGGCTTCCGCCGGCCGGCTGACCTGATGCGCATCCGCGGCATCGGCCCGCGCACCTACCTCAAGCTCAAGCCGCTCATCGAGGTGCGCCCGCGCCAGGCCACGCCGGTGGCGGAGCCGGAGACGGCGACAGAGGCGGCCGTCGAGCAGGCGCCCACCGGCGCGGCGCGCTGAGCCGGCCTTGCCGCGGCGGCGATCGCGCCCTATAAGCCGGC
>JBFYZW010000064.1:0-10939 GCA_041309305.1 Deltaproteobacteria bacterium | reverse complement strand
GCTTGCGCCGCGTCCTCCTCGGCCTTGCGCCGCGCCGCGAGCGCGTCGGCCTCGACCTCGGCCGCGCGCCGGGCGAGATCGGCCTCGCGCAGCCGCTGCTCCCGCTCCCGCTCAGCGTCGGCCTTGGCCCTCTCGGCCGCGGCGATGCGCGCCTTCAGCTCCACCTCCCGGGCGCTCACCACCTCGACCGCCCGCCGCCGGCTCTCCTCCTCGGCGCGGACCGCCGCCTGCGCGTCGCGCACCGCCGCCCGCTCCTTCTCCGCCTCCGCCTCGCGCAGCCGGGCGGCCTCCTGCCGCTCCTTCTCGCGCTCAGCCTCGGCGGCCGCGGTCGCCGCAGCGCGCGCCTCCGCCTCGAGCCTGGCCTTCTCCGCCGCCTCGAGCGCCTGCCGCTGCGCCTCGGCCGCCTCCTGCTTGCGGCTGACCACCTTCTTCACCACGTTGCCCTGAAGCGTGATCTGCAGATCACCGTAGTCGGCGACGAAGTCGATCAGCTCGCCGCGCGCCCGGTCGGCGATGTTGCGCGGCTCTCCGAGCGCGGCGAGCAACCCCGGCCAGGACATGCCCTCGACTGGTTGCTTGCGGAAGATCGCGTCCAGCTCAGTCGCCGTGCGCTGGGTCAACCACGAGGTGACCCACTGCTCGCTCTTCAGCACGCCCTCGACCGCGGCGTTCAGCTGCGCGTAGCTGCTGATCTCACGCGGCAGCACGAGGACCAGGGGCAGCGGGCTCGCCCCCTCGCCGGTGCGATCGACCACCAGGTATGGGTGGCCGGTCGGCGTGGTCGTCGACGGGGCTGCGCCGAGCTTGGCCATCAGCGGATCGATCGGGAAGACCAACTCGCGCACCTTCACCATCGTCCCGGCCGGGATCACCGCCTCGCTCGGCACTCCGATCGGCACCGGCGTGCCATCAAAGGCCACCAGCGCGATGGTCTCGAACGGCCGCGGATCGGCGAACAACCGCTCCGTGTCGCCAAAGAACTCGGTGAACCAGAGCGACGCGCCGAGCGCGAAGTCGCGGCCGACGTATTGCCGACTGGCCCGCTCCTGGTCGGCGCCGCTGAGGCGAAAACCACTGCTCGTCGCGCAACCGCCGAGCCAGAGCCCGGCCACCAGGGCCACCACGATCCCGCGCTGCATCTGCACACCTCCCGGTTGAGCCCCCATCGCCAACGCCCGCCGCGGTCATCGGCCCCACCTGGCCGACCCCAGTTGAGCCCGACGCGCCCGCCGGCGACCATGCGTCGCTGTTTAACCGCCTCGTCCCGCCGCGGGCAAGGGCCGCGCGGCCGGGCCCGGGACATTTGTCTCGCCCCGCCCCCACCGGCCGGCGCCCCCTTGACCGGCCTGACCAGATGGGGCCTATACGGACGGTCACGATTCCCGATCACCAAAGAGCGGCCTCGCCCGAGGAAGAACCGCAAACGGGGTGTGCGCGAATCGCGCACCCCCGTTTGGGTGAGAGACCAGCATGGACCTCGTCGCTCTGGCCCTCGCGTTGCTGCTCGTCGGCGTCAACGCCTTCTTCGTCGCCGCCGAGTTCGCCCTGGTCAAGGTCCGACCGACGCGCATCGACGAGCTGATCCGCCAGAACCGGCCCGGCGCGACAATGGTCCGCCAGCTGTTGCGCCAGATCGATGCCTACCTGTCCGCCTGCCAGCTCGGCATCACGATGGCCAGCCTGGGCCTCGGCTGGTTGGGCGAGCCGGCCTTCGCCCACCTGCTCGCCCCGTTGTTCGCGCAGCTCGGCCTGGTCGATCCGATCACCATCCGGGCGGTCAGCGCGACCATCGCCTTCGCCGTCATCACCTTCCTGCACATCACCCTCGGCGAGCAGGCACCGAAGTCCCTCTCGATCGCGCGCGCTGAGTCGATCGCGCTGGCGGTCGCCTACCCGCTGCGGACGATCTACCTGGTCTTCTTCCCCGGCATCTGGCTGATCAACACCTTCTCGCTCTGGATGGTCCACCTCACCGGCGCGACCACCGCGCCGGAGCGGCGCGAGCTACCGAGCGAGGAGGAGCTCAAGATCTTCGTCGCCCAGGCGCGCAGCGCCGGCCTGCTCTCAGCCTCGCGCTCCGAGGTTCTGCGCCGCGCGATGTCGCTGCCGACCAAGACCGCCAAGCACCTGATGGTGCCCCGCAGCGAGGTCGTCTTCTTCGACATCAACCTGAGCGCCGACGAGAACCTGGAGCGGGCGCGGGGCGCCGCGCACACACGCTTTCCGTTGTGCGACCGGGAGCTCGACGAGGTGGTCGGCGTCGTCGACGTGCGCGACGTGCTCTTCGCCGCACGCCAAGGTCCGGTCGATCTGCGCGCGCTGGCGACGCCGCCGGTCTACCTGCCCGAGCTGATGACCGCCGAACGGGTGTTGACCGAGCTGCGCGCCCGCCACATCTCGATGGCGGTCATCGTCGACGAGTACGGCGGCGCCGCCGGCATCCTCACCGCCGCCGACGTGGTCAGCGCGGTGCTCGGCGAGTTCGAGGAGGACGAAGGCGACTACGTCGTCGCCCTGCCGGGCGGCGTCTTCGAGGTCGACGGCACCGCGACCGTCGAGGAGGTCGAGGAGGCGCTCGAGGCGTCACTCGGCGCCGCTCAGATGCGCACGGTCGCCGGCTTCGTCATGCACCGCCTCGGCCGGATGCCGAAGGTCGGCGATCGGGTGATCGCCGCCGGCTTCAACTTCGCGGTGCTCGCGGTCAACGGCCCGCGGGTCGAGCGCATCCGCATCCAGCGGCAGAAGGCCCGCGAGGCGAGCCCCACCCCGCCGACCCGGCCGGCCTGACCCACCCGGCCCGCTCTGGTCAGTTCGGCGGCGACGGCTCAGCGGTCTCGTTGCCCTTGTCGCCCTTCTTTTTTTTTGCCTTGGGGTCGAGGGGCGTCGGCACCGAGGTCAGCGCCGCCTTGAGCACGTCATCGACCGTGGCGGCGAAGATGAACTCGAGGTCCGCCTTGTTCTCGTCCGGGATCTCGATCAGGTCCTTGCGGTTGCGCTCCGGCATGATGATGCGCTTGACCCCGGCGCGCCGCGCCGCCAGCACCTTCTCCTTGATCCCGCCGACCGGCAGCACCTTGCCGCGCAAGGTGATCTCGCCGGTCATCGCGACATCGGCGCGGACGTTGATCCCGGTGAGCAAAGAGACCAGCGCGGTGAACATCGTCACCCCCGCCGACGGCCCGTCCTTCGGGATCGCGCCGGCCGGGATGTGCACGTGCAGGTCCACCTGCTTGAACAGATCGTCCTCGATCCCGAGCGACGCCGCCTTCGAGCGGATGAACGACAGCGCGGCGGTCGCCGACTCCTTCATCACGTCGCCGAGCTGGCCGGTCAAGGTCATGCCGCTGCCCTTGCCGGGCATCTTGGTCGCCTCGATGAACAGGATGTCGCCGCCGACCGCCGTCCAGGCCAACCCGGTTGCCACGCCGGCGATGTCGGTCCGCTCGGCCATCTCGTTGATGAACTTCTCCGGGCCGATCATGTCGGTGAGATCGTCCGGGTTGACCACCCGCTTGTCCTTGGCCCCCTCGGCGAACTTGACCGCGACGTTGCGGCAGACGCTGTCGATTTCGCGCTTGAGGTTACGCACGCCGGCCTCGCGCGTGTAGGAGGCGGCGATGGTCTTGAGCGTCTCGGCGGTGAACTCACAGCGCTCCTGATTCAGGCCGTGCTCCTCGAGCGCCTTGGGCACCAGGTGGCGCTTGGCGATCTCGAGCTTCTCCTCGTGGGTGTAGCCCGGCAGCTCGAGGACCTCCATCCGGTCCTTCAGCGCCGGCGGAACGGTCTCGAGGATATTCGCGGTGGCGATGAAGAAGGACTTCGACAGGTCGAAGGCGACGTCGATGTAGTGGTCCTGGAAGGTGTGGTTCTGCTCCGGGTCGAGCACCTCGAGCAGCGCCGCGGCCGGATCGCCGCGGAAGTCGTGCGCCAGCTTGTCGACCTCGTCGAGCACGAAGACCGGGTTGTTGGTCCCGCCCTTCTTCATGCCCTGGATGATGCGCCCCGGCAACGCGCCGACGTAGGTGCGCCGATGGCCGCGGATCTCGGCCTCGTCGCGCACGCCGCCCATCGCCACGCGGACGAACTTGCGCCCCATCGCCCGAGCGATCGACTGAGCGAGCGAGGTCTTGCCGGTGCCCGGCGGGCCGACGAAGCAGAGGATCGGCCCCTTCATGTCGGACTTGAGCTTGCGCACCGCCAGGTACTCGATGATGCGCTTCTTCGGCTTCTCGAGCCCGTAGTGATCGGCGTCGAGGATGGAGCGGACCTCCTGGAGGTCGATCTTGTCGATCGAGGCCCGGCTCCAGGGCAGGTCACAGAGCCACTCGACGTAGGTGCGGGCCACGGTGTACTCGGCCTGCGACGGGCTCATGTTGCGCAACCGGCGCAGCTCCTTGCGCGCCGCCTTGTCCGCCTCCTCGGGCAGCTGTGCCTCGTTGACCCGGGCCTCGAGCTCGGCGAGATCGTCGTCGGCGTCCTCGCCCTCACCCAACTCGTCCTTGATCGCCTTGAGCTGCTGGCGCAGGTAATACTCGCGCTGGGTCTTGGACATCTCGCCCTTGACCTGCGAGCTGATCTTGTTCGACAGCTTCAGGACCTCGAGCTGCCGGGACAGGAGCTCGAGCACGCGACGCATCCGCGCGACCAGGTCGAGGGTCTCGAGCACCGATTGCTTCTCATCGACGGTGGCCTCGACGTTCGAGGCGATGAGGTCGGCGAGCACGCCGGCGTCGTCGACCCGCTCGAGCAACTCGGCGGCGGAGGGCGGTAGCTCGGGGATGAGGCGCAAGACCTCGCGGGCGGTCTTCTTCAGGCTCATCGTCAACGCCTCGACCTCGACCTTGTTGTCGGTCGCGTCGTCGACGGCAGCGATGCGCGCCTTCAGGTACGGAAGGCTCTGCGAGTACTCGAGCAGGCGGACCCGCGACAGCCCCTGCACGACGACCGAGAAGTTGTCCTTCGAGGCCTTGACCAGCTTGACCAGCCGCGCGGCGCAGCCGAGGCCGTAGAGGTCGGCCGGCATCGGATCGTCGACGTCCGGATCCCGCTGGGCGACGACGGCGACCAGGCCGTTCTCCTTGATGCTCTCCTCGACCAGCCGCACCGTCTTCGGCCGACCGATGCCGAGCGGCACGATCGAGCCGGGGAAGAGCACCGTGTTGCGCAGCGTCAGCACCGGCAGCTCCTCGGGGATGACGATCATCCCGTCGCTCTCGGCCGGTTTCGCGAGCGCCTGCGCTAGCTTGGGATCCTTCTTCTTCTCTTCAGACATGACTTGCCCGCACCTCGTAGTCGCCGCGACCCGACGGGTCCCGGCCGAGAGCAACAGCGCTCGTGAGGGAGATTGCTGCAGGACAGACGGCGGCGCAAGGGGGAAAGGCGTGCTCCGCGGACGACCTACGGGCCGCAGGCGTCGACGGTCATCGTCCGGCCGGTGGCGATGGTCACCGTCGCGCCGTCGTCGACGCAGGAGAGCCCGGCGCCGCAGTCGCCGGAGACCTCGCACACGGTCAGGCAGGTGCGCGGCACGCCGGTCGCGGCCGGCAGGCAGGTGCCCGAGCGGCACTGGTTGTCGGCGGTGCAGGTCTGGCCGGCGATGCGGCTGCCGACCGCCAACCCGCAGACCAGCCGGCCTTCGCACGGATCGAGCACGTCCTGGCGCGGCCGGCAGGCGGCGTAGGCGGCGCAGTCGCCGTCTGCCGCGCACAGCTCGGCCTCGAGCTCGGCGGTGATGTCGCCCGAGAAGGCGGCGGTGTCGAGGTCGACGTAGAGGGTGCCGGCGGTCGCGCCGACCAGCTTGTCGGTCTGCAGGTCGAGGTCACTGTCGGAGAGGATCGCGTCGATGCTCATCATCAGGTAGCTGTCCTCGCTGCCGTTCCAGGTGATGGCCAACAGCTGCTGCTCGAGCGCCCCGACCGCCGCGTCGATCGCCGCGTGGCAGAGCTGCTCGCCGAGCCCCGGTTGGCCGAGGCCGAGGTTGTCGTCGATCCAGGCGCCGGCGCGGACGCAGCCGCAGATCACCGGGTCGGTCTCGGTCGGGTACGCCGCGCAGCCGAACATCGCCTCGGCGGCCCCCTCGAGGGTATTCTCGCCCGTGAGCGGCGGCAACACCAGCTGCTCGATGCCGACCAGCAGGATGTTGCCGATCTGCAGCTCGACCTTGTGCGCCGGCACGTCGAAGTCGTACTCGATCTTGCCCGGTACGTTGCGCAGGACCGCCGTGCCGGTGAAGTCGGCGCCCACCGCGGCAAGGCCGAGCTCGGAGGCGGTGAAGCGACGCTTGCCGCAGCACGTGTCATTCAAGGCGCAGCCCTGGCCGTAGCGCCACTGCAGCACGAAGTCGCCCCACCCCCAGTCGCCGGCGAAGTTCCCCTGGCCGTCGACGCTGGTGACGTGCAGCTTGCCGCCGACGGTCAGGTTCTTGACCAGCTCGGTGATGTCGCCGCCGGCGGTCAACCCGGTCTCCACCCAGGCCGGCGCCTGATCGAGCAACGCCAGCTGCACCGCGTCGTCGAGCCGCTTGCCGTCGTTGTCGACGTCCGGGTCGTTGATGCCGAGGAAGGCGACGGCGAAGATGGTCCAGGCGTCGCCCAGGTCGTCCTCCATCTCGGCGAGCTCGGTTGGATTGGTCGGGTCGCCGCCGGTCAGGTCGACCGCGTAGTAGACCAGGTAGTCGGCGAGCGTGTTCGCCGGGTCGAGGAAGAACCCGTTCAGCTCGTTGATCACCGCGCCGATCTGGCCGGGCAGCGCCTCGTCGGCGTGCAGCCGGGTGCCGAAGTCGTACGTCCCGACCAGGCTCTCCGGCATCAGGCTCAAGGCCACCGTCGCCTGCACCGTGCTTCGCCCGACGATCGGCGGCGAGACGACGCAGCCGAGCGCCACCGGTTGGCCCGTGGGACCGAGCGCCGTGGCCGTGACCGTGTAGGTCAGCCCCTCGGTCAGGCCCTGGAAAGTCGGCTGAGGCGCCGTGACCAGATTCGCGATCGTCTGCGCGAGAACCACCGGGGGATTCCCGAGGTCGAGCGTCGCGCACGGGGCCGAGGCGTGCACGCGCGTGATGATGTCGCCGAGCGTCACCAGGCCCGCGTAGGTGAACCGGACGCGCAGGCCGCCCTCATAGATGCCGTCGACCTGGACGCGCACCTTGATCGCCGTGGCCCCGGCAGCCGAGATGACCACGTCGTAGGTGGTCTTGTCCGCTCCGGCCGCCACCTGGTTCTGCACCCGCCCGTCAGTGCCCGCGCGCGCCGCGCCGACCAGCAGGCTCGAGCCGCCGGCGGTGCCGACAATCGCGAAGTCGACCTGCGCGTTGGCGGCCGGCTGATCATCGAGGTAGAGCGCCCGCACGCGGATCAACGCGGTCTCGCCGAAGCCCAGCGTCACCGAGGCGCTCGACTCGAGCACGAGCTTGATCGGAACCACGTCCTTGCCGTCCGGTCCGGTCTCGTTCAGCGAATCACGCTTCGAACAGGACACTCCGGAGATCACCAGCCCAAGAAACGCCAGCAAAAACAAGCGATTCATTTCTCACGACCTTCCTGTACGGCGAGGTATACACCCATCCTACACGGTTGCCCGACGATCATTCTCGGCCGGGAGGTGCGTTTTGTTGCATCAAAGTGATGGCGCGCCGTCCCGCTCGATTGTCGATTGACCTGGGGTCGGAATTCTGGTTAGCGTCCCGCCGGTTCGGTCGCTGCGCGACCAGGTCGTGCAGCAGACGCGATGGAGCAACACCGGGGAGCCTGACATGCAGCTCGAGGTCACCTTGGCGCCAGCCAAGAAGAAGGCGCCGCAGAAGAAGCCGCCCAAGCAAACCGAGAAGCCCAAGGACGAGGAGCGCGACGAGCTCGGCGAGGCGGACGAGAGCGAAGAGCTCAGCGATGGCGATGGCGATGGCGACGCCGATGGCGACGCCGACGCCGATGGCGACGCCGACGCCGACGAGGACGGGGGCAGCACAGGTGGCAGCGCCGACCTCGAGGAGTTCGAGACGGCCGACGAGGAAGAGGGCAGCTCGAACGAGGAGTTCGAGTCCTTTGACGACGACGAGTTCGGGTTCGACGAGGACGAGTTCGGCGACCTCGAGGAGGACGAGCTCGACGAGGACCTCGACGACGATGACGACGACGAGGAAGAGGAGGAAGAGGAAGAGGAAGGCGACGAGGTCGTCGACGACGACTTCGGCTACGAGGAGGAAGAGGAAGACCTCTGAGTCGCGGCGGGGTTAGCCGCCGCCGATCCCCGCCAGCACCAGCTGGGCGCGTTCGCCGATCTCCTCGACCGCAACCGGGCTCCCGGGCGCCATCGTCCGCGCGAGCAGGTTGTCGAGCTCCCGGTCCCGTCCTTGAACCTCGGCGAGGGCCGCGAGGCCCCGCGCGATGGCCTCGCGCCGCTGTGGACCGGCGCTCGACCGAGCGTCCCCCATCGCGGCGACGACCTCGCGCAGCCGGTCGCGATCGTGCACCAGCAGGCACTCGCGCTGGTTGAGCACCTCCATCGCCTCGAGGAAGCGAGCCAGGTTGGCGACCGCCTGCCGCGCCGGCTCGGCGCGCAGCGGCGTGTAGAGCGACAGGATCTCGCCGAGCGTGCGCCGCTGGCGCAAGAAGGCGCGCTTGTCGGTGGCGCGCATCCAGCCGAACCCCGGGCCGAAGACGAACCCCTCGACCAGCGCGTGCGCCCGAGCGAGCGGACCACGCCACATCGCCGGTGGGGCGCTCGCCAATTGCCGCTCGACCTCGAGCACGCCGTCGCGTAGCTCGAAGAGCCGCGCACGCAGCTCGCGCGACGCGACCAGCTCGAGGCTCTGCTCCGAGCCGTCGGCAACCGCCACGGCGGGCAAGGCGCCATAGACGCCGTTGAGCACCGCCTCCAACGCCTGGCGCAGGTGACCGAGATGATCCTGCAACGCCTCGACCAGCTCCCACGCCTCCTGCAGCTTGAGAACCCGGGCCAGGCGCTGGCGGTAGGCCTGCAGCTCGCCGCTCAGGACGAACGACATCGCCCAGGCCGTCTCGGCCAGCCGCGCCATGATGCCGGCCAAGGGCGCGCCGCCATCCGGCGGCGTAGACGGGGCATCGTCGGCGTCCGGGTGCGCGGCCTCGTAGGCGGCGACCAGGGGCCCGAGGGCCTGCAGGAACTCCTCGAGCTCGAGCCACATCGCCGCGACCGCGCCCTCGACCTGCACCCAACAGGCGGCCGGTGTCCGCTCCGCGGCGCGCTCCATCCGCGCCACGTCGACGCCGTTGACCAGCACGAGGCAGCGCAGCGCCCGGTCGGTCACCTGCGTGGCCCAGCTCTTCGCCGCCGCGTCCGAGACCGCAGCGAGTCGGGTGGCGAGCAGCTCCGGGTCCACCCGGCCGGTGCCGACCACGGCCATCAACCTGCCTCCGCTCTCCCCACCCTGGGCACCCAGAGCCGGACGTGCCTAGTTTAGCCGGCGCGGGATCGCCGAACCAAGAAAGCCGCCGCTTTCCCTCGCCGACCGATTTGGTTAAGGAGTCACCTGATGCCCGACGCGCCCACCTCCCCAGCCGACGCCGCGGCGCTCGCTGAGCGCCTGCGCGGCGAGCTGCGCCGCCTCGGCTCGGTCGTCGTCGCCCTCTCCGGCGGCGTCGACTCGTCGGTGGTCGCCGCGGTGGCCGCGCTCGAGCTCGGCTCGCGCGCGCTGGCGGCGACCGGGGCCTCGCCGAGCCTCGCGGCCGGCGAGCTGCCGGCCATCGCCGCGTTCTGCGCCGAGCGCGGCCTCGGCCATCGGGTGATCGAGACGCACGAGCTCGAGCTGCCCGGCTACGTCGCCAACTCGCCCGAGCGCTGCTACCACTGCAAGGACGAGCTGTTCCGCCGCCTCGGCGAGCTGGCGCGGGCGGGCGGCTTCGCCTACGTCGCCGACGGCACGACCGCGGAGGATCTCGGCGGCCATCGCCCCGGGCGCCGGGCCGCGCTCGAGCGTGCGGTCCGCTCGCCGCTGGTCGATCTCGGCGCGACCAAAGCCGAGGTGCGCGCCCTCGCCCGCCACCTCGGCCTGGCGATCGCCGACCGGCCGGCGTCCCCCTGCCTCGCCTCGCGCGTCGCCTACGGCACGCCGGTGACCCGCGAGCGCCTCGAGCAGATCGGCCGGGCCGAGGCCTACCTGCGCGAGCTCGGCTTCGTCCACTTGCGCGTGCGCATGCACGACGCGGTCGCGCGCATCGAGGTGCCGACCGCCGAGCTCGCCGCGCTGTGCGCGCACGCCGCCGACATTCATCGCCGGCTCAAGGAGCTCGGCTTCGTCTACGTCACGCTCGACCTCGGCGGCTTGCGTTCCGGCAGCCTGCTCGAGGTCCTCACCCGGGAGCCCCGATGACCCCAGCCGAACTGAAGGCCCTGCTCGAGGCCGTCGCGCGGCACGAGCTCCCGGTTGACGACGCGGTCGCACGCCTCCGACACCTGCCGAGCGAGGATCTCGGCTTCGCCCAGGTCGATCACGACCGCGAGCTGCGCCAGGGCGTCGCCGAGGTCGTCTACGGCGCCGGCAAGACGCCGGCGCAGGTCGCCCAGATCGCCGGCGCGCTGCTCGCGGCCGGCAGCAACGTGCTGGTCACCCGCGCCAGCGCCGAGATGGCCGCCGCGGTGCGCGACGTCGCTCCCGACGCCGCCTTCGCGCCGGTCGGCGCGCTGATCACCGTCGTGCGGCGCCCGCCGCCCCGCCTGGGCGTCGTCGGCGTCCTGTGCGCCGGCACCTCCGATTTGCCGATCGCCGAGGAGGCGGCGGGGAGCGCCGCCTTCTTCGGCGCCGAGGTCGTGCGCCTCACCGACGTCGGCGTCGCCGGCCTGCACCGATTGCTCGGCCACCGCGAGACGTTGGCCCGCCTCGCGGTGGCGATCGTCGTCGCCGGCATGGAGGGCGCGTTGCCGTCGGTGGTCGGCGGGTTGGTCTCGATCCCGGTGGTCGCCGTCC
>JBFYZW010000063.1:0-18799 GCA_041309305.1 Deltaproteobacteria bacterium | reverse complement strand
CGAGGTGCTCGGCCGGCCGATGTGGGACGTCCAGCTCGAGCAGATGCCCGCCCAGGTGCGCTCCGAGGAGCACCGCGCCGCGATCCGCCAACGGTTCGAGCGGCTGTTGCTCGAGCCGCCGGGCCGAGCGCTGGGCGTACCGGGAAGCCACGAGCTCACCCACGCCGACGGGACGACGCGCTACATCAAGGAGACCGTCTTCCCGATCCAGCTGACGCACGGGCGCCTGCTCGGCGGCATCGTCCACGATCTGACCGAGAACCGCCGGCTCGAGGAGCAGCTCCGCCACAGCGAGAAGATGCTCGCGGTCGGCCAGTTGGCCGGCGGGGTAGCGCACGACTTCAACAACCAGCTGGGCGGCATCATGGGCTTCGCCGACCTGCTGCGCGCCGAGCTCTCCCACGAACCGCGCCTGGCGGTCTACGCCGACAACATCGTGCGCAGCGCGCGCCGCTCGGCCGAGCTGACCGCGCAGCTGCTGGCGTTCGCGCGCAAGGGCCGCTACGTCGATGCCGAGGTCGACGTGCACCGCCTGATCGGCGAGGTGGTCAGCGTCCTCGGTCGAACGCTCGACAAGCGCATCGTCATCGAGCAGCGCCTGCGCGCTCAGCCGCCGCTGACCCGAGGGGACCCGACCCAGCTGCAGAGCGCGCTGCTCAACCTGGCGGTCAACGCCCGCGATGCGATGCCGACCGGCGGGCGGTTGGAGATCGCTACCGACCTGGTCACGCTCGATGGGGCCGAGGTGCGCGGCCTGCGCATCCCGTGTCCCCCCGGGCGCTACCTGCGCGTCGCGGTGGTCGATAGCGGCGTCGGGATGACCGGCGACGTGCTCCAGCGCGTGTTCGAGCCGTTCTTCACCACCAAGCCGCCCGGCCGGGGCACCGGCATGGGGATGGCGGCGGTCTACGGGGCGGTCCAGAGCCACCGGGGCTCGATCGCGGTCCAAAGCGCCCCCGGCAGCGGCACCACGGTGGAGGTCTTCCTCCCAGCGATCGGCCCGAACGCGGCCGACGACGCCCCGGCCCCCGCCGCCCAGCCGCTCGCCGGGTCGGGTCGGATCCTGGTCGTCGACGACGAGCCCGAGGTGCGCGAGGCGACCGTGCTGCTGCTGCGCGCCGCCGGGTACGACGCGACCAGCTGCGCCGGCGGGCGGGCGGCGGTGGAGCTGTTCGCCGCCGGCGCGCGCTATGACCTGGTGCTGCTCGATCTGATCATGCCGGAGATGGGCGGCAGCGAGACCTTCCACACCCTGCGCATGCACGACCCCCACGTCCGGGTGCTGCTCTGCTCCGGCTACAGCCGCGCCGACGAGGCCGACACGCTGCTCGGCGCCGGGGCGGTCGGCTTCATCCAGAAGCCCTACGACGCCGCCGAGCTGTCACGGCAGGTGGCGGAGGCGCTGGCCCACGCCGCCCCGCGCCCACCTCACGGCTGAGTCGTCAGCGCCTGACGCAGGCGCTCCTGCTCGGCCGGCAGCTCGGCGCCGAACAACGACTGCATCAGCTCGGCGGTCTGGCGCACACCGACGATCCGCCCCTCGTCGATGAGCAGCGGCGCCAGCGCCTCGGCGAAGTCGGCGCCGCGCTGGTAGCGCTGATTGCGATCAGCGGCCAGCGCGACGCGCAGGATGTCGAGCAGCTCGCCGCGGATGCGCGGGTCGGTCATCTCGAGACGGGGCATCTCGGCGCGCCGGACCTTGTCGAGCACGCCGAGCTTCGACTCGGCGTCGAACAGCGGCCGGCCGGTGACCAGCTCGAAGAGCACGGCGCCGAGCGCGAACAGATCGACGCGATAGTCGATCGCCCCTTTGACCGCCTGCTCCGGTGCCATGTAGGCGAACTTGCCCTGCAGCGACCGGCGCTCCTCACGCCGGCCGCCACCGGCGATGCCGAAGTCGGCGAGCTTCACCGCGCCCTCGAAGCTGACCAGGATGTTCTGCGGGCTGACGTCGCCGTGCACCAGGTGGTACGGCTCGCCGTCGAGCGCCCGCAGCGCGTGGGCGTAGTCGAGCGCCTCGGCCGCCCGGGCGATGACGTAGGCGCAGACGCCGAGCGGCAGCTCGAGGTCGTTCTCTCGGGCGACGCGAATCAACGCGGCGAGGTCGCGGCCGTGGACCAGCTCCATCGCGATGTACGGCTGATCGTCGACCCGGCCGAGGTCGAAGATCTGCACGATGTTGGCGTGCACCAGCCGCGCGGCGAGGCGGGCCTCCTCGGCGAACATGGTCGCGAAGGCCGGGTCGGCGCACACCTCGGGGCGCATGCACTTGATCGCCACCAGGCGCTGCAGGCCGGCGCGCAGCGGTCGCGCGCAGTAGACATCAGCCATCCCGCCGGAGGCGATGCGAAAGGCGAGCAGATAGTCGCCGAACGGCATGGGAAAACGGTTGTAGACCACCGTCCGCTCCCGACCCCTGTCGTCTTATCCGTTCGCCCGGGGCGTGACCAGAGGGGGCGGCGCCTGACTGATCCCCTCAAATCGGCGTCGCGCGCTTCGCCTCTCGCGCGGGCGCGCGCTCCTGAACGAGAGCTCGGCGCCGCGTGCGCTGCGTGCCCTCGGAGGGTGCCGAAGTGACCCCACGCCATGACCTGGCTTGGCAGGTCTTGGATGCACTGCACTCCATCCCGGCTCGGCCAGGCAACTGAGTCAGCGACCGACGAGGGCACGCGGCGCGAAGCGGCGCGAGCGGTCGTGTTTGAGGGGATGACTCAGCCTCGGCGCCCGAGCGTGCCCGCGTTGCCGCGGGCTGACGCCACGACAGTTGCAGGGTCGGCGCGCCGATCGTATCCTCGAGACGCTAGACCAGGAGCCCCGCGGTGGAGAACGTCAAGGCCACGCCCCCGACCGGCGCCACGAGCGACCTGACGCCGGCCGATGCGTCGACGCCGATGGTCACGGAGACGCAGGCGCCGCGCCAGCGGCCGGCGGTGAGCGAACCTCGCGACGGTACGGACGCGCGTCCGCCGCTTCACGAACCGGACAGCGCGCGCACCGCCGGCGCGGCCCAGATGGACGCGGCCCTCGCGCCGTCGCAGGCCGGCCCTCTCCCCGTTCGCCTGACCGACCCGGCCCTGGCCAGGGCGTTCGCGCGTGCGCCGGCGGTCAGGCTCCGCGCGGGGGACAGCGGCGAGCGGGTGGTCGCCCTCCAGTACGCCTGCGCGCGGCTGGGCCTGTGGGCGACGCGGATCGACGACCAGTTCACCCCCGACCTCGCCGAGGCGGTGCGCGCCTTCCAGCGCTCCCCGGCCGGCCGGCGGGCCGGGCTCGCCGCGACCGGCGAGCTGGACCGCCGCACGCTGCTCGCGCTCGACGCCGAGGTCTCGCGGCTCGTCACCCTGACCCCGGCGGCGCAGGCCGCCTCGCCGCTGGACTTTCTCTCCGACTTCGACCGGCTCGGCCTGCCGCGCATCACCCTGGCCGACAGCGACGAGCCGTACGGCTGGGCTCACCCGGAGATCCAGGCCGCCTACGGCCGCTTCGTCGCCGACTACTGGCCGGTGCTCAAGGAGCAGCGCGTCGAGCTCGACTGCAAGGGCCTGGCGGTGCTGTTCATGTGGCAGTTCCGCCTCAAGCTGCGCGCCGATTGTGGCGTCGAGCTGCCGTTGCCCGGCCACGGCGCCGGGCGGCTGCCCGAGGGGGCCTGGATGGTGGTCAGCCCGGAGCAGCCGGGTGAGTTCTTCCGCCGCACCGACGAGCTCGCCGAGGTCCGCCCCGGCTACGACGCGGTTGCGCGGGTCGAGGCGCTCGACCCCAGCCACAGCATGCTCCGCGGGCCGAATCTCTCCTACCGTGGCGTTGCCGCGCACCAGGTCTTCCGCGCCGCCACGCCGGTCGCGGGTCAAGACACCGCGCTCGACAACCTTGGCGATGAGACCGCCCCGGAGGTCTCGCTCGAGCTGGCGCAGCCGGGGGACATCATCTTCATCGATCACCGCGACGAGGGCCGCACCTTCGACCACACCGTCAACGTCATCGAGGTCGAGCGCGACGAGGCGGGCCGGGTTCGGCGCCTGGTGCTCGCGGTCGCCTCGTTCGACGACATGAAGGACGCCACCTCGGCCACCGCCCCGCGTGGCCTGTGGGAGGTCAACCAGTACGTCGAGGAGGTGGTGGTCGAGCTCGACGCCGCGGGCACGATCTCCCGCTCCGAGGTCACCTACAGCTCGGAGCCGAGCTACCTCGTGGCGCCGCGGTACGGCGCGACCCGCACGGTCATGGAGCTGCAGCCCGGGGGCGTCCTGCGCCTGTGTCGCTGGGGGTGATGCCCGCGCGGTGCGGCAGGCGGCGGTCCGCGCCGCCCCGCGTCAAAGGGCCTCGTCCGCGCCGATGTCGAAGCCCGCGCCCTCCGGCCGGACCTCTCGATCGAGATCGTCGGCGGGGGGCGCACCGGACGGGCTCTCCGCCAGACCGCTGTCGTGACAGGGATTGGTCTGCGGCATCGCCAGGTGGAAGTCACCGATCAGCGGGTTGACGAGCGCGCAGGCCGCAGCCAGGTTCCCCGACCAGGTCCCGGTGCTGCCGTTGCACCCGGCGCCGGGCGCGACGTTCAAGCCAGCGGCGTCAATGACGTCGGTCGCCGTGCAGCGCACCAGCGCCCCGGCGGTCGCGCTGATCGCGTTCGCGAACAGCGTCGCGCTCGCGGCGGCGGTGTTGGTCAAGTGGACGCCGACCGGCGCGCCGGTGAGCAGGTTGCCGAACAGCACCGCCGAGCCGCTCAGGCTGACCGCCGCGCCGGTGCCGCTGGTGTCGCCGACGCCGACGATCGTGTTGTGGGTCAACGCCGCGAGGCCGCCGTTGCGTTGGGACACGGCGGCGAGGTTCGGCGCCGCGAGGTTGGCGACCACGCAGTTGGTGAGCTGCAGGTTGCTGCCCGTGGCCAGGATCACGCCGGCTTCGGTCTGGGTGCTCGGACCGCCGGTCAGCGTGAACCGGGTTCGCTCGGCGGTGAGGGTCGAGCCGAGATCCAGGCGCACGACCGCCCCGGCGCTGGTGGTGGTCGAGCGGAGCTCGGAGTCGACCAGGTGGATCGAGCCCCCGTTGCTGACCCGCAGCGCTGAGGGCGCGAGGAAGCCCTGGCTGGCGAAGAGGTCGCAGCCGCTGCACACCGGCGCGGCGACGCCGCCGGCGACCAAGAGGCCGATGTTCTCGCCGCCCCCGTTCTGGCTGCGCACAAACGAGACGCCGGTCAAACGCGCGGCGCAGTTGAGGCACTTGACCGCCGAGAGCTGGCCGTAGTTGCCGCAGGCGGAGAAGAACTGCACGACCAGGTTGTCGACCTGCACCTCGGCGCCGGTCTCGGCGCCGAGCTGCAGCGCGGCGATCGTGCCGAGGCACGAGCCGCCGGTGTGCGTGATCGACACCGTGCTCGGCGTGTCGCGCGCGAAGGTCTCGGGGTGCCGTCCGCCGAGCAGGCTCGTCGAGCCGGCCCAGACGATGAACTGATAGTCGCCGTTACCCCCGGTGGGGAAGCTCTCGGCGACCGCGGCGGCGGTGACCAGCACCGTGCGGCCGTCCCCGTAGTGGTCGCCGTCGGGGTCGACGACCGCCAGCGCCCCGCTGAGCGTCGCGCACGGCGCGGCGATCGTGCCGCACCCGGGGCCGTCGGCGGCGCTCGCGCCCGAGCCGACGACGACGAAGTTGGCCGCTGAGGGCAGGACGTGCAGGCGGATCGTCTGCGGCTGCGATTCGAGCATGCCGTCGAAGGCGACGACGTCGTAGTCGGCCCAGTTGTCGCCCGAGGCGAGCACGGTGTCGAGGCTGGGCATCAACACCGACGGCGTCGGTCCGGAGAGGAAGCTCGGGAAGGCGGTCGAGCCGGCGCTACGGATCCAGATCAAGGTGAACGGGTCACCGTCGGGGTCGATGGTCGCCGAGGCGTCCAGGTCGGCGGTGAGGCCCTCGACGGTCGTAACTGTGGTCTGCGCCAGCGCCACCACCGGCGCGCGATTGCCGAGCAGGCGGACCTCGACCGGCTCGCTGGCCGTCCCGTCGGCGTCGGTGACCGTCAGACCGAGGGCGAACACGCCTCGACCGGCCAGCTCGACGGCGACCAGCGGTTGGGTGGTGACCCCGTCAACGAAGCTCAGGACTCCCCCCGTGGGCGTTTCGCGCAGGCTCCAGGCGAAGCTGGTGAGTGCATCGCCGTCCGGATCGGTCGAGCCGAGGCCGCTCAGGTTGTAGCGGCCGGAGAAGATCGGGTCCGGCGTCACCGTCGCCTGCGCGACCGGCGGGTTGTTCGTCGCCATCACCAGCACCTCGGCCGGCTCGCTCCAGGCCTCACCGTCGCTGACGATCAACGCGACGACGTAGTCGCCCTTGGCCCGCGGGGTGAAGAACGGGTTCCGCACGTCCGCGGCCGACAACAGCCCGGTGAGCTCCGCGCCCGCCGGCCCCGAGACGACGCTCCACTGGTAGCTGGTGATCGTATCGCCGTCCGGATCGGCGCCGCCGCCGAGCAGACGCACGGGCTGGAGGTTGGGGACCTCGGCGGCCTCGCCGGCGTTGGCGATCGGCGGCTGATTGAAGACGACCGCGATGCGCAAGAGGTCCGGCTCGCTGTCGACGACGCCGTCGTTCGCGACCAGCTGCAGGACCAACGTCTGGGCGCGCGGCGGGGCCAGGAAGGTGACCTCGGGCGCAGTCCAGCTCGACAGCTCGATCGGGTCACCGGCCAGCTGGCTCCAGCGCACGGTCGTCGCGTCGTCGTCCGGATCGCGGCTCGACCCGGTCAAGCTCACCTGCTCGCCGCCGGCGGCGGCGAAGTCCTCGCCGGCGTCCGCGACCGGCGGCGCGTTGCTGCGCTGCTGGACGTCGAGGCGGACGCAGGAGGAGGCGGCGAGGAGGACGATGAGCCAACGTCGCATCCGACGACTATACCCTCTCGGGTTCGGCGGGGGCCATCGCTGTGTCAGCCCACCGCGCGCAACGCCTTTGTTCGGCGACCGAGAGCCGCTAGACTCGTGCCCATGGCATTCGCTCGCCTCAGCTGGATCGTTGCGATCGCTCTCCTTAGCCCAGCCGCGGCGGTTGGCCAGGCGAGGCCAGGCCAACGTCCGGCCAAGGGCCGGCCGCGCGTGGTCGCGCCGGCCCCGGTGCCAGTGCCGACTCCGACTCCGGCGCCAGCGCCGGTCGAAGTCCAGGCGCCCGCGGTCGCGCCGCTCACGCCGGCGGCGCCGCCGACCCTGAAGCCACGCTTGGCGGTGCTCGGCATCGACGGCGGTGAGCTGAGCGAGGAGCTGCGCGCTGGCGCCGAGGAGGTGATGAGCCAGGGGGTCCGCGAGCTGGCCGGCATCGAGGTGGTCACCGCCGCCGATCTGCGCGCCGTGCTGCAGCTCGGCCAGCTCCAGCAGTTGATGGGCTGCGGCGACGAGCGCTGCGTGGTTCAGGCCGGCGAGCTGCTCTCGGTCCAGCAGCTGGTCACCGGTACGGTGCGCGTGACCGAGGACGCGTACGTCATCTCGGTGCGACGGGTCGATCTGGTCAACCGCCGCGGCCTCGGCCAGCAGACGGTCACGACCGCCAAGGAGCCGGCGGCCTTGCTCGATGGGGTGCGCCGCGCCGTCCCGCCGCTGTTCGGCGTGGTCGGGCGCATCGTTTTGTGGGACCAACCGACCGACGCCGAGGTGTTCGTCAACGGTCGCTTGATCGGGCGCACACCGGTCGAGCCGGTCGTGGTCAAGGACGCCGGCCGCCAGGAGGTCAGCGTGCTCGGGCCCGGCCTCATCCCGTGGAGCGAGCGGATCGACCTCGCGCCGGGCGGCGAGACGCGCCTGCGTGTCCGCGCCGACAGCATCACCGCGCTCGAGGCCGAGGCCGTGGCTCGCCGGCGCCTCGGCGTTGGCCTCACGGCCGGCGGCGGCGCGCTGGCGCTGCTCGCCGGCGGTCTGTACTACCTCGCCTACGACAATGACCGCCGGCTCGACAACCTCGACTTGCGCACCACCCCCCAGTCCAAGCTCGACGCGATCACCGGCCGGACGTTGGGCCTGGTGGTCAGCGCCGTGGCCGCGGCGCTGCTCGGCCTCGGCACGGGGGGCACCGGCGCCTACCTGTTGGTCGACAACCCTGCGGCCGCGCGCCTGCAGGCCCACGGTCTCGCGGCACCGTGACCTCGGCTGCAGCGCGGCGCTGCGTCGCCGCCAACCGGGGCGGGCTCGCGGGGCCGCGGCAGCCGTAGACGAGCGGAGAACGCTACCCTGCCAGCCAACCGGCGTATCCAGAAGCTCGACAACTGTCGCCTCTCGTTGACAAACCCGCGGATGCGTTCTCTTGATTATATATAAGATTCAATATCTTAACCATCGTTCTGGTTGGTACGGCTTTCGCTCTCGTCGGCGTACTTGAAGCCCGCAGGGCCCTCGCGGGCGGGAGAGGACGACCAATGAGCTCGAGCTTCACCTCCTTAATAATGGTCTCGTGGCGACGTTTCTCCGGCCTTTCTGCGGTGGGGGTGATCCTCGCCGCCGTGGCCTGTGGTGGCGAGGGGCCCGGCGCTGGTTCGGGGCCGCGGCTACGCGATTTCGACCCCGGCCGCCTTGGCGTGAGTCTCACCGACACGATCGACCTGCCGATCGCCGGCACCTACCTGACCACCGAGGAGTTCTGGAACGAGGTGGCCGCCAACGACCCGCTGTTCGGGCGCCGTTGTCCGACGGCCAACGAGGCGCTCCTCAGCGAGGTCGGCGACCTACTCGGCGGCGTGCGCTGGGGGCACACGGTCCGCCAGCTCATCGACGAGGGCCAGCCCAAGCTCTTCGACGCGAAGTTCGGCGACGAGCAGCCCGACTGGCCGCCGTGCGCGGAGTCCGACGCCAACTCGCGGGGAGCGGGCGGCGAGGTCACCATCGAGCGGCCCGATCTGGTCGGCTACCGCGACGGGTACGCGGTCTTCCTGTCCAAGAGCCACGGCCTGCTCGTCGTCGATCTGACCGGCGAAGCGCCTCAGGTCTCCTGCGCGCTCCAGTTGCCGGGCGAACCGATGAACTTCTTCGCCCGCGGCAACACCTTCGTCATCAACGTCAACGGGGCGGGCGAGGCGTACCACCACGGCGCGGCGCTGCTGCACTTCCGCTTCGACGCCGACACCTTCACGCTGGTGGACGCGCCGTTTCTGGCTCAGGAGCGGATCCTCGACGCGCGCAGCTTCAGCGACGACGTCGCGCAGGCGTTGGCGGTCTACACCAAGGTCTTCGAGCAGCGCGAGGAGGTGCTCGAGAGCCCGGTCGAGTGCCCGGAGGACGGTTGCCCGCCGCCGTCGACGCACCGCTGGTGGCAGGCGACCGGCGCGGTGCGGCTCAACGTCCTACGCTGGGGCGCGTCGCTCGACCCGGTGTTCATCGACGAGTTCCAGAACGACGACATCGGCGCGCTCGAGGCCACCGTCGTCGACCAGGGCGAGCCGCCGGTCGCCGGGCAACACGTCTACTCCTATCAGAGCTTCCACGACTTCCTCTCCGCCAGTGATCGCTACCTGGTGATCCCGCAGCGCGGCACCGATCGCTTCGTCGACCACATCGTCAACTACACGCGTCAGCGCTGCGTCAGCTACAACCCGCACTGGTACCAGCAGACGCGCTGCTACCCGGTCTACGAGCGCCGGCCCAACCCCGACTACGTCCCGCCCGCCCCGTCGGGCGACTACGACTGCAACGGCCAGTCGCTCGCCGCCTGTATTCAGCAGGCGGCACCGCAGATCAGCCAGTACATCTACGTTCGCACCGGCGAGAGCTGCTCCCAGTACTGGGTCGGCCGCTGCGAGGCCTACGAGACCTACAGCGGCAGCTATCCGGTCTACCGCGACGAGAAGAAGACCCGCTACATCGTCTACCGCTTCGCCGACGGCGCGTTCTCGCGCCTCGACGACACGCTGTTCGATCTCGACCTGGCGACCGGCGAGAGCGCGGTCAGTCTCACCTTCGCGCCCATGCCGTTCGAGCTGAGCGGCCACATCAGCAAGCCCGATCACATCCAGTTCCAGAACGGCTACCTCTACGTGCTCGCCAGCGGCGAGCTGCACACCTTCCGGCTCGAGGGGAACAGCGCGGTGCGCACCGCCCACCTGCGGCCGATGGGCGCCTGGGGCGACAGCTGGTACGCCGAGCAGGCGTTGATCCGCTACGCCGGCGATCGGGCGATGATCGCCAAGCGCGCCGCCGCGTGGGGGTGGACCGACGTCATCAGCCTGTCGTTGGCCCAGCCCTACCGGCCGTTGGTCAACAACCAGTTCACGATGCCGGGCACCGACACGCAGATCATCGCCTCGCTGCACGGCTACCTCGCCCCGGGGCAGGTGAGCATCCCGGTCGGCGGCGGCTACACCCGCAGCCTGCAGAAGCTGACGCTGCACGCTCGCGAGGACGCCGCCGAGCTCGACAACCTCATCCTCGGCACCGAGTTCAACTCCCTCGGCCAGACCTACCTCGGCGACGACGACCAGGCGCTGCGCCTGGACGGCGCCTCGCAGCGGTTGTTCGCCCCGTTCGTCGGCTACCACCACGTCACGCACGCGCCGAGCTTCCTGCTCTCGATCTCCCAGATCTCCGCCGGCGACATCCTGTCGATGGGGACGCTCGAGCTGTCCGAGCCGATCGTCAGGACCGTGGGCGTCAGCGCCGATCTGGCCCTCGCCTTCGGCGAGAGCAGCGTCCATCGCCTCAGTCTCGGCCGCGAGGACGACCCCGGGCTGTGGAGCAGCACGGTGGTCGAGGAGATCTTCGTCGCCAGCCACGGCTACCGCTTCGACGACCAGGACCGGCACGCGCGCATCGATCGCTTCTCGACCCGCTGTCGGGTGACGACGCTGCCGGATCGCGCCGCGCTGTTTGCCCCGGCCGAGGTCGACGCGCCCACCAGCCTCGAGATCGACTGCCTCGGCGAACCGCAGGCGATCGGCATGAGCATCGTCTTCGCCCAGAGTGAGACCGGGGTCACCTGGGACGCTGAGGGCGAGAACCTGCGCGCGCTGACCCCGGTGGAGGTCGCGGCCCGCCTGACGCAGACCGAGCACGACTTCTACTGCACCACCCATCCGGAGCAGGTGGCGGAGTACGTGCCCCGGCAGCTGATGGCGGCGAGCGAGGAGGAGCTCGCCGGCGTGGCCTGCTTCGCCTACCCGGCCTGGGCCACGGGGAACGACTGGGGCTGGTACTGGTAGACCGCGACCCGGCGCCCCGTGGGTGGTCAACCGCGCCGGGAGCATCGTCCGGCGGCGATGAGCCGCTCACCCGTCGGCGGGTGTGAACCAGGAGCGCCGGTAGGCGACCGCCCCTCGGGCGGCTCGGGGGGCTGTGCTCGGCCTGCTCGGCATAACACGCGCGGTGCCTTGAGCGCAGGGCAACACTTACGACAGACGGCCGGGGTGTGAATGTGAGGCATCACATCCCGGCCTGCGCGGGCCTGTGCGCAGCCCCCCTTCGCCGCCTGTCGGCGCGGTCGCCGCCCCACGACTCATCGGGAATTGGTGGAGGTCTGCCAATGGGCGCCCGATGTCGTACCGACGGTCGGCGATCAAACGGCCCGTCGTCTCCGCCGGTGACACCCCCGCGCCGATCGCCTATGCTCTCGCGATTCCGCGGGAGGATCCCATGTCACCTGGTCGTTGTCTTGCCGCTCTGGTTGGTTGCGTCGTCGTCACCTCGCCGGCCCACGCCGATCGCGGCTCGATCCCCTTCCGGCCCGAGGTCGAGATCTTCGAGCCGAACCAGCGGGCGATGATCGCCTGGGACGGCAACGAGGAGATCTTGATCCTCTCGACCGACATGCGCGCCTCCGCGCCGACCAAGGTGCTGCAGGTCCTGCCGCTGCCGGCCGAGCCGAAGGTGACCAAGGGTGACGTCGAGATCTTCCGCCGCGCGGTCCGGCTGATCAACAGCCGGCAGCGCGCGAAGAGCCGTACCGCCACCCGCGGGCGCAACGGTGGGCACGAGCAGGACGAGCCCGCCGGTGAGATCACCTTCCACGCCAAGATCGGCGCGCACGACATCTCGGTGACGCACGTCAAGGACGCCGCCGGGTTCGTCGACTGGGTCAACGCCGCGCTGAAGAGCCAAGGGGTGGAGGCGCCGGAGATCCCCGCGCCGTTGCGGCAGGTCGTCGGCGAGTACCTCGCCGACGGCTTCGTCTGGTTCGTCTTCGACGTGGTCGAGCTGGGCACGTCGCCCAACACCCAGGAGGCGATCCAGTACCGCTTTCGCAGCGACAGCGTCTACTACCCGCTGCGCATCACCCGCACCGAGAAGGGCGACACCGACATCGAGCTGTTGGTGCTGACCCCGTCGCTGCTCGACCACTTCCCCGGGCTGCCGGTGAGCCGCGTCGAGCTGAAGCACGAGCCGGTGCTGCTCACCTCGGCGGAGCTGCGTTCGCTGTCGGAGGAGGTCGACACGCTCCTGGGCAGCAAGCCGGAGATGAAGCTGCGCATCTGGCGCATCCGCGGGCGGCTCGACGCCTTCAGCGCCGACCTCATCGCCCGACCGAGCTCGTCCCAGCGCTCGAGGAGCCGCGACTGATCCGCGGGCGTTGCTGCCGGCTCAGGGGCCGAGCGCGAACGGCCGGCCGTCGTCGTACTTGAACAGCACCGGATCACCGGCGGCGAGCCGGACCTCGAGCGAGCGCAGCTCGCCGCTGCCGGCGAGTGGCAAGGTCTTCACCAGGCCGTCGCTGGCGTCGAGCGTCTCGAGCTGGGCGCGGCTGGTGGTGGCGGGCGCGGCGGAGAAATCGAAGCTGACCCGGATGGTCGCCGCGTCGTCGTTGTTGCTCGGCCAGTCGCCGTGGTTGTGCCGGACGTTCTGGATCATCACATAGCGCGCGCCGCGCGCGTCGCGGAAGAAGCCGACCAACAGCTCGAGCAAGAGCTCCCCCGGGGCGCCGCCGATCCCGGTGATGAACGGATCGTCCCCAGCGCCCGGCTGCCACCTGGCGACGCCCTCGGGGAGCAGGAAGTCGAGCGCCGGCACGAAGCGGACGTCGGTGCTGACCAGCTGCGTGACCGCGCGGCCGAGGTTCTCGAGCTCCCGGTTGATCGTGGCCAGCATCGTCCAGGCGCCGGTCTTCGCCGTCGTGTAGGAGTTGTTGGCCGCGAAGACGATCGGGAACAGGTCGTGGCTCTCGGCCACCTGGTAGAGGAACCAGGTGTGGCCGGTGTAGCCGAACACCAGGCCGGAGAAGGCGTCCCAGCGCTGGTCCGACTCGCTGTGGACGTCCTCCTGGTCGGCGCCGCGGTAGGCGTTGAGGTAGCGCCAGTAGGGCTTGTCGTGCGCGAGGCCGAGGGCGCGGAATGCGGCGAGCGAGCGGTAGCTGTCGTTGCCGCGGTCGTAGTCGTCATAGCTGAAGACGTCGAGATCGACGCTGGCGCCGGCGAGCTCGCCGAGCGCGCCCGACTTGCCCATGAAGTTGACCACCAGCAGCGCCTCCGGATCGTGGGCGCGCAGCGCCGTGACGCCGGCGCCGATCGCCGCGACGTCCTCGGCGGTGCGCGGCTCGTCGCTCACCTGGTAGCCGATCCGTCCGGGATGCGCGGCGCCGAGCCCACCGGCGAGCAGGCCGTTGGCCCGGCTGGTGCCGTCCGCCTGGGTCCAGGACAGCCAGCGCGCCCCGGCGCGGTGCTGCGTGAAGCTGGCCAGCTCGTCGGGTAGACCCGTCTCCCACAGGTGCAGCGCGTTCGCGCCGAAGCCGTCGAAGTAGTCGTCGACCCACTCGCCCGGCGGCGGACCGAGCACGACGAACAGCCCGGCGATGAGCATCGGCTGGCTGCGTACGAAGCTCCAACCGCGCGAGCTCGGCAACGGTGGTCCATCGCTGTCGACCCCAGGGTCGCCAACGTCGGCGTCCCCTGCGGCCGGATCGCTCGGCACCGGGTCCGAGCCGGTGACATCGTCAGTCTGGCCGCTGTCTTGGTCGGCCGGGAGGGTCCGCGGTTCCGGATCGCCGGCGATAGACGACGGGCCCTGGGACGCGCCGCCGAGGTCGCAGCTCGCGCCAGCGACCGCGAGCGCCAGAGCAGCGACAGATGACCATCCGCGGCCGGGCGGGCCGGAGGTGAAGGGGCTCACGATGACCTCCCGGTGACCAGAGAGGACCTCACCCAGCCCAGGGATGCAGGGGGAGTGCCAGGCGTCGGGAGCGAACGCCGGCCGAGTTTCGGGGAGTTGCCCCGGCCGATCGCCGCGAGCGTGGTCCGCTGGTGGTCACTCGAGGGACCAGCGGCGGGCGGCGCGGTCACAGCCAGCGTCGTCGTTTGAAGTAGAGGACCATCGTCGCGCCGACCGCGGCCATCGCGGTGAGGACGAGCGGGTAGCCCCAGTAGGCGTCGAGCTCGGGCATGTTCCAGGGCGAAGAGGCGGGATCGAAGTTCATCCCGTAGATGCCGGCGACGAAGGTCAGCGGGATGAAGATGGTGGCGATGAGCGCCAGGACCTTCATCACCTCGTTGGTCTTGTAGCTCATGGTCGAGAGGTAGAGATCCATCAGGCCGTTGGCGATCTCGCGGTAGGTCTCGACCAGGTCCATCGCTTGCACGGTGTGGTCGTGGCAGTCGCGCAGGTAGAGCCGCGTCTCGGCGGTGACCGGGGCGCTCGTCTCGCGCAGCGCGGCGTTGAGCAGGTCGCGCAGCGGCCAGGCGGCGCGGCGGACGACCTGCAGGTCGTGCTTGACGTCGCGGATCTGGTGGAGCAGCTCGGCGCCCCCGCCCTCGGTGATCCGCTCCTCGAGGCCCTCGAGCCGCTCACCGAGGCGGTCGAGCACCGGGAAGTAGTGGTCGACGACGTCGTCGAGGATCGCGTAGGCCAGGTAGTCGGTGCCGCGTTCGCGCACCAGGCTGCCGGGGCGGCGCAGGCGCTCGCGCACCGGCGCCAGGTCGTCGTCCAGCCGCTCCTGGAAGGTGACGACGAAGCGCGGGGCGACGAACAGCGCCAGCTGCTCGGACTCGAGGCTCTGCTGATCGTGCAGCATCCGGGCGACCGCGAACAGGTGCTCGCCGTACTGCTCGAGCTTCGGCCGCTGATGGGTGTTGACGACGTCCTCGAGCGCCAGCGGGTGCAACCCGAACAGCTCGCCGAGCTGGCGGATCGCGTCGACGTCGCCGAGGCCGGCCACGTCCACCCACAGCGACCCGGGGCGGGTCAGCCAACCGCGCAGCTCGGCGACCGAGGTCAACGTCGCCTCGTCGTGGGTCGTCGGCCCGTAGGCGACCACCCGGATCGTCGGTGGCGGCGCCTGTGGATTCGGGGTCAGGGTGCCCGGCGGCGTTCCGGGCTTTCCGCGACGCCGTGGCATCAACCGGCGGCGCCGCGACCTGGGGGGCGTCTTCTCGCTCATCGGCACAGGCTAGCTCATCGACGCCGTGCGAGACAAACCGCCGTGATCGGCGCGCGGGCGTCGGCGCCGCGCTCGGCCTTGTCGCCGGTCGGCGGGCGTGGCAACGTCGACGCCCAGCGCGAGGCGAGGATCACCATGAGCAACGAGGACCTGGAACGTCTTGTCGGTGCCAAGGACGTCGCGGCGTGGCGACGCCGGCTCGCGGGATGGGTCGACGGACCACGCGCGCAGGCGTTCGTGACCGTGGTGATCCTCGTCAACGCCGTCGAGCTCGGTTTGCAGACCGACGCCGCGCTGTCGAGCGCCATCGGCCCGCTGCTGCGGGCGATCGACCTCGCCTGCCTGGCGGTGTTCATCGCCGAGCTCGGTGGCAAGCTGCTCGCCTACCGTGGGCGGTTCTGGCGCAACGGCTGGAACGTCTTCGACTTCGCGGTCGTCGCGATCGCGTTGGTGCCGGGAGCAGGGCCGTGGGCCGTCCTCCGCTCGCTGCGGGTATTACGCGTGCTGCGGCTGCTCACGGTCGTGCCGCAGCTCCGGCGGGTGGTGGCGGCCTTTCTGCACGCTATCCCCGGGCTCGCCGGGGTCGTCGCCGTGATGGCCATCTTCTACTACACGGCGGGGGTCCTGGCGGCGAACCTCTTCGGCGCGACCCACCCGCAATGGTTCGGGACGCTGGGCAAGAGCCTCTACACGCTCTTTCAGATCATGACGCTCGAGAGCTGGTCGATGGGGATCGTCCGCCCGCTGATGGAGTCGCACCCGTGGGCCTGGGCGTTCTTCATCCCGTTCATCGTGCTGGCGACCTTCACCATCCTGAACCTGTTCATCGGCATCATCGTCTCGACGATGCAGGAGCTCGGCACCGCGCAGCTCGAGCCCGGGCCGTCCCCCGATCTGGCGGCGGCGCTCGAGCGCCTCGAGGGGGAGATCCGCGAGCTGCGCCGCGCCGTCGCCGCCGGTGGGGGGCGGACGACGCGACCGGGGACGTGATCTGCTTGCACCCCGGTCGGTGTCAGGTATGACGCAACAGAGGAACGAACGGAGACGCAGATGACCCTGGGGAAGACAACCGCGCTCGTGACCCCGATCGTGCTCGCGGCGTTGCCGATCTTGCTCTCGGGGGCGTGGCTCGCCGGCTGTGGGGATGGGCGGAACGCCAAGAGCCGGAACCGGCCGCCGCAGGCCGCGCCGATCGACCCGGTGTCGGTCTTCCCCGGGGACAGCGCCGCGCTGCTCGCCGCGCCGGTGACCGACCCGGACGCCGACCCGCTCAGCTGCGCCTGGAGCGCGGCCGGCTTGCCCGACGGCCTCATCCTGCCGACCGGCTGCGCCGAGCCCAGGGTCACCGTCGATCGCGCGATCTACGCTGGCGGTCCCGCTGACCTCGAGGTGCCGGTGACGCTCTCGGTCACCGATGGCCGCGCGACGGCCACCTACCGGCTTCGGGTCGTCATCCTGGACGAGCGGGGCGGTGACGTGGCCAATACCTCCTCTTGGGAGGGCACCGGCTACGGCGAGGCCGGCGCGCGGCACGGCCACTGCGGCGCGCCCGGTCACGCCTGCGCGACGCTCGAGGACGCGATGGCCAACCTGCGGGCGCGCATCGCTGGCGGTGACGAGGTCGCGCCGCTGCTGCGCCTGGCGACCACCGGCGCGGTCTACGAGCGCGACGAGGCGCTGGTCCTCGACGACGACGCTGGCGCCAGCGGGGTGACGTTGAGCCTCGCCTGCGGCTTCGACCCGGTCACCTGGGAGCGACCCGACGGCGCGTGGACGCGCACGCCGATCCGCTTCAGCAGCGCCACCGGGGTCGAGATCACCGCCAGCGGCGTCCGCCTGGACGGCTGTGACATCCAGGCCGCCGAGGCGGCGGCGGCCGAGCCGAGGAGAATCGCGGTGCGGGCGCACAACGCCGCGGTCGAGGTGGTCGACAACCTGCTGGTGGGGGCACCCGAGGCGCTCGCCGCGCCACCTGAGCACGCCATCGGGCTGGAGATCGTCCACGACGACCCCGACACCGAGGCGGAGAGCCTGGTGGAGGGCAACGAGATCAACGGCGGCGTGGCGCTGCTGCAGGCGGACGGCCTCGACCTCCGCTCCGGGTTGGCACGGGTCGTCCGCAACCGGATCCGCGGCGGCCGCGCGCGCTTCGTCGCCGGCATGATTGTGGGCACCCGCGAGGGCGCCGGCACGCGCACCGAGATCGCGGAAAACCCGCAGCTCGAGGGCGGCGCGGGCACCGAGTTGAGCTACGCGCTCGGCTACGTCTACGGGGACGTCTGGGTGCACGACAACCCCGAGATCGTCGGCTGCGCCGCCGGCTGCACCAGCGGCTACTACTTCGGCATCGCCACGCCTGTCCTGATGCAGACCTTCTCGGTGCCGCTGTTCGAGCGCAACGGCGTCTTCGGGGTGCTCGGCGTCCACGACGCGATCGAGGCGGTCGGCATGCTCTCGCTCGGCGCGGTGCTCAGCCGCGACAACCTCTACCAGGGCGGCCACGCGGCGGTGGCGATTGGCGTGCGTAGCCGCGGGCCGCTGCGCAGCGTGCGCGACACCATCAGTGGGGGCGATGCCTTCGACCGAGACATCACCAACCCGTTGGACGGCGTCGCGATCGGCATGGAGATCTCCTCCCGCGCCGATCTCACCGACCCTCAGATCGTCGGCGCCGCGGCAGACTCGACGGGCTCGCCGACGGCGGCCGGGGTGCTCCTCATCCCCGAATCCTCGCTCGAGGTCACCGGCGGTCGCATCGACGGGGGGCCGGCGATCACGCGGTCGGTCGGAATCGACGCCCGCGCCGCCAGCGGCCACCTCCTGGTCGAAGAGGTCGCGATCACCGGCGGCGACACCGCGGTCGGCGCCGGGAGCAGCTCGGTGGGTCTCGTCGCCACCGGGATCGACTTGCGCTGGTCTGACGCCAGCGCCGCGGGCGGGCGCGCCGAGGCATCCACCGGGCTTCACCTGATCGGCGACAACACCGTCGTCCTCGACGGGGGCACGGCCAGCGGCGGCGGCGGCGATCCGGCGACGACCACGAGCCGCGGGGTGTGGCTGGTCGGCCTGTCGATGTTCACGCGCCTGACCGGCCTGGTCGCCACCGGCGGCGACGCCTGTCGCTCGAGCTACGGCCTCGAGATCGAGGGGGATGTCCGCGAGGTGCAACTCTTCGGCTGTGAGGTGACCGGCGGCGCTGGCAGCCTCTTCTCCGCCGGCTTCTTCGGCACGGACGCCGCGCGCTCCTACTGGCTCGAGGGGAATCGCTTCGCCGGCGGAGGCTCGAGCGCGGCCGGCACCGTCCGGTCGGTGGGGCTCCGCCTGCGCGCCACCGAGAGCGAGGCGGTGCTCGCCAACGGCAGCTTCGTGGTCGGGAACCTGATCAGCGCCGGCGTCGGCACGTTGAGTCACGGCCTGGAGCTCATCGGCAACGCCGGGAACGACATCGTCGTGCTGCACAACCACATCCGCGGCGGCGGGGCCG
>JBFYZW010000062.1:0-2817 GCA_041309305.1 Deltaproteobacteria bacterium | reverse complement strand
TCCGATCTCGGACGGCGGGCGCCTGAGCGAGGCGGGGCGCGCCGACGTGCGCCACGCGATCGAGCTCGGCCTGCACGTCGACTGCGGGCTGCACGACTTCTTGAGTGAGGACGCCGAGCTCTCGGCGCTCGCGGCGCGCAACGGCGTGCGTCTGCGCGACGTACGCAAGCCCCCGCCGCGCAGCGAGCTGCACTTCTTCTGCGGCAAGATCAACGACGTCGGGGCGCTGCGCGTCGCGCTGCTCGGCACCGACTCGGCGGTGGGCAAGCGCACCACCGCCTGGCTGCTGGTCGACGCGCTGCGCGCTGCGGGCATCTCGGCGGAGCTGGTCGGCACCGGGCAGACCGCCTGGCTGCAGGGGGCGCGCTTCGGCATCATCCTCGACTCGCTGGTCAACGACTTCATCTCGGGCGAGATCGAGCACGCGGTCTGGCAGGCGTGGGAGGCGGAGCGCCCGCAGGTGATCGTGCTCGAGGGGCAGGGGAGCTTGCTCAACCCAGCCTACCCGGGAGGCTTCGAGCTGCTCGCCGCCGGCCGACCGCACCTGGTCGTGCTGCAGCACGCCCCGACCCGGACCTGCTACGACGGCTTCCCCGACTGCCCGATGCACCCGTTGCCGCGGCAGATCCAGGCGGTCGAGGTGGTCTCCGGCAAACCGGTGGTGGCGATCACCGTCAACCGCGAGCGGCTCAGCGCCGGCGAGCTGCCGGGCGTCTGCCGGGCGATCAGCGCCGAGACCGGCCTGCCGGCGTTCGACGTGCTCGGCGTCGGCGCGGCCGGGTTGGTCGAGGTCCTGCGGCCCCACCTCGAACGGCAGGCGAGGGTCTGATGCCCGAGCGGCAGAACGAACAGGTCACCGAGCCCCTGGCGCCCGAGCTGGCGCCGTTGCTCTGCATCGACGCGCTCGAGGTCAGCGAGCCCCGGCTCGAGAAGCGCAAATTGGCGGCGGTCTACCGCGTCCATCGTGGCGGCGCCGTCGAGGAGACCGAGCTCGCCTATCGCTTCGACGAGGACGTCTTCGACCCGGCCGACGCGGCGCACCGCAACCTGGCGGCGGTGGCCGCCGCGCAGGTGGCGTTGAACTACGGGTTGTTCTGCCGGCGCATCGTCCTGCACGGCCTGTTGGACGCGCAGGACCGCCGCTTCCTCAACAACGCGCTGCACAACACGGCGCGCGAGATCTACGTCAACAAGCTGCTCCGGCCCAACCCCTTCATCCTGCCGCCCTTGGCCGAGCTGCCGGTGGTCAAGCGGCGCAACTACGCCCAGGCGGAGCTGGCCTTCGACGAGCCGCCGGGCAAGATCGCGCTGCCCTGGCGGGTCGAGCGTGACCGGCACGCGGTGCTCTCCAGCGGCGGCAAGGACAGCCTGCTCTCCTACGGCCTGCTCGACGAGCTCGGGCGGGAGACGCACCCGATCTTCGTCAACGAGTCCGGCCGGCACTGGTTCACCGCCCTGAATGCCTTCCGCCACTTCAGCGGCCAGGTGCCGCGTACCGCGCGGGTATGGACCAACGCCGACCGGGTCTTCTCGTTCATGCTCCGCCACCTGTCGTTCGTACGCCAGGACTTCGCCAACGTCCGCGCCGACATCTACCCGGTCCGGCTGTGGACGGTGGCGGTGTTCATCTTCGGCGCGCTGCCACTGCTGCTCAAGCGCGGCGTCGGCCGGCTGGTGATCGGCGACGAGTACGACACCTCGTTGCGGCTCAATCACCGCGGCATCCCCCACTACGGCGGGTTGTACGACCAGAGTCGGTTCTTCGACGAGATGATGAGCCGCTACTTCTCGGCCAAGCGCTGGAGCATCGCCCAGTTCTCGCTGCTCAGGCCGCTGTCGGAGCTCCTGATCGAGAAGACGCTCGCCGAGCGCTACCCGGCGCTGCTCCGCCACCAGGTCTCCTGCCACGCCACGCACACCGCCGGCGAGCGGGTCCTGCCGTGCGGCAAGTGCGAGAAGTGCCGGCGGATCATCGGCATGCTCTCGGCGATCGGCGTCAGCCCGAGCGCCTGCGGTTATACCGCCGAGCAGATCGACAAGGGTTTGGCCGACCTGGCGACGCAGGAGCTGCACCAGGAGAAGGCCGGCGCCGAGCACCTGGCCTGGATGCTCAGCGAGCGCGGCCTGGTGACCACGCCGACCTACGCCGGCGTCCGGCCGCACCGCCGACCCGAGGTCATGCAGCTACGCTTCGACGCCGAGCGCTCGCCGCCCGACGCCATCCCCAACGACCTGCGCCAGCCGCTCTACCGGCTGTTGCTCGAGCACGCCGAGGGGACGAGCCTGCGCAGCGGGCGACTCTGGGCGACGGTCGATCCGTTCACCGATGCGCAGTTCGTCGCGCCGTACGATCTCGAGGCGCCGCGTCAGGGTCGGGCGCCGGGGGCGACGCGCGAGGGGCGCGACCTCGGCGAGCTCTACCTGCTCGGTGAGCTGACCTGGCCAAAGGCGAAGAAGCGTCTGGCGCAGGTCGACATCGCGTTGCTGCCGGTCGGCTCGATCGAGCAGCACGGGCCTCACCTGCCGCTCGACACCGACGCCTACGACGCCGATTACCTCGCCCGCGCGGTGGCGGCGGCCTGCTCGATTCCCCGGCCGCTGGTGCTGCCGCTCGTCCCCTATGGCGTCGCCTATCATCACCAGGACTTCAGCGGCACGATCTCGGTCGCCCCCGACACGCTGGCGCGGCTGGTCTACGAGATCGGCGTCGCCGTTGCGCGCCAGGGCGTGACCAAGCTCCTGATCATCAACGGGCACGGGGGCAACGTGCCGGCGCTGAAGTTCGCCGCCCAGCTCATCAACCGTGACGCGCGCATC
>JBFYZW010000061.1:0-4516 GCA_041309305.1 Deltaproteobacteria bacterium | reverse complement strand
CCCGCCGCCTCGGCGGGCGCGGCCGACCGCGCTGCCGGTAGCTGCGCGCGCGGATCACCGTGAGAGGGGATCACCGCGACGTTCACGCCCAACAGCGCGGCCAGGATCACCAGGCCGGTGCGCGGCCGGAGCCGCCTCGCCGCGCGGCGCTGCACCGGTCGCCAGGTCACGTCACGGGTCACGCCTGCTCCGTCTGTACGTCGTTCGCGTCGAGTCTAGCAAATCGGCATGCCGGGTCAAAAAAAGGCGTGCCGCGGCGGTCGCCAGCGCGACGTCACTCCTCGAGGTTCAGCCCGCCCGGGTAGCCGTACGAGACGTATTGGTCGTAGCCGTGCACCATCACCATGCACGGCTCGCGGCAGGTGAGCACGTGGAAGCCGTCGGCGATGCGGGCCCGCAGCGCCAACCACGGCGTGCCGGCGATCGGGTTGATCTGCAGCTGCCGGACGTCGGGCTCGAGCGACTCGACCAGCACCCCGTCGAGCCGCGGCTCGCTGCCGACGGGTGCGGCAATCGAGACGTAGTCGTCGGCGTACTTGTTCGGGGCGAGGAAGACGTAGTCGGTGCGGAACTGGCGGATCGGCACCGCGAGGATGAAGGCCGGGTCGCCGGTGCGGGCGTCCCCGTCCTGGAAGCCCGGGTTCGGCGCCTGCTCGGCGGCGAGGAACTGGCCGAGCAGCACCGGCTTGGTGCTGGTGAGGATGAAGTCCTCGTTGGTCTCGAACTCGAACCACTCGCCCTGGCGGAGCTCGGGGATCTGCACGAACGGCGGCTCGACGCCGGCCTGCGTCCGGTCCTCGGCGGCCAGCACGCGCCAGACGTCGAGCTCCTGCCCCGGTTGCTCGATCGTGCCGCGCGGCATCGAGCGGACGCCGACGTAGGCGGTGCCCCAGGTGCCGACCGGGAAGAGCTGCTGCTCGAGGTGATCGGCGCAGCAGGTGATGAAGGCCGAGCACTTGGCGTGCGGGTTGCACAGCGGCCCCTCGGCCGGCGTGCAGGCGCAGGGGGTCAGCCCGTCGTAGGCGCACAGCCCGGTGTCGAGGTTGCAGCGCGAGGTGTTCGGCGCGTTGGCCGCCTCGGAGCCGCCGAAGGCCGCGACCGGTTGGTCGGCGACGATCAGCGAGCCGGTCAGATCCGAGCCGATCCAGTTGGTGGCGATGTTCAGGACCTCGTAGCGCTCGAGCATGGTCGTGAACGACTGGCCAGGCTGCAGCGCCGGGATCCCTGGTCCGGCGAGGGTCGGCGCGGTGACCGTCACGGTGACCTGGGTCGGCTGCTCCTCGACGCCGATGACGGTGAGGAAGCCCTTCAGGTCGTCGAAGGTCTGCTCGCGCGTCATCACGTAGTAGCGGCGATCGAGGGTGTTGGTGGGCAAGAGCAGCGACGCGTCGTTGGAGAAGACCTCGACGTTCTCGAGCGGGTTGAACTGATAGGCGGTGATCGGCGCGTTGGCGGTCACCCGGTAGGCGAGCTTCGCCTTGACCGTGCCGTTGACGTCGCGCCGGGGCAGCTCGACGATGCCCAGCCCCTTCGGCGGCAGCACGCCGGCGGCGGCGATGTGCGTCGGCGTCGCGCACTCCTCGGCCAGGCTGGCGGCCGGTGGCGGCGGGCCGGTGGTCACCTGGTAGACCGCCGGCTTGGCGGTGTCCGGGTTCGAGAGCACGACCGCGAACTGCGCGGCCGACGCGTCGCAGTAGATCAGGTTGCCGGCGTCGTCTTGACCGCAGGGCACGTTGGCGTTGTCGAGGTCGACGGCGTAGTAGTCGCAGCCGAGGTAGCTCTTCTCGACGGTGTTGCAGACCGAGACGCAGCGGCCGTCGAAGCAGACGCCGTCGATCTGGGGCACCGCGCAGCTGCCGACGCAGCACCAGTCGGTGCCGCTCTCGTCGCAGACCTCGATGCGCACGTTGTCGGTCGGGTTGCAGCGCCGACGCCCGGGATTGCAAACGATCGGCCGGCAATCGTCCGGCCAGAGGTGAGCCCCGCCGCAGGTCGTGGTGATGCAGGCCTCGCCGACCGGGCAGCTGGAGACCACCCAGGCGGTGCCGCTCGCCACGCAGATGTCGTAGGTGCCGTCCGGCCGGCAGCGCAGCGCGCCCGGGTCGCAGACCCTGGGCGCGAGCGTCTGCTCGCTACAGCCGGCGAGCAGAGCGGCGACGAGTATCGGCGCGAGGCTATGGCGCGGTGGTTTCACCCGGTGGTCTCCCGCACCGGTGTACAATGTTCACCCGCCGACGGCAACGCCAGCGGCCTGCGGCCAGACGACCTCGACCTCGGTCACCTTGACGATCTGTGGCGCCGCGAGGGTGGCGGTCATCAGCCGGAGCCGCTCGGGCTGCCCGGCGGCGGCCGGATACCAACGCAGCACCCGCGCCGGCCCCCACTCCGGGTGCGTCGTGACCCGCACCACCTGCTGCAGCCAGTTGCGCCGGGGATCGTCGAGCCCGGCCGTGTGGAGTTCCTGCCGCTTGACCGCCATGAGCGTTGCCCTACCGCGGAGCATGGCCCCGAGCAAGAGATCTCTGCTAAGGAGGTGCGACCTACGTTGACGAAAGGCTGCGGAAGATGGCGAAGAGCTTCACGGTCGCGGTGGTCGGCGCCACCGGCCTGGTCGGGCGCGAGATGCTCGCGGTGCTCGGCGAACGCGGCTTCCCGGTCGAGCGGCTCATCCCGCTCGCGTCGCCGAACAGCGCCGGGAGCACGGTCACGTTTGGCGGCGCGGAGCACACCGTGCGGGTCGCGACCCCGGAAGCGATTGAGGACGCGGCGATCGTCCTGATGTCCGCCGGCGCGAAGGCGAGCGCCGAGCTGGCGCCGGCCTTCGCCGCCCGCGGCGCGGTGGTGATCGACAACAGCTCGCAGTGGCGACGCGACCCGGAGGTCCCGCTGGTCGTCCCCGAGGTCAACGCCAACGCGCTGGCCGGCCTGTCGGCCAGGCGCATCATCGCCAACCCGAACTGCTCGACCATCCAGATGGTCGTCGCGCTCGCGCCGCTGCACCGGGAGGCGGAGCTGCGCCGGGTGATCGTCTCGACCTACCAGGCGGTGAGCGGCAAGGGGAAGCACGCGCTCGACGAGCTCGCCGAACAGGTCAGCGGGCTGTTCAACCAGCGCGAGGTGGCGCCGCGCGTCTTCCCCAAGCGCATCGCCTTCAACTGCATCCCCCAGGTCGACAGCTTCGAGCCGGACGGGTTCACCCGCGAGGAGCAGAAGATGCTCTTCGAGACGCGCAAGATCCTCGCCCTGCCCGAGCTCGGCGTCGCCGCCACCTGCGTGCGCGTGCCGGTATTCAACGGCCACGCCGAGAGCGTGCTCGCCGAGTTCGCGCGGCCGATCGGCGCGGCGCGCGCGCGTGAGCTGCTGCGCGCAGCGCCGGGCGTGATGCTGATGGACGAACCGGAGCGGGGGATCTACCCGACCCAGCTCGAGGCCGAAGGCACGGACGCGACGTTCGTCGGCCGGCTGCGCGACGATCCGAGCGCGCCGAACAGCCTCGCCTTCTGGTGCGTCGCCGACAACCTGCGCAAGGGCGCCGCGACCAACGCGGTGCAGATCGCGGAGCTGGTCGCGCGCGACGTCCTCCGATAGGCCGAGCGACAGCTTGTCACCGCCGCGGCCGATCTGTGCCCCCGGGTTGACTTTTTGTCACGCCGCCAGCGCGACCGCCGCCGTCGAAACCGAGTCTTGTCGCCGAGGTAGGTGGTCCTGCGCTGGTACGGAACTTGCCGATTGTCGCTCGGCACCGGCTTGACCGGGCCGGCCACGCCCAACTACGGTGGTTCCGATGCGCGCGCTCCCCCTGTTGCTCCTCGTCGCTCCGGCCGTCGCCGACGCCCAGTCGTCCACCGCCACCGCGGAGACCGACGGCGCCTACTCGCTCGAGGAGGCTTTTGTCGCCTCCCCGCCGCTCAACCGCGCCGCCTGCACCGCAACCGCGCCGGAGCCGATCATCGTCGAGCTGAGCTACGCGCTGGCGCCGGCCGGCTACTTCGAGGACATCCCGCTGCGCGTCTGGCGCGCCTCGTCGGCCGACGCCGCCTGCACCGGCCAGGCGCCGAACGCGACCGACGCCGCCGCGCTCGGTGAGGTGACGCTGTCGCCGAGCGATCCGTTCTTCCTCGGCACGGACACGCTGCGCATCCCGCACGACCTCGAGGACGCCACCGGGCAAACGCCGGAGCTCACCGCCACCTCGGTGCTCACCGCCGAGGGCGGCTGCGGCGAGGCAGGGCTCGAGCGGACGATCACCTTGTGTATGGCGCTCGACGAGAACAAGGACGGCACGATCGAGGTCGGCGACACGGTGCGGCCGTTCGAGCCGCGCGCCTGGGTCCGATTGCGGCTCGACACGATCGCCCCGCCCCGCCCGACGAGCCTGCGCGTCACTCCTCGGGAGGCGAGCCTGCGCCTGACCGCGACGATGGCCGACGAGGAGGAGCTGGCCGCGGTCAGCGCCTGGCGCGTCTACCTGCGCGAGCGGCCGACCGACGACGCGGCGGCCGCGCTGGCCTGCGAC
>JBFYZW010000060.1:0-11083 GCA_041309305.1 Deltaproteobacteria bacterium | reverse complement strand
GTCGCCACCCTCAGCGCGCCGAGCGCCCTCGCGCACGGCGGCCGGATCGGGATCGCCGTCGCGGTCGACCACGCCGCCGTCTGGCTGGGCTGGGCGTCGACGCTCGAGGCGGTGGCCTGGCCGGCCGCGACATTCGGCCTGGCCGAGATCGACGGCAGCGGTTGGCGCGACCCGTCCCGGCTCGACGACCCGGAGCTGGGGGTCAGCGCCGATGGCCTGTTCGGGCTCTTCTTCGCCGCCGAGGCCCTTGGTCCGCCGCTCGACGACGCCCCACCGCTGGGCGGGAGCATCGGCTTCGCCGCCTCGCGCGACGGCCTCGCCTGGCGGTCCTTCCCCGGCAACCCGGTGCACGACGTCACCGTCTCCTTCTTCTTCCACGGCGACGAGAGCGAGCCCACCGTCGCGCAGAGCGATGCGTTGGCGCTGATGCTCCACCGGCTCGAGCTCGACGGTGCCCGCCTGGCCCTGGCAGTCCACCGCTTCTGATGGGCCGGATCACTGTCATCGGCGGCGGACTGGCCGGCTGCGAAGCGGCCTGGCAGCTGGCCGGGCGCGGCCTCGAGGTCGAGCTGGTCGAGATGAAGCCGACCGACCGCTCACCGGCTCACAGCCGTGACTCCCTCGCCGAGCTGGTCTGCTCCAACTCGCTGCGCGCCGCGAGCCTGCTCAACGCCGTCGGGCTGCTCAAGGAGGAGATGCGCCGCCTCGGCTCGCTGGTGATGACCTCCGCCGACGCGACCGCGGTCCCGGCCGGCGCGGCGCTGGCGGTTGACCGCGAGGCGTTCAGCCGCACGGTCACCGCGGCGATCGACAGCCACCCGCGAATCGTCCGCCGTACCGCCCGCGTCGACCGGCTGCCCCCTCCCGAGGTCGAGGCAATCGTCGCGACCGGCCCGCTGACCGCCGACGCGCTCGCCGCCGATCTGGCGCGCGTCGCCGGCGCCGGCCAGCTGCACTTCTACGACGCGATCGCGCCGATCGTCAGCGCCGACAGCCTCGACCTGGCGGTCCTCTTCGCCGGCTCGCGCTACGACAAGGGCGGCGACGATTACCTGAACTGCCCGCTCGACCACGAGGCCTACACGCGCTTCGTCGCCCAGCTGCTGGCCGCCGAGTGTGCGCCGCTGCAGCCCGGGGAGGAGCCGCGCTTCTTCGCCGGTTGCCAACCGCTCGAGGTGATCGCCGCCGCCGGGCCGGACTCGCTGCGCTTCGGCCCGTTCAAGCCGGTGGGCCTGCGCGACCCGCGCACCAACGAGCTACCGCACGCGGTCGTCCAGCTGCGCCGCGAGGACCGCGCCGGCCGGGCCTACAACCTGGTCGGCTGCCAGACCAAGCTGAAGCACGACGCCCAGCGTCGGCTCTTTCGCACCCTCCCCGGCCTCGCGCAGGCCGAGTTCCTCCGCCTCGGCGCGGTGCACCGCAACACCTACCTGAACGCCCCGGCGCTGCTCGACGCGCGCGGCCGGCTGCGCGCTCGCCCGTCGCTCCGCTTCGCCGGCCAGCTGACCGGCGTCGAGGGCTACGTCGAGAGCGCCGCGCACGGCCTGGTGATCGGCCTGCTCACCGCGCTCGAACGCGAGCGCGGCGCGGTGCCCCCGCCGCCCGCCGAGACGGCGCTCGGCGCGTTGGTCGGCCACGTCCGCGGCGCCTGGCTCGCCCCCGGGCGCCCCTACGAGCCGCAGAACGTCCACTGGGGGCTGTTTCCGCCGCTCGGCCCCGAGACGCGCCGCAGCGAGACCCAACGCGCCCGGGTGCTGCGCGCCCAGGAGGCGCTCAGCCGCTGGGCGGCCGAGCTCGGCCTGCCGCTCGGCCCGGCCGGGCCGGTGCCCGAGACGCGCAAGAACCCGCACTACCGCGGCCGGCGCCGCCGTCAGCGCGACGGATCGACCGGCAAGCCGAGCTGACCGCGCACCCGCGCCGAGATCTCGGTGAAGGCCGGCAGCAGCCGCCGCGCGTCCTCGCCACGACCGCGGGGCAGCTCGATCTCGAGCCACAGGCTATGGGGGCTCACCGCCAGGCGGAGCCGCACCGGCCGGCCGTCCAGGTCGGTCGCCAGCTCGCACAGCGACCCCTGGCAGGCGAAGCCGGCCGCGACAGCGCGGTCGAGCAGCCCCGCCGTTTCGACCGCCCAGGTCTCCGCGTACTGCGTGCACGGCGCCAACCCGATGCCGTCGTGGCACAGATGATCGACGACGGTCACCATCGGCTGGCTCTGCACCCGCGTCACCTGACAGGCCGAGAGCACCAGCGCCGCGAGCAAGAGAGGGCGACCCATGAGACCCTTCTAGCCCACGCAACCACCGCACAACAACCGGCGGTCGCCGGCGATTGCGCGATGCGGCCGCCGCTGGTACAACCCGCCGCAACCAGGCGGCGGCGGGCCGCGGGCGAACGACGCGAGGACGGTGAGACGATGAACACGAGATGGATGCTCGTCGTGGTTTGCGGCTGGATCATGATCGCGCGCGACGCGCAAGCCTACATCGATCCCGGCACCGGCAGCTTCATCCTGCAGATGCTGATCGCCAGCATCCTCGGGGCGCTGTTGACCCTCAAGCTCTGGTTCGGCGCCGCGAAGCGCCTGGTTCGCCGCGTCTTCGGCGGCGCCGTTGATGCGACCGACGCGGGCGCGAAGCCGCCCCCGGTTGACCCTCCCCCCCCGGCTTGAGAGTGCACGATGGACGGGGCTCCCCTCCCGGGATCGTTTCGCGATCCCTCGGGCTTTCTCTTCCGCCGTGAGGGCGTCCTCTATCGCCAGGTCAACGCGCCCTACGCGGAGGACTGGCGCCTGCTCGAGACCAGCGGCCTCGGCGCGGAGCTGCACGCCGCCGGGCTGCTCATCCCTCACCAGGTGGTCGACGAAGCGCTCGCCGCCCAACCCGGGGCCATCGCCGTGCTCCGCCCCGACCTGGTGCCGTTCGTCTCCTACCCCTACGAATGGTCATTCAGCCAGCTGAAGGACGCGGCGCGGCTCACGCTCGAGGTGCAACACCGTGCGCTCGCCCGGGGGATGATCCTCAAGGACGCGAGCGCCTACAACGTGCAGTTCGTCGCCGGCCGGCCGGTGTTCATCGATACGCTCTCGTTCACCCGCTACCGCGAAGGCGAGCCGTGGGTCGCCTACCGTCAGTTCTGCCAGCACTTCCTCGCCCCGCTCGCGCTGATGGCCCGGGTCGAAGTCCGGCTCGGCCAGCTGCTCCGCTTGCACATCGACGGCGTGCCGCTCGATCTGGCCAGCCGGCTGTTGCCCGGCCGGACCCGCTGGACCCTGTCGCTCGGCCTGCACATCCACGCCCACGCGAAGAGCCAGCGGCGCCACGCCGGCGACGCCGCTGCGCCGCCGGCGCGCACCGGCGCCGTGAGCCGCACCGGGCTGCTCGGTATCCTCGACAGCCTCAAGGGTGGGGTCGAAAAGCTCGAGTGGCGGCCGGGGGGCAGCGAATGGTTCGACTACTACGAGGCGAACAACAACTACGGTGAGCAGGGCCTGGCCGAGAAGGAGCGCGCGGTCGGCCAGCTCCTGGCCGCGAGCGGCGCGAAGCTGGTCTGGGACCTGGGCGCCAACACCGGTCGGTTCAGCCGCATCGCCGCGGCCCACGGCGCTTACGCGGTCGCCTGGGACATCGACCCGGGTTGCGTCGAGGCCAACTACCGGATGGTGGTCAAAAACCGGGAGCGCGGCGTGCTGCCGCTCTGGCAGGACCTGACCAACCCGAGCCCCGGGCTCGGCTGGCACAACCGGGAGCGGCCGGCGCTCGGTGATCGGGGCCCGGCCGACCTGGTCCTGGCGCTGGGCCTCATTCACCACCTGGCGATCAGCAACAACACGCCGCTGGAGAAGATCGCCGAACTGCTCGCCGCCGTCGGCCGGCAGGTGATCCTCGAGGTGGTGCCGAAAGACGACTCCCAGGTGCACAAGCTCCTCGCCACCCGCGCCGACATCTTCCCCGACTACACGCCCGACGGCATCCGCGCGGCGATGACCCGCCGCTTCACCCTCGCCGCCGAGGTGCCGATCGAGGGCACGAAGCGCTCCCTGCTCCACCTGGTCGCGCGGAGCGACCGGTGAGCCGCTGGCGCCTGCTCTATCCGCTCCTCTTCGCCGTCGCGCCGGTCTTGCACCTCGGGGCCCACAACGCCGACCAGATCGATCCGGCTCAGGTCAGCAGCGCCGGCGCCGTGGCCCTCGCCGGCGCCGCGGCGCTGTTCGGCCTGTTCCTCCTCCTGCGCCGCGACGCCGACCGGGCGGCGTTGTGCACCGCGATCGCCGTGGTCGGCTTCTTCTCCTACGGCAACTTCTTCGTCTGGCTGCTGCGCCGCCGGATCACCGGCGACGAGGCGGTGGTGCACCTGCTCGCCGGCCTGGTCTTCCTCGGCGGCGCGGCCCTGCTGTGGCGCTGGGTCTGGCGCACGCGCCGCTCGCTCGCCGGGCTGGGCAGCTTCTTCACCGTCGCCTCGGCGATCGTCGTCGCCACCTCGCTGGTCTCGCTGGCCAGAAGCGGCAAGCTCGGCACCAGCGACGATCCGTACGCCAGCTGGGTCGTGCCGGCGCCGGCGCAGCCGGGCACGCCGCCGAGCGCGGAGCGGCCGGACATCTACTACATCATCCTCGACGGCTACGCCCGCGCCGATGTTCTCCGCGAGCTCTACAGTTACGACAACACCCCGTTCCTCGCGGCGCTGGCCGAGCGCGGCTTCTGGGTCGGCGCGCGCTCGTGGAGCAACTACCCGACCACCTTCCTGTCCCTGGCCTCGTCGTTGAACCTGCGCTACCTCGACGAGGACCGCGCGCGGTTGCACCGTGAGCTCGGCCCACGGACCAAGGAGCGGGGACCGTTCGAGGCCCAGATCCGCGATCCGTTGGTCGCCCGGATCCTGCGCGCCCACGGCTACACCTACGCGACGGTGCTGACCAGCTGGAGCGGCACCGAGCGGAGCCGCGCCGCCGACGTCGCCTGGGCCTACTCGCCGATCCTCGGCCGCGAGTTCTACGGCGTGTTGATGGACAGCACGCCCCTACGCGTCGCCTCGCCGCGGGTCGCCGACCTCCACCACTTCACCCTCGAGAAGATCCCGGCCGCCGCCGACCTGCCCGGCCCGACCTTCGCCTTCTTTCACCTGCTGATGCCCCACAACCCGTACGTCTTCGATCACCGCGGCCGGGAGATCGCCCAGATCCCCGCGACGCTGCAGTTCAAGATGAAGACCGGGGGCTGGCGCGACAAGCCGGCCTACGTCGAGCAGCTGCGCTACGTGAACCAGCGGATCCTCGCCGTGGTCGACGATCTGCTCGCCCGGCCGGGCCCGCGGCCGATCATCATCCTGCAGGCGGACCACGGCAGCGCTTCGACCGCCTATTACCCGGTCCGCCGCGAGATGCCGTTGCCGAGCGAGCGGCTGGCCATCCTCAACGCCATCCTCGTCCCCGAGCCGGTCCGCGCCCGGCTGGTCGACACCATCACCCCGGTCAACACGCTGCGCCTCATCCTCGCCGAGCTCTTCGGCGAGCCGCTGCCGCCGCTGCCGGACCGGAGCTTCTACTCCTGGTACCGGCGACCGTACGAGTGGCGCGAGGTCACCGCCGAGCTCGAGCGGGGCGACGCCGAACCTTGATCGGCAGGCCGGACGACCAACTCCTGCGCCGTACGGCCGACCCGGTGTATGATCGGCCGATGGACGCGCTGCTCGACGCCTTCGCCGCTCACCTGCGCCAGGAGCGGCGCTGCTCGGCCCACACCGCGCGCGGCTACATCGCCGACCTGCGTCAGGTCGCGGCCTTCGCAGCCGAACGCAAGCGGCCAAAGCCGCACCAGTGGAGCGCGGACCTGCTGCGTGCCTTCCTCGGCCAGTGCCGGCGTAGCGACGGCAGCCGGCAGGCGGCGACGACGCTGGCGCGCAAGCAGAGCGCGCTGCGCAGCTTCTTCGCCTGGCTACGCCGCGACCAGCCGGCGCTTCCCGACCCGACGGCGGCATTGCGCGCGCCGAAGCTGCCCCGCGCCCTGCCCCGAGCACTCGACGCCGACGCGGTGATGCAGCTGATGCGGCCCCCACCCGGCGCCGCGCCCACCGCCCGCCGGGACCACACGGCGCTCTTGCTGCTCTACGGGCTCGGCCTGCGCCTGAGTGAGGCGGCCAGCCTGCGCGACGACGATCTCGATCTCGAGCGGGGCGTCGCCCGGGTGCTGGGCAAGGGCGGCAAGGAGCGCGACCTGCCGCTCCCCGGGGGTATCGTGCCGGCGTTGCGCGACTACCGCGCCACTCGGCCGCCGAACGCCGGACCGCAGTTCCTGGTCGGCCGCGCCGGCCGGGGGCTCTCGGCCCGCACCATCGCCCGGATCGTCGACCGGGCCGCGCTACGCGCCCTCGGCCGGCACGTGACCCCGCACCAGCTGCGCCACTCGTTCGCCACACACCTGTTGGCCGGCGGCGCCAACCTGCGGCAGATCCAGACCCTGCTCGGCCACACCAGCCTGTCGACGACGCAGCGCTACACCGCGGTCAACGTCGAGCGCCTGTTCGCGGTCTACGACCAGGCCCACCCGCGCTCCTGACCGCGGCGCCCCGGGGCGTCGGCTACCGACGCCGGTCGAAACGTCCAGCTCAGTTGCCGGCGCGCTTCGCCTCTTCGGCCTCGAGATCCATGTGGACCTTCTCGGCGTTCTTGCGCACGTAGTCACGCACCGCCGCCGACAGCTCGTTGGCCTTGCTCATCGCGTCGGAGAAGGCGGCCAGATCCAGCATCGCCAGCGAGTAGACCGTGCCGTCCGGCGCGTACCAGTGCTCGGTGATCTGCACGCCCGAGAGCGTGTTGGCGCTGAAGGTCTTGATCGCCTGCTCGACGTGCTGCTCCTCGCTCGAGGCGGTCATGTCACCGGCGGTGGTCGAGGCCATGTAGTCCTTCATCAGCGAGGCCGAGTAGACCTCGAAGACCTTCGACAGCTCGGCGCGGGCGCGGTTGTCGGCGGTGGTCTGGGCCAGCCCCATGTTCTGGATCCCGGAGGCGGAGCCGACGCCGAAGAAGACCCGCGCGTCCCCCTTCGCCTTCGCGCCACTGCCGCTCATCACCCAGTCGGGGGCCTCGGTGGTATCCGGGGCGGCGGCCGGCGGCGGCGCCTTCTCGGCGCAGGCGAACAGGGCCAGGGCGAACAGGCCGGCGAGCAAGGTGGCAACGCGCTTCATGGTCGACTCCGTGGGTAGGGTTGACGGACGGCCGATTGCTATGCCGCTCGTGCCTTTTCGTCAAGCCGCGGTTGACACTGGCACACCCGGGCCCTAATACAGGGCGATGTCCGAGGTCGGCGCCAAGGCCGTGGTCCTGCTCTCCGGCGGGGTCGATTCCAGCACCACGCTCGCGGTGGCCATCCACCAGGGCTTCGTCTGTCACGCGCTCTCGTTCGACTACGGCCAACGCCAGCGCCTCGAGCTCGAGTCGGCCAAGGCCATCGCGGCGCGCCTCGACGTCGCCGAGCACCTGATCCTGCGCGTCGATTTGTCCACCTACGGCGGCTCGGCGCTGACCGACAACATCCCGGTGCCGAAGGACCGCGCCCTCGAGCAGATGGCCGCCTTCGTGCCGGTCACCTACGTGCCGGCGCGCAACACCATTTTCCTCGCCCACGCCCTCGGCTACGCCGAGGCGATTGGCGCCTACGACCTGTTCATCGGCGCCAACGCGGTCGACTACTCCGGTTACCCGGATTGCCGCCCCGAGTTCATCCAGGCGTTCGAGGAGCTGGCCAACCTCGCCACCGGCGCCGCCGTCGCCGGGCGCGGCCGCTTCCGCGTCCACGCGCCGCTGCTCGCCTTGCGCAAGGCCGAGATCATCCAGTGGGGCCTCGACCTGGGCGTCGACTACGGCCTGACCCACACCTGCTACGACCCGCACGGCGAGCTGGCCTGCGGCCGCTGCGACGCCTGCCTCATCCGCCTGGCCGGCTTCTCCGCCGCCGGCCGGCCCGATCCGGCGCGCTACGAACGGCTCGGGAGCCCTGTCGCGTGACCCCCACCCTGCACGCCACCACCGTGCTGGCGGTGCGCCGCAACGGCCGCGTCGTGCTGGCCGCCGATGGTCAGGTGACCCTCGACAAGTCGGTGGTCAAGCACACCGCCCACAAGCTGCGCCGCCTGCACGGTGGCCAGGTGATCGCCGGCTTCGCCGGCAGCACCGCCGACGCCTTCACCCTCTTCGAGCGCTTCGAGGCCCGGCTCAAAGACTACTCCGGCAACCTGACCCGCGCGGCGGTCGAGCTGACCAAGGACTGGCGCACCGATCGCGTCCTGCGCCGCCTCGAGGCCCTCCTGCTCGTCGCCGACCGCGAGCGCATCCTGCTGCTCTCCGGCAGCGGCGACGCCCTCGAGCCCGACCAACCGGTGATGGCCATCGGCTCGGGCGGCAACTACGCGCTGGCCTCCGCCCGCGCGCTGCTCGAGCACACCGAGCTCGACGCACGCGCCATCGCCGCCGCAGCGATGCAGATCGCCGCCGACCTGTGCATCTACACCAACACCCAGGTCCAGTTCGAAGAGCTGGGTTGACCGCCCACAGGGGTTGACCATGTCCGCGACCACCGGCGATTTGCCGTCGTTCACCCCGCGCGAGATCGTCAGCGAGCTCGATCGCTTCATCGTCGGTCAGACCCGCGCCAAGCGCGCAGTGGCGATCGCGCTGCGCAACCGCTGGCGCCGCCGCCGGGTCCCGCCTGACCTGCGCGACGAGATCGCGCCGAAGAACATCATTCTGATCGGCCCGACCGGGGTCGGCAAGACCGAGATCGCCCGCCGGCTGGCCCGCCTCGCCCAGGCGCCGTTCGTCAAGGTCGAGGCCTCGAAGTTCACCGAGGTCGGCTACGTCGGCCGCGACGTCGACTCGATGATCCGTGATCTGGTCGAGGCGGCGGTGCAGATGGTGCGCGAGGAGGAGAAGACGCGCGTCCGCCTCGAGGCCGAGCGGCTGGCCGAGGAGCGGCTGCTCGACCAGCTCCTCCCCCGGCCGAGCTACGAGCAGCCGCCGCCCGACGCCGAGGCGAGCCACCAGCGCAGCCGCGAGCAGCTCCGCCGCTTGCTCCGCGCCGGCGAGCTCGACGAGCGCGAGCTGGAGGTCGAGGCCGAGGAGCGTCGCTTCCCGATGATGCAGCTGTTCGGCGCCCAGGGGCTCGAGGAGCTGGGGCTGAACCTGCAGGACATGATGGGCAACGCCTTCGGGCCGAAGCGCACCCGCCGTCGCCGGGTGCGCATCCCCGAGGCGCGCGAGCTGTTCATCCAGGAGGAGGCGCAGAAGCTCGTCGATCAGGACCTGGTCACCAAGGAGGCGCTGCGCCGCGCCGAGGAGGGCGGCATCGTCTTCCTCGACGAGATCGACAAGATCGCCAGCCGCGAAGGTCCGCACACCGGGCCAGACGTATCCCGCGAGGGCGTCCAGCGCGACATCCTGCCCATCGTCGAGGGCTCGACGGTGACCACCAAGTATGGCGCGGTCAAGACCGACCACATCCTGTTCATCGCCGCCGGCGCCTTCCACGTCGCCAAGGTCACCGATCTCATCCCCGAGCTCCAGGGGCGCTTCCCGATCCGGGTCGAGCTCGACCCGCTCAGCGAGGCCGACCTGCTGCGCATCCTCAAGGAGCCGCAGAACGCCCTGCCCCGCCAGTACGCGGCACTGCTGGCCACCGAACAGGTCGAGCTCTCGTTCACCGACGACGCGCTCGCCACCCTCGCCCACATCGCCGCCGAGGCGAACAGCCGGGCCGAAAGCATCGGCGCGCGCCGGCTGTACACCATCTTCGAGCGCCTGCTCGAGGAGGTCTCCTTCGCCGCGCCCGAGCGCCGCGGCGACCGGGTGGTCGTCGATGCGGCCTTCGTCCACCGCGCGCTCGACGACTTCCTCAAGGACGAGGACCTGAGCCGCTACATCCTCTGATCCCGATTCAGCCGGGCGGCACGAACAGCCGTGCCAGGTAGTGCGGGTAGACCTGACGCCGGCCGGTCAGCGGCAACAGGTCGAGCTCGCGCGCCACCGCCCGGGCGCGCAACAGCGTCAGCTCGCGCCCGGCCAGGTGCCGGCCGACCAGGTCGCAGCCGTAGATGCCCCCGTCGTCGTTGAAGCTGGCGCCGAACAGCCGGGCGTACAGCTCGCGCACCGGGTAGACCAGGCAGCGGCCGTCCGGGCCGAGCAAGGGGCAGCGGAAGCGCAGCTGCACCGCCAGCGCCAGGTGGTCGGCCGCGCCGCCCGGCGGCGGGCGATCGAAGGCGTCGATCAACGCGCGGTGCTCGGCGTAGAGCGTCAGGCCCCGATCGATGATCCCGACCCGCACCTGGTCGTCGAGCTCGGTCTGCACCCACTCCCAGACGGCGAAGAACTCGAGCGGGGTGACGAAGACCGACTCGTGGCAACAGGCGTCGCAGCCGGCGCCGCAGGGCAGCGCCAACCCGGCGGTCCGCGCCGCGATCCGCCGGTCGACCTCGACGTAGAAAGCGAGGAGGCGCTCGAGCGCCGCGGTCAGATCGACCCCCTCCCGCGCTGCGAGCCGGTCGAGATCGAGGCGAGGGTAGCGCCCGGCCACGCTCACCCTGCCGCCGGCACGAGCGGCTGATAGGCGACGCCCTCGCTGCACTCGATGCGCAGGAAGGTCGGCACCAGCGCCGCCGGGGCCGAGATGGTCTTCGGGATCTCCCGCCCGCGCCGCTTGCGCACCACGCGCTTTTTGAAGTCCTTGACAAACAGGGTCAGCTTCTCGCCCGCCGCGACTAGATCGCGCTCGAGCACGAAGTCGTCGTCGATGGTGATGCGCACCGCCTGCCAGTGACTGCGGCTCTGGTTCTCGATCACCAGGTAGCGGCCGACGACGATGTCCCCCTCCAGCACCATGATGCGGGCGCCGATCTGGTTCTTCGCCGCGCTCGGCGGCGGCGCCCAGACCAACGTCACCGCGACGATCGCGCCGTAGAGGATCAGCACCAGCGCCTTGAGCTGGAAGTAGATCGACCGGGCCCGGAACTCGAGCCAGCGATCGCGCAGGCGTGGGGAGAGATCTGCGGCGGACACGACCAACCGTGGCGCCTCCCCACGCCCGGGAGGCGCCACGCG
>JBFYZW010000059.1:0-5551 GCA_041309305.1 Deltaproteobacteria bacterium | reverse complement strand
CTTCAACCTGCCGGCGGCGAGCCCGGTTCAGGTCAACGCCCACATCATCAGCCATGCCGCCGGCCGTCGCGACGCGAGCCTCATCGTCGATGGCAGCGCGGTGACCCACGACCTCGCCCGTACGGAGGTCGCCGACTGGATCGACCACGAGCTCTTCTGGGTCGGCGAGCTCGGCGCCGGCGACCACACCGTCGAGGTGCGCGCGGCCTCGGCGGTCGGCTACGGCTGCGGCGGGCTGTGGGGCAACATCGGCACGTTGATCTTTGACCACTGAGGGGAGCGCGACGGACCCGTGAGGCCGGGTCGCCCGTTCAGAAGAACAGGGCGGAGGTGAGGACCTCGTAGCGCTGCATCGTGCGGCCGCGCATGTCGAAGCGGTCGCCGAAGGGCACATTGGGGACCGGGACGATCCCGGACACCTCGCCCTCGCCGTAGGTGTAGGTGGTCTCGCAGCGATCGTAATCGCTGGTCATCGTGATCCTGCTGATCAGGCCGTCCTCGTCGTAGAAGATGCCCCAGGACTCGCCATCCGCGTCACTGATGAGGACCAACCGATCGCTGATCGAATCGAAGGTCAGGCGCCGGCCGGTCGTGTCGTTGACCTCGATCAGGGTGCCGTCGTTGTACAAGAAGCGATCGATCTCGAACTCGCCGTCGTTCGCCCAGGAGGTGACGATCTGCTGCAGGACGCCGTCCTGCCAGGTGTACTCGCGCGCCTGGTTGTACCCGTCGACGACGGCGACCTCGCGTTGCAGTTGGTCGTTGGTCCAGGTGTAGCTCACGTTGGTCGAGGTGCAGCCCTCCTCGTCGCATTCGTTGAGGGTCGCGCTGCTGAGCGTGTCGTCGGCCCACACGAACGTGCCACCGCCGGTCACGCCGTTGGCCGTGACGGACACCGCGGCCAGGGTGTCATCGGAGTAGGTGAGCTGCACCGAGTACATGCCCGACGACTCGATCAACAGCTCGGGGTACTGCATCTGCCACCGGCTCTGGATGTGGCTCACGCGGTTGTCGTCATACGTGAGGTCGTGGCGGTCGGTCGTGCTGCCGTACTCGCTGTTGCACTGCGTCTGGACCGAGACGATGCGAGGCCGGGCAACGTCCGGACCGCAGGCGGTGAGGGCCAAGAAACCGGCGAGGATGGTGACGTGACGCATGGGGTTTCCGTGGTTTGTCGCCCGAAGGCGGTGGGGGTAACGACGGATGCCTGACCCGTTTTCAAGCCGCGTGCCACGAAATTCCCCCGTCAACTCGAGGTGTTCGATCGTCCTGGTGGGGGCGGCGTCCCAGGCTGGTACAGCGCTGTCGCAAGATGCGACACCGGGCTCTCGCGGGGGTGGCCAGCTCACCCTTGGCGGGTGCCCGCCTCCACTATATGATGATCATGCGGTCCGGGCCGTCGCGTCGGGGGGCTGGAGCAACATCCGCTTTGGGCCATCGCGTCATCCCCCTGTGTCTGCTGTTCGCCCTCGCGGGGTGCGGGCGCTCCGGGTTTGAGGGCCGCGCACCTCCGGGGGACGGGGCCGCGCAGGGCGACGAGGACCACACGGCCGTCGGCGACGCGATCGAGCCGGACACCGACCGCGATCTGACGCCGCCCGAGGTCACCGTGACCGCACCCGACGGGGCGGAGATCTGGGCCGGGGGCTCGGCGCGCAGCGTCACCTGGATCGCGACCGATGCGAGCGGCATCGCGCCCGGTTCGATCGCCATCGAGTTCTCCAGCGACGGCGGCGGAACGTGGAGCAGCGTCGCCAGCCTCGAGGCCAACGACGGCAGCTACGCCTGGGTTGTGCCGCTCGTCGACACCTCCGCGGCAATCATCCGCGTCACCGCCACCGACGCGGCGGGCAACACCGCTGGCGACAGCTCCAACGCCACCTTCACCATCGACTCGACCGCCCCGGCGCTCGCCTCCGCGACCGTCACCAACGCGAGCCCGACCACGGTGCGCAGCTTCGCCCTCAGCTACGGCGCGGTTACCGGGCCGTACGACGACACCTGCATCCTCGTGAACAGCACGACGGTCGGCGCCTGCTCGTGGCTCGCCGGTGCGCTGCCGACCGTGTTCATCGTCGACCCGGTGGTCGAGGTGAAGACGCTGTCGATCTGGCTGCGCGACGCCGCCGGCAACGTCTCGGTCCGCGTCGACACGAATCCGATCTCGTACCTGCCGTCGTTGAGCCTCACGCCGGCGACCTTCACCGCGGCGCTCGTCGACACCGCGACGGTGATCGCCGCCTCGCACGAGTTCGCCGAGCGGGTGGTCGCCGACGATGGTCAGGTCTACCTGCTGGGCGGCTATTTCAGCGTCACGCCCGACGCCAACACCACGCACTCGGTCAGCTCGGTCCATTCCTACGACCCGACCACCGAGCAGTGGACCTCCCGTGCGCCGATGGCCGAACGGCGGGCGCACTTCTCGGCCGTCAAGCTGTCCGACGGGCGCTTCTGGGTCGGCGGCGGGCTGCGCTGGAACACGGGCGCCTACGCGTATCTCCGGGACACCGAGATCTATGACCCGCTCGCCGACACCTGGACCAAGCGGCGCGACCTGCCGGCCGAACGCTACCGCTACAACGCGGTGCGGTTCACCGCCGCTGATGGACGCGATCGGATCGCCGTCATCGGCGGCAAGCAGAACCTGACCACGACCGTCGCCACGATCTTCATCTATGACCCCCTCACCGACACGTGGAGCGACGGGCCGACGATGTCGAGCGCACGCTCGGACGGGGTCGCGGTCACCCTCGGCGATGGGCGGATCTTCGTCGGGGCCGGCATGGACGGCGCCGAGCTGGTCACCTACGGCATCTACGACCCATTGGCCTCCACCTGGACGCCGGGCGCCAACACCATGGCCAACACACACAGCCGCCCCGCCGGCTTCTTCGTCCCCGCCGCCGCGACCGGTTTCTCCTACGACGCGGTGGCGCTCTTCGGCGGCGGCGTCGGGACGGGGATGACGCCGCAGAATCGGGTCGACATCCTGCGCCTCGACACCGGCGCCTGGAGGAGCGGCGCCAACATGTCCGCGACCGTAGGCGAGGGGCCCATCGTCGCGGTCGGCGGTGACCGCTTTTTGCGCGTCGGCGGGGTCACGGGCAGCGTATCGGCGGCCTCGGCCACGGTTCAGGAGTACGATCTGTCCGACAACGTCTGGACCGCCAAGGCGTCGTTGCCGATCGCCCGCGGGTGGCACACGGTGACGCTGCTCGACAACGACAAGGTGCTGGTCGCCGGTGGCGTCCCGCTGAGCTACCTCGAGGCGCTGCCGAAGAACTTCCTCTACACGCAGGGCTCACCCGGGAGCTGGGCCGAAACCGGTCACTTCCACATCCAGACCGAGAACCACCGCGCGCTCCGACTCGCCGACGGGAAGGTCTTGAAGTGCGGCGGCTTCTCGACCCTGACCGGGACGGTGATCCGAGACTGCTTCCGCTTCGACCCGGCGACCGGGAACTGGGACACGGTCGGCAAGATGGGCACGGCGCGCCAGGATCACATGATGGTGCTCTTGCCGACCGGCGACGTCCTCGTGGCTGGCGGTCAGACCGACGACGCGCTCAACGTCACCAACACGGCCGAGCTCTACGACGCCGCCACCGGGGTCTTCACTCCCACCGGGAGCTTCACCGACGCGCGCCGCCACGCCAAGCTGGTCGTCCTGCAGGGCGGCGCCGCCGTGCTGCTGGCCGGCGGCAACAACGGGCACACGACCGGGGGCACCTACTTCCGGAACGCCCAGACGTACGCGATCGCCACCGGCACCTGGTCGGCGGCCGGGACGATGAACGCCGACCGCGGCAACCACGCCATCGCCCTGCTCGACGACGGGCGCGTGTTCGTCGCCGGCGGGTTCAACGGCGCGAGCACCAACAACTCGTGCGAGATCTACGACCCCGGTGACGACTCGTGGACCGCGGGCCCGACGGCCAACGCCCAGCACGGCGCGCCGCTCTTCGCGCACACCGGCACGGGCGTCAACGAGCGCGTCTACGTCGTCGGCGGCTTCGCCACCAACGGTGGGACCGCCACGACGGTCAACGAGTACTACGACGTGACCACCCCGGGATGGGTGCTCCGAGCCCCTCTGCCGAGCTCGCGCTGGAACATGGGACAGCTTCTGACCACCGACGGCATGCTCTACGCCTTCGGCGGCCTGCTCAACTCTGTCGTCGGCGGTACACCGACGACCGACGTCGAGCGCTATAGCATCGCGGCCAACACGTGGACCGCCATCACACCCGTGCACGGGCTGCAGTCTGCCTGGAACCGGTACGCGGTCGACTCGAACGCGATCGCGCTCGCGGACGGGCGCGTGCTCATCACCGGCTTCGGGACCGCGGTCCGCTCGACCGAGCTCTACGCGTTCGTGACCACGCAGACGTTCACCGCCCAGGGGGGTGACCTCGACTACACGCTCAGCCTCCTGTCCGGGCTCGGGACCTTCTACCCGACGACCGGGCTCTACGTCCCCCAACCGACCGACTTCACCGCCCGCGGCGGTCCAGGCAGCACCACGACCCGTGTCCAGGTCGTGGACGGCGAGGGACACACCGACGAGGCCGCGATCACGATCCCCTGAGCGGGTTCACCCCGTCGCCCCCGGGCGTTGCCGACGCGCTGGTCAAGGTGGCCCCGGCAGGGTAAACGGTGGCGCGCGGGGGAGCGCGACGCGGGTGAGAGAGGCGATGATCGTACCCGGGTGTCTGACAGAGCTCGTGGAGCAGGGGACCATCCAACAGGTGGTGCGGCCGCTTCTGGCCGGCAAGGAGGCGCAGATCTACCTGGTGGTCGCGGGCGGCCAGGAGCGGGTGGCCAAGGTCTACAAGGACGCCCGGCAGCGCAGCTTCAAGCACCGGGCCACGTACATCGAGGGCCGCCGGGTGCGCAACACGCGCGATCAGCGGGCGATGGAGCGCGGCTCGCGCTACGGGCGGGACAGGCAGGAGGCGGCCTGGCGCGCCACCGAGTTCGAGATCATCTCCCGGCTGCAGCAGGCCGGCGTGCGGGTGCCGGCGCCCTACAGCTTCGCCGAGGGTGTCTTGATCATGGAACTCATCCGCGACGGGAGCGGGAACCCGGCGCCGCGCCTCGCCGACGTCAGCGTCAACCCGGCCGAGGCGCCGGCGCTGTGGAACCGCCTGCTGCGCGAGGTGGTGCGCATGTTGTGCGCCGGCGTCGTGCACAGCGACCTGTCGGACTTCAATGTCCTGATGGGCGAGGGTGGGCCGGTGCTGATCGACTTCCCCCAGGCGGTCGACGCGACCGCCAACCTGGGGGCCCGCCGCCTCCTGGTCCGCGACGTCGCCAACCTGGCCCGCTCGTTGGGGCGCTTCGCCCCGCAGTTGATGAGGACGCAGTACGGCGAGGAGATGTGGGCGCACTATGAGCGCAACACCTTGACGGTGGAGACGCCGCTGACCGGTCGCTTCCGGCCCGCGCGGCAGCGCGCCGACACCGCGTCGCTGCTCGAGGAGATCGCCGCGGTCGAGCGGGAGGCGCGGCAGCGGCGCGAGCGGCTCGGCCTGCCGCCGGTCCGACCGGC
>JBFYZW010000058.1:0-4352 GCA_041309305.1 Deltaproteobacteria bacterium | reverse complement strand
GGCCCGGCGTCGGCCGACGGGGCGCTGCGCATCAGCGTGCCGCCGGGCGGACCGCCGCTGCGCGTCTCGGTGCAGGCGCTCGGCCGGTGGCGGTTGGTCGGCGACGACGTCGCGGCCGACCGGCAGGGTCTCGGTCGTCCGGTCGTGCTCGATGGGGGGCAGACGTTGGTGCTCGGTGTGACGCGGTCGCGTCCCGAGCCAGGGGGTCGCTGATGCACGGGGTCCGGTCGTCGTCTCGGAGCGAAAGGTTAGCGTTCGGCGCCGTCTGCCTGGCGTGGGGCGCCGCCGCCTGCACACCGTCCTTCTGGCCGCCGATCGCCTTCCCCGACCCGCCGGCGGAGCTGGCGGCGGATCCGAGCGGTCTGGTGACGCTCGAGAGCGTCGGCCAGATCGTCTTCCGGGCGGCGGAGGAGGCCACGGGGAGGCCGCTGCACGTCGTCGTCGAGCGGCGGCTGCGCCAGCGGGTGGTCGGCGCGGTTCCGCCGGCGGCACACCGCTGGGTCTTCCCGACCCGGCCGTACGTCGTCTGCGAGCTGGCCCGCGCGCGGCTGGCCCGCGCGGACGGCACGGTGGTCGAGGTCGACGGTGTCGCCGGGGCCACCGCTGGCGCTGAGATCATCGTCGAGCTGCCACTGCCGGCCCCCGGCGATCTGCTCGACGTCGCGTGGCGCGAGATCTACCTCGATCCACAGCTCGTGCCCCCGTACGTCTTCGCCACCTCCGGCGCGACCGTCAGCTCGAGCCTCGACGTCGTCGTCCCGCCCGGCTTCGCGGTGCGGGTCGCCCTCGGTCAGGGGGGCCTCTTGAATCGCGGCGCCGAGCTCGAGCGCCGCGCCGGCGACGACGGCGCGACCGTGCACCACTGGGAGGAGCAGAACCTCAAGGCGGTGCCGCCGGAGCCCGACGCCGCCGACCCGCAGCGCAGCTCGTCGTGGGCCACCGTCGTGCTCACCGGCGTTCAGCTGGGCGCCGACCAGCAGCTTCTGGCCGACTCGTGGAGCACGGTCGCCGCCGGCGTTCGCCAGCGCCTGGCCGCGACCATGGCGCTCGACGAGGAGACGCGGCAGGCCCTCGGCGCCGGGTTGGCGAAGGCGCGGCTGCGCGACCTGCGCGCGCTGTTTCGCCCCGAGATCGGGACGGCGGGGCCGTTCGCGACCGCGCCGCGCCCGTTCGCCGAGCTGAAGAGCGTCGGGCGGGTCTCGGCGCTCGAGGCCGCCGCGTTGCTCGAGGCGGCGACCGTCGGCGCGGTGGAGGTCGGCCACCTCGCGCTGGTCGCGCCGTTCGAGGGCCGGGTGCTGGTCGAGGAGCTCCCGGGGCTGTACGCCTTCACTGCCGCGGCGGTGGCCTTCAAGACCAGCGACGGCTGGGTGTTCGTCGATCCGACCTGTGACACCTGCGGCTTCGGGCAGGTGCCGCTCGAGCTGGCCGGTGGCCGGGCGCTGGTGCTCAGCGATCCGCCGCAGGTGGTCGAGGTGCCGTTGCGTGCGCTGGAGACCAACCGCCGGCGGCTGCAGTTCAACTGGACGCTGGCGGTCGACGGCGCGCTCAGCGGCACGCTGATCGCCGACCTCGAGGGGATCTCGGCCCGCGCCGTCGTGCGGGCGTCGGCTGGCAACGAGGAGGAGCAGGCGCGCCACGCGGCGATCGCCGACGCGCTCTTGCGGCCGGGCAGCGGCATCACGGTCGACAAGGCGCTCAACGAGGGGACGCTGGTTGCCGGCGAGCCGTTGGCCATGCGCTTCGCCGTCAACGCCAAGGCGGAGCCGGCCGGCGACGGCAGCTTCGTGCTGCCGCTGCGGGCGCTGACCGGCGCGAGCCTGCCGTGGACCATCGTCGCCGAGCGGCAGACCGCGGCGCTGCTGCCCGCCCCCTCGCGCATCGAGGTCAGCGCGACGCTGCAGCTGCCGCCGTTTCTGCGCGTCGAGCTGCCGCCGCCGCTGCAGCACCGCTTGCCGGTCGGCGAGTACGCCTCGTCGTTCCGCCAGGACGGCAAGGTGGTCACCTACTCGCGCCGGATCGGGTTGTTCGCTCGCGCGGTGCCAGCCGAGCGTTGGGCTGACGTGCGGGCGCTCTTCGCGTTGATGGAGGAGACGGACGCCCAGGTGCTCCGTTTCCATCCCGAGGATTGAGATGGCGCAGGTCCTCGACGGCAAGGCGTTGGCCAAGACCATCCGCGCCGGGCTCGCCGAGCGCGTGCCGCAGCTCGCCGCGCGGCGCGGGCGGCCACCGGGCCTGGCGGTGATCCTGGTCGGCGACGATCCGGCGTCGGCGGTCTACGTGCGCAACAAGGAGAAGGCGGCCACGGCGCTGGGCATGACCTCGACGATCGTGCGGCTGCCGGCGCAGACCAGCCAGGCCGAGCTCGACGCCGCGGTCGACGCACTGAACGCCCGGCCCGATACCGACGGCTTCCTCGTCCAGCTGCCGCTGCCGCCCCAGCTGGACGCGAAGGGGACCCTGCTGCGCATCGCGCCGGAGAAGGATGCCGATGGGTTGCACCCGCTGAACCTCGGCCGCCTGGTCGCCGGGCTCCCCGGGCCGCGCCCGTGCACGCCGGCCGGTGTGCTGGCGTTGCTCGACGCCGGCGAGGTGAGCCTCAAGGGTGCGCGCGCGCTGATCGTCGGCCGGAGCACGATCGTCGGCAAGCCGATGGCCTTGATGCTGCTCGAGCGGCACGCGACCGTGACCGTGTGCCACTCGCGCACCGCCGATCTCGCCGACGAGGTGCGCCGCGCCGACGTGGTCATCGCCGCGGCGGGCAAGGCGGGCTTGATCCGGGGCGACTGGGTGCGCGAGGGCGCGGCGGTGATCGACGTCGGCACCAACAAGGTCGGCGAGCGGCTGGTCGGCGACGTCGACTTCGAAGGCGCGGCACCCCGCGCCGCGGTGATCACCCCGGTGCCCGGCGGCGTCGGGCCGCTGACCGTGACGATGTTGCTCGCCAACACGCTCGCCCTCGCCGAGTCAGCGCGAGGCGCTTGACCGGCGCGCGGCGCGCGCTATAGGTGGGCCGTGGCCCTTGGCGTTCAACCTCGAGGTTGGTGGCGATGAACGCGACTCGACGTACCCCGTTCTACTCGATCCAGGAAGCCCGCGGCGCCCGCTTCGTCCCGTTCGCCGGCTTCGAGCTGCCGGTCCAGTACGCCGGCGTCGTCGCCGAACACCAGGCGGTGCGCTCGGCGGCCGGGTTGTTCGACGTCTCGCACATGGGCGAGGTGGTGATCGAGGGCCCCGAGGCCGAGAGCGCCGTACAGTGGCTGGTGACCAACGACGTGGCCAAGCTCAGCGACGGCAAGGCGCTCTACACGGTGATGTGTCGCGAGGACGGCGGCATCGTCGACGATCTGATCGTCTACCGGCAGGCACACGACAGCTACTTCTTGTGCATCAACGGCGCCTGTCGCGCCGGCGACGTGGCCCACATCCAGAGCCAGGCCGGCCGGTTCAATTGCCGGGTGACCGACACCTCCGATGCCTGGGCACAGGTGGCGGTGCAAGGGCCGCACGCCGAGGCGATCCTCTCCCGGTTGACCGCGCTCCCGCTCGCAGCGATCGCGCCGTTCGGCTTCGCCGACGGCGAGGTGGCCGGCTGTCGCGGCGTGCGCGTGGCGCGCACCGGCTACACCGGCGAGCCGGGCTTCGAGCTCTACATCCCGGTCAAGCCGGCGGCGCAGCTCTGGGTCGCGTTGGAGGAGGCGGGGCTCAGCCAAGGCCTGGCGCTCTGCGGCCTCGGCGCGCGCGACACGCTGCGGCTCGAGATGAAGTACCCGCTCTACGGCAGCGACATCGATCTGCAGCACAACCCGCTCGAGGCCGGACTCGGCTGGGTGGTCAAGCTGAACAAGGGGGAGTTCAGCGGTCGGGCCGCGCTGCAGGCGGTCAAGAGCCAGGGGCCGGCGCGCAAGTGGGTCGGCTTCAAGATGCTCGGACGGGGGATCCCGCGGCCCGGTTACCCGATCCATGCCGGTGGTGCGCCGGTGGGGGTGGTGACCAGCGGCACGCACAGCCCGTCGCTCGGCGAGCCGATCGGCTGCGGCTACGTGCCGACGGCGCTCGCCGCGCTCGGCTCGGAGTTCGAGGTGATCATTCGCGAGCGGCCGGTGGCGGCCCGCGTGGTCGAGACCCCCTTCTACAAGCGAGAGGCGTGATGAACATCCCCGCAGGGTTGAGGTACACCAAGGAGCACGAGTGGGCGAAGGCGGACGGAGACCTCGTCGTGGTCGGCATCACCGACCACGCCCAGCCTCAGCTGGGCGACATCGTCTTCGGCGCGCGGCCGGGCGGCGGCACCACGATCCACGCCGAGCAGACGTTCGGCCCCGTCGAGTCGGGCAAGGCGGTCTCCGACCGGT
>JBFYZW010000057.1:0-2681 GCA_041309305.1 Deltaproteobacteria bacterium | reverse complement strand
GTCGCCCGCGTCGTCGAAGGTGTATGCCGCGAGCAGCGCCGTGCTCGCGAGGCCACCCGCGGCGTAGGCCGCGCGCTCGTCGCCGGCGGCCGGCAGGTGCTTGCCATACGGCGCGCGGGGCACGGGGAGGAGCGCGGTCCATGCGGTCGCCCCGCCGCCGTCGAGCAGCGGCGAGACGTAGGTCGCCGGCGTGGTCGCGAACAGGCCGTCGCGCTGCAGCGCGTAGAGCGTCTGGATCTCGGCGGCGGCGAGCGCCCGGTCGAAGAGCAGGACCTCGTCGAGCGCGCCGTCCCAGTAGCAGTAGTCGAGCCCGTTCAGCTCCCAGCCGAGAAAGAGCGTGGCGTCCGCGTCGTCGTTGCGCGCGCCGGTCGCGTCGACGGCGACGTCGTAGCTCGCCTCGACCCCGTCGACAAAGACGTGGGCGCCGGCGGCCTGCGGCGTGCCGTCCCAGGTCACCGCCAGGTGCACCCAGCGGTGCAGCGGCACCCAATCGACGGTCTCGAGGTAGAGGTCGTCGCCGGCGAAGCCGACGAAGAAGGCCAGCTGCGTCGAGCCGCTGGCGTCGAAGCGCAACGACCAGTGCTCGTTGCCCTTGCTCGCCACCGTGCCGCAGCCGCTGACCCCGGCGCCGGCGACCCAGACCCAGGCGGCGAGCGACAGCTCTGGCGGCGTCGCGAGCGCCGGCGTCGGAGCGACCTCGACGAAGTCGCGGTACAGGTCGAAGTGGAGCGCCCGGCCGAGCTTGCCCGGGCCGCTGCTCTGCCGCCCGGCATCGTCGGTGCGCCACACGCCGTGGTGCGCGGCGCTCGAGCCGTCGGCGATGCGCGTGCCGTCGGCGGTGACCGTCTGCTCGTCCATGTGCCACGCGCCGATGAGCCCGCTGACGTCGAAGCTCACGTGCCCCGGATCGATCGTCACCCCGGGCCGCCAGGCGAGCGTCAGCGGTCCGCCGTCGCCGGTCGTGCCCTGGTGCGCGCCTCCGCCGAAGTCAACGACGCCGACGCTGACCGGGGCACCGGGCGGCGCCGACGGTGGGCCGAGGTCGCTGCGCGCGCAGCCAAGCGCGAGGACGACGACGACCGCCGCCCACGCCCCTGCGCACCCCCTCACGGTCTTCCGCACGCTGCCTCGCCCGGGTCTTTCGCACCCAGGGCGTCGTTCACCTGGGCGTCCGCTGTCGTCTGGACCGCGATCTCCGCGTCCCACTGGTCCTTCTCCGCTCCTCCATAGTGGCACGGCGTTTGAAACACAACCGCCCATGGACCCGCGCTCGCTCATCGGCCCCCTCCTCCTCGTCGGCGCGGTCGCCTGCGCCGGCAGCCCGGCGGTGAAGCCGTACGCCGCGGTGCACCGCGCGGTCGACGAGCGGCCGAGCGTGCTGCTCGAGGCGGTGCAGCAGAGCGCGATCGCGCAGGGCTGGGAGATCGTCCAGGTCGACCCGAGCGAGGGCGTGGTCGAGCTCCTCGAGCCACTCCCCGAGGAAGGCGCCGCGACGATGCGCCACCGCTGGTGGTTCCAGGTCGAGGGCGGCGAGCTGCGCGTCGCGATGCGGCTCGAGGTCCGCTTCGACCCGACCAAGGATGATCGCTGGGTGACCTCGCGGGTGGTCTGCCGCGGCTACGAGTACCTGCGCGAGGAGGCCCAAGTCGCCCGGGTACTCGAGATGATCCCCACGGCCACCGCTGTCCTGGCCGCCTCGACCGCGCCGCTCGCCGGCAAACGCCGCGCCGGCCGCTGACGGCCGCCGACTTCGATTGACCGCTCAAAGCATCCGTGGTTTGGAGATCGCGGTGTCTCCTCCGCATCACTCCGAGCAAGAGAGCCGCGCATCATGCCCGAATGGCTGAACGAATTGCTGCCGATCGTCATCCTGCTCGCCGCTGTCGGCGTCGTCATCGCCCGGCTGCCCAAGGTCGAAGGGCTCGACTACACCGACGCCTTCCGCCGCCGGCGGGTGTTCAACTGGGTGCCGCTCGGCCTGACCTACGCCTTCCTTTATATGGGCCGCTACAACCTCAAGGTCAGCCAGGGCGCCTTCGGCGAGATCCGCGACGCCGCCGGCGACCCGATGATGAGCAACGCCGGCTTCGCGACCATCTTCATGGTCGGCACGATCGTCTACGGCTTCTCGTTCCTGATCAACGGCCCGCTGACCGACCGCTTCGGCGGCAAGAAGGCGATGCTCGCCGGCAGCGTCGGCGCCGCGGCGATGAACCTGGTGCTCGGCCTGTGCACCTGGTCGGTGCTCAATCAAGGGCCGGCGGCAGGGTTCGTCGCCGAGCACTTCGTCGTCGTCTTCTCGATCATCTACGGCCTGAACATGTACTTCCAGAGCTTCGGCGCCGTGGCGATCGTCAAGGTCAACGCCCCGTGGTTCCACGTCCGCGAGCGCGGGGTGATCGGCGCGGTGTTTGGCATCCTGATCTCGCTCGGCATCTACTTCGCCTTCGACTGGTCGAAGATCATCCTCAACCACCTGCCGCTCGAGTGGGTGTTCGTGATGCCGGCCTTGATCCTCGGCGCCTTCTGCCTGCTCGACACCTTCGTGATCAAAGACCGGCCCGGCCTCGCCGGCCATCCGGACATCGCGCTCGGCGACGCGACCTCCGGCGACACAGGGCCACGCAAGAGCGCGATCGAGGTGTTCAAGATGATGATCACCAACCCGATCATCATGACCA
>JBFYZW010000056.1:0-2508 GCA_041309305.1 Deltaproteobacteria bacterium | reverse complement strand
GAGCACCAGCACGCGTCGGCCGGCCGCGGCGGCGTGGTGGGCGAAGGCGAGGCCGCTCAGGCCCCCGCCGACGACGATCACCCGCGGCGCCGACACGGTCAGCGCGGGGTCTTCAGCTCGGTGCCGTAGCCGTGCCAGTCGGTGAACAAGAAGACGATCGCGGCGCTGATCGCCAGGCCGCCGGCGGTGGCGTAGCCGATGTTCGCGCCCAGGGCGCGGCTGTTGGCCTGATCCTCGAGCTTCACCAGGTCGCGGCCCTCGATCACGCCCGAGCCGCGGGCCATGCGGTTGAACTGGGTCTCGGCGTCGTTGGCCAACAGGCCGAAGACCCCGCCCGCGGCGCCGGCGAGCACCGCGGCGCCGGCGGTGGCGTAGAAGACCCAGGGCGGGAGCGGCGGCGGATCGAGGCGCAGCGCCACCTCCTCGGCGACGCCCCGCTGCACGCCGTCGCGCAGCGGCCGGTCGGCGAACAACTGCTCGACCGCCGGGCCGATCGCGATGAGGAACTCCTGGCCGCTGCCGGCGGTGAGGCGCTGGTCGAACGAGCCGGCCACCTTGGCGTTGCGCTGGTCGATGCGGCGCAGCAGCATCACGTGGCTGTCGGCCACCTTGCTCAGCTTGCCGGTCACCAAGTCGTCGACCCCGAGCGCGCCGGCGATCTCGGCCAGGCAGGCCTCGTTGCTCTCGCAGCCGAGGATCTGCTTGTTCGCCTCGTGCGAGAGCATGTCACGGATCTCGTCCATGCCGATGACCGAGATCCCCTGCAGCTTGCGCAGCTCGGTGACCAGGCTGTCGGTCACGACGCGGCCGATAGTCGGGGCGATCTCCTGGACCTCGAGATCGTAGACGGCGATGCGCTTGGCCTGCTGCAGGCCGGCGGGGGCCCCGGCCTCGGAGACCGGCGAGCCGCCGAGCGCCATCGCGTTGGCCGCGTGCTCGGCGGTGGCGCGCACCTCCTCGACCACCGGCTCGGTCGGCGGCGTGACCTCGACCACCTCGGGCGTCTCGGTCTCCTCGACCGGCTTGGCGGGCGGGGGCGGGGCCCCTTTGCTCACGTCGGCCTCGGCCGCGGCGCGCAGCGGCCTGGCGATCTGCTTGGTCGGCGCGAAGCTGACCAGCGCCGGGGCGCTGGCCTTCACCTTGTAGGTGTGCTCGCCGGCCGGGACCTCGACGCCGACCGCGGCCTGGACGGCGTAGCCCTTCGGCGCCCCCTTCTTGGCCTTGAGCTTCAGCGCGTTGTTGGAGAGGAACTGCCCGTCGCGCAGCAGCTCGACCGTGAGGGTCGTGCCCTTGAGCTTCGCCTCGCCGGCGAAGGTGAGCAGGAGCTTGGCCGGCCCGCTGACCCGGAAGCTCGCGCCGTCACCGCCGACCAGGTAGCCGGTCTGCTTGCCCCAGGCGACGCTCTCCAGCTCGCCGACGGGGGAGATCTCACCTGCGGTCAGAAGGAGCGCGAGCAGCGAACTGATCATGGTCCACCCCACAAAGTCCGAGGAGCCGCTACGTTGCCAGATTCGCCCGGCGGTTTCAACGGCCGCTCGGCGCGCTCGCTACGCCGCGCCGGTTGCGCGACCGGCGCCGGTGGGCTACGGGGACGGCGATGCGGGTGCTGGGCATCGAGTCGAGCTGCGACGACACGGCGGCGGCGGTGGTCGAGGACGGCGTGCGCGTGGTCAGCGACGAGGTCGCCAGTCAGCACGCGCGGCACGCCCCGTTCGGCGGCGTCGTGCCGGAGGTCGCCTCGCGCGAGCACGTCACACGCATCGTGCCGATCTGCGCCGCCGCGCTCGCCGCCGCCGGCGGCTGGGAGGGGATCGGCGGCATCGCGGTGACGCGCGGGCCGGGGCTGGTCGGCTCGCTGCTGGTCGGCCTGCAGTTCGCCAAGGGGCTGGCGGTGGCTCGCGGCCTGCCGCTCGTCGGCATCAACCACCTCGAAGGCCACCTGTCGGCGGCGCTGCTCGGCGACCAGCCGGTGCGTTACCCGCACGTCGCGCTGGCGGCGAGCGGTGGCCACACCCACCTCTACGAGGTGCGCGCCTTCGGCGACTACCGGGCGCTCGGGGGCACGCGCGACGACGCGGCCGGAGAGGCGTTCGACAAGGTCGCCAAGCTCCTCGGCCTGGGCTACCCGGGCGGCCAGGCGATCGACGCGGCGGCCGCCGGCGGCGACCCCCAGGCGGTGCGCCTGCCGCGCGGCCTGGCGAGCACCAAGACGCTCGACTTCTCCTTCTCCGGCCTGAAGACCGCGGCGGCGCAGCTCCTGGCCGGGCGTGGCCCGCTCACCGGGCAGGCGCTCGCCGACTTCTGCGCCAGCGCGCAGGAGGCGATCGCCGACATCCTGACCCGGAAGACCATCGCCGCGGCGCAACAGACCGGGGCCGGTGGCGTCGTGCTCGCCGGCGGAGTGGCGGCCAACTCCCGGCTGCGGGCGCTGATGGCCGAGCGCTGTGCGCGGCAGGGGTTGTGGGTGCTCATCCCGCCGCGCCGGCTGTGCACCGACAACGCGGCGAT
>JBFYZW010000055.1:0-14006 GCA_041309305.1 Deltaproteobacteria bacterium | reverse complement strand
TGTGGGTGGGCGCGCAGCTCCGGCGGGCACAGCCGGGTCGCGAGCGCCGCGACCAGCCCCACCAGCCGCTCGCGATCGCCGACCGCCGGCACCGCGTCGCCGGCCCGCTCGACCAGCGTGTCGAGGCGGGCGATCGCCCCGTCGAGGCCGTAGGCCTCGACCACGCTCGGCCGCTGCCAGTGCTCATCCTGGCCGACCGGCTTGCCGGCGCTCTCGGCGTCGCCGACCGCGTCGAGGATGTCGTCGGCGGTCTGATACGCCTCGCCGATGAGCGCGCCGAGGTTGCGCCACGGCTCGGGCGGCGCGCCGGCGGCGAGGGCGCCGAGCATCGTCGCCGCCTCGAACAGCGCGCCGGTCTTCGCCCGGTGGTAGCGATCCACGTCGACGACCCGCTCGCTCTCCCAGGCCTGGCCAGCGACGATGCCGGTCGAGCCGTTCACCGCGCCAGCGAGCAACGCGAGCATCTGCCCCAGGCGCTCGGGCCGAGAGGCGCCGGCGCGGGCGAGCAGCGCGAAGGCCTCGATGATCAGCGCGTCACCGGTGAGCAGGGCGATCTCCTCGCCGAACGCCTTGTGCACGGTCGGCCGGCCGCGCCGGAGGTCCGCGTCGTCGAAGCAGGGCATGTCGTCGTGGACCAGCGACGCGCAGTGCAGCAACTCGAGCGCGGCGCCGGCGGCGTCGGTCATGGCCGGGTCGGGATCGCCGAGCGCCTCGGCGACCGAGGTCAGAAGCCGTGGCCGGATCCGGCCCCCGCCCGGGAACACTGCGGCGCGCATCGCCGCCTTCAGCTTCGGCGGGCTCTGGCGGGTCGCGTCGTCGAGGGCCTTGTGTAGCGCTTTCTCGATGCGATCGATCTGGTTCATGTTCAGAAGTTGTGCAGAGGTTCAAGGTTCGTCAAGACTCTGGAGAGTCTTTTCGTCCTTTCACTAAGTTGTTTGTTTTATCTATTTTTATTTGGATGGTTTGACAGGTTCAAGAGAGATGCTTATTCATACTATGTGCAAGCCAGGAAACAGAGCCCGACCTACCGCATCCAGACGGTGGCCGTGATGACCGGCGTTCCGGCGGCGACCTTGCGCTCGTGGGAACGCCGCTACGGCGTGCCGCAGCCGGTGCGCACGCGCACGGCCTACCGCCTCTACAATGATGACGAGGTCGCGTTGATTCGCCGGATGAAGGCGCTCATCGACGAGGGGCTGGTCGCCTCCGAGGCGGCGGCGCGCGTGCTCGCCGTCGCCCCGGCCGCACCGCTGGTTGCCGATGTATTCGCGCGCGCCGCGGACAGCCTGGTCGAGGCGGCGCTCGCCTACGACGCTGCGCGCCTCACCGAGCAGCTGCGCTGGGCGCTCACCCTCGGGGACGCCAACGCCGTCTTCGGGCGGGTCCTCACTCCGGCGCTGGTGCGCCTCGGCGAGCTGTGGCAGGCCGGCGAGGCCTCGGTCGGTCAGGAGCACTTCCTGAGCGAGGCGGTCGAGCACACGGCGCGCGACCTGTTGCGCCTGGTGCAGCCGCCGGCCAGCGCGCCGGCGGTGCTGCTCGCCTGCTTCCCCGACGAGCAGCACCACCTGGCCCTCTACGGCGTCGGGATCCGCCTGGCCAGCCTGGGCGTCCGCTCGCTGCTGCTCGGCCCGCGAACGCCGGTCGCGGCCCTCGCCGAGGCCGCCGCGCGGGTCCGGCCGGTCATGATCGGCCTGTCGTTGACGATCACGCCGCCGCTCGAGCGGGGCCGGGAGCTCTTGCGCGAGATCGCCACCGCCGCCGGCGCAGTCCCCTGGGCGGTGGGCGGGGTCGGGGCCGGCCCGCTGGCCGAGAGCATCGAGGAGCTCGGCGGAGCGGTCATCCATCCCTGGCCGGACGGGGTCGACGCGCTGGTGCGCACGGTGCTGCGCCGGCACGCCGGCGGTAGCTGAGATTACCTCTTCTTGCCCAGCACCCGGGCGTTGAAGGCCTCGATCAACGGGTCGTAGACCGGCGCCATCCGCCAGCGGCTCGGCCAGTAGGTGCGGTACTGCTCCCACTGGGCGTTGAGCTCCTCGACCTCCTTCTGCTGCTGCTCGATCCAGGTGTAGTACTTGAGCGAGTGGACCCGCCGCCGGCCCCAGTGGTCGAGCTCCTCCATCTGGTCGGTGGTCACGCCCCACAGGTGGCGGTGCAGATCGATCTCCGCCTGGACCGGCGTGTAGGCGCCCTTGGCCGCGCGGGCCTCCTCCATCCGTGAGCCGTACAGCTCCATCGAGTCGGTGAAGACGGTGAACAGGACGTCGTGCTCGTCGAGCTCGAGCCACTTGGCGGTCTTGATCGCGGCGATGAGGTTGCCGATGCCGGAGATGCCGAGCAGGTCGAGGCGCGCCACCGTCTCGGCCGGCACGCCCTTCTTCTCGAGCAGGTGGCGCCCGTCCGCCTCGTTGAACAGGCGCATCACGGTCATCGCGTCCTCGTCGTCGACGGCGACGACCAGGTCGGTGTTGCGCACGTTGTGGATCCAGGGCACGTGCTTGTCGCCGATCCCCTCGATGCGGTGGCCGCCGAAGCCGTTGCGCAGCAGGGTCGGGCACTGCAGCGCCTCGGAGGCGATGACCTTGCTGGCCGGGTACCACTCCTTGAGCCGATCACCCGCCGCCAGCGTGCCGGCCGAGCCGGTGGCCGAGACGTAGCCGGCGAAGTGGTCGCTGCCGCCCATCACCTGGTCGAGCACCTCCTTGATCGCCGACGCGGTGACCTCGTAGTGCCACATGCCGTTGCCGAACTCGTCGAACTGGTTGAGCACGACGATCTTGTCGCCGCGCTGCTTCTTCAGCTCCCAGCACTTGTCGTAGATCTCCTTGACGTTCGACTCGCAGCCCTTGGTGGCGATCACCTCGGAGCCGATCTCCCGGAGCCACTCGAACCGCTCGCGGCTCATCTCCTCGGGCAGGATGGCCACCGACTCGCAGGCGAGCAGCGCCGCGTCGAATGCGCCGCCGCGGCAGTAGTTGCCGGTGGACGGCCAGACCGCCTTCTGCCGGGTCGGATCGAAGGCGCCGGTGACCAGGCGCGGGACCAGGCAGCCGAAGGTCGCCCCGACCTTGTGCGCGCCGGTGGGGAAGAACTTGCCGACCAGGCCGAAGATGCGCGCCCGGACGCCGGAGAGCTGCGGTGGGATCTCGAGGTAGTTGACCCCGTGGAACAGCCCAGTCTCCGGGTCGTTCTTCCAGGTGATGCGAAACAGATTGCGCGGGTGCACGTCCCACAGCCCGATCTTTTTGAGCTCCTTGCGGATCCCCTCCGGGATCAGCGCCGGGTCCTTCTGCTGCGCGAAGGTCGGGATGATGATGTCGCGCTCGCGGCAGCGCTGCGCGGTTCGCTCCACCAGCTCTTCGTTCACCGGGATCGTCGATGATGCCATGCAGGCCTCCTGGCTCCTTCCTACACCAAGGGGCTAGACCGACGCGAGATGCCAGCCGCCGTCCCGGCGGACGAAGCGGCTCGGCCCGATCGCCAGCGGGTGGCTGGCGGGCGCCGGCTCGCCGTCGCCGATCCCGCACCTGGCGTAGAGCGGATCCCAGGGGAGCAGGATCGCCACCCCGCCCGGCGCGTCGGGCAGGTGCGCCAGGCGGGGGGTGATGTTCAAGGGGCTGCGGCCGCAGGCCTCCGCCCAGGTGACCAGCGCCGCGAGCCCGCCGCCGGCGCGAGCGGCGAGGTCGGTCAGAATGTGCACCTGCGGCGGCACTAGACGCAGCGCCGCGCGCTCGGCGAGCGCCACCGCGGGCGTCAGCCAGCGCGCCTGCACCGCCTCGCCGCCGTCGACCACCGCCTCCTCGCCCGGCGGAAGGCCGGCGAGGAAGAAGCGCGCGTCGAAGCGCTTCGGCTCGCTCGACGGCGTGGTCCAGCGCGCGAAGGGGGCCGGCGGGACCGAGCCGAGCGAGATGCCCGTCTCCTCGCGCAGCTCGCGCAGCGCCGCCGCGGGGAGCGACTCACCCGGCTCCGCGGCGCCGCCCGGGAAGACCCAGGAGCCGGCGACGAACGAGGCGGTGGCCGGCCGCTCGATGAGCAGCACCTCGACGCCGCCCGGCCCCTCGCGCAGGAGAACGACCGAGGCGGCGTCGCGTGGCGCGGGGTGATCGCCGGACATGGGTCACCCTAACCCCACCGGCCGCCGCCGCGCGAGTGCCATTCGCCGGTCGTTGCGCTATGCTGCGCCGATGCGCTCGACCATCACCCTGCTCGCCTGCCTGGTGCTCGCCGCCTGCGGCGCCCCACCGGGCCCGAGCAAGCTCTACCCCGACGGCGACTGGTCGCCGCGCGGGGATCCCGCCGGCGACCCGCTGCCGGCCGACCCTTCCCCAGCAGACGCGACCGGCGATCCGGCGCCCGGCGGCGACGCGACGAGCTGCCCACTCGGCCACGCCTGCAACCCGATCCCGATCCCCGGCTTCCCGTACACCGACAGCCGCGACACGCGCACCTCGACCAGCAGCGTGATCGACAGCTACGACTGCGCGCCGGCGACCGACGAGTCGGGCCCGGAGTTCTTCTACCAACTGACCTTGAGCGAGGCCGGGCTGCTGTGGGCCGGGACCGACGACGTCCCTGCTGACAGCGTCGACATCGACGTGCACCTGCTCACCGCCCCGAGCGGCGCCGCGTGCCAGAGCCGCCACAACATCTCGCTCGGCTGGTACCTGGAGCCCGGGACGTACCTCCTGGCGCTCGACACCTGGGTCTCACCGACCAGCGGCGCGCTCCCGGGCGCGTACACGCTCACCGTGAGTTTCTTCCCCACCGCCGGCGGGCCGTGCGCGATGACCCCTGGCGAGCTGACGATGTACTGGACCGACTGCGCGACGGGGATCGACTGCCGCACCGCGGTCGATCCGCTCGACGGCGTCACCCGCGGCATCCTCACGGCCCCGGCCTTCGGACCGGTGGTCGAGGAGGCCCACCTGGTCACCGTCGACGACGACTTCGGCGGCGGCTGGCCAGCGACGTCCACCGACGGCATCGCCGCGCACTACGCCACCTCGCAGGCCGCCTCGGGCTTCGTCGCGACGCGCGGCGAACCGTGGGCGCCGGCCGGCGAGGGCGGCTCCGAGTACGGCCAAGGGGCGATCGGCTCGTACCTGCCGGTGCTCGCCGAGGCCTGGTACGTCAACATGTACTGGCGACAACGGCCGGCGGCCGGCACGCGGCTGGTCGTCATCAACCCGGACAACGGCCGGGCGGTGATCGCCGCGGGCGGCTACGAGACCGGCCCGGGCGCCAACGACGCGATCGGCGGCGCGGTGGAGGAGATCCACCTCTACCTGGGCACGACCCACCGCTCGCGCCTGGTCATGGGCTTCGCCGCCAACCAGACCGCGTCCTTCGGGCCGATCGACTGCGGCTGGTGAGACGCCGCGTCAGCGGCGGCCGGCTTTGCCGCGCTTCACCTTGCGCGGCGGCGACGGCTTCGCCCGCTTGGTCGCCTTGGGTGCGACCACCCGTGCCGGCGGCGGCGTGATCTCGGCCAGCGACGGCTCGGGCTTCGGCGCGGCGACCAAGGCGAGCGGCTGCGGACCGGCCGGCTCGCTCGGCTCGGGCGCAATGCAGGTCAACGCGCCGACCATCGCCAGCGCGACGACGGCGGTGACCCCCACCTTGATGAGCTCGCGCGGCCACAGCTGCCGAACGGTCAGCGCGGCGGTGTCGAGGCGCACCCGCGCGAGCCGCTCCTCGTCGCGGACCTCCTCGCGCCACGTCCAGCCGAAAAAGCTCTTGATGCGGCCGATGGTGCCGTGCAGCACCCCGAGCGAGCCGAGCTCCCGGGACGAGACGGTCAGGCGGCGCAGCTCGGTGGTAATCCCAGCGAATGAGCGCTTCATGCCCACCGTAGATGCACGACGCGGGCCAACCGACCTGGAGCTCGGCCTGGGGCTAAGTCCCTGGATCGTGGAGACCCCAACGCGCGACCGACCACCTCGGGAGCCGCAGGGCGCCCGCGGGAGCAGCGCGGCTCCCCGGGGCGAGCCGCGCCGATCAGGCCGGCGGCGGGGCGTCGCGGCGGAAGGTGCGCGGGAAGAGCCGCAACAGCTGCCCGGCGCCGCCGACCTTCTTGCCGGCCGGCGCGTAGAGCAGATCGAGGATGCCGCGCACGCCGTCATAGACCGACCGCGAGTGCGGGTACCACCACATGTTCTTCTTCACCGCCGGCATGTAGTCGTGCACCAGGCACTGGGCCTGGGTCATCTCGGCGAAGCCGATCTCGCCGTGGGTCCGGCCGATCCCCGACTGCTTGAAGCCGCCCCACGGGGTCTCCGCCAGGCCGTGGCTCATCAGGTGGTCGTTGATGGTCACGACCCCGGCCTTCAACTGGCGGGCCAGCGCCTCGGCGGCGACGCGGTCCTGCGACCAGACCGACGCGGTCAGCCCGAGGTCGGAGTCGTTGGCCAGGCGCACGGCGTCGGCCATGCTCTCGACCTTCATCACCCCGACCACCGGTCCGAAGCTCTCCTCGCGCATCACCCGCATCGAGTGGTCGACGTCGACCAGCACGGTCGCGGGCAAGAACTGCCCCTTGTCCTTCGGGCAGCCCGACTCGGCGAAGATCGTGGCGCCCTTCTCGACCGCCTCGCGGATGTGCTCCTCGACCAGGCGCATCTGCGACGCGGTGGTCATCGCACCGATGTCGACGTCGAAGCCCTGGTCCGGGCCGACGCGCAGCGCGCGCACCTGCGCGCCGAGCCGCTCGAGGAACGGCTCGTAGACCGCGGCGTGGACGTAGATGCGCTCGACGCCGCCGCACGACTGGCCGGCGTTCTGCATCCCGGCCCACGCCGCCCCGCCCGCCGCCCGGTCGAGGTCGGCGTCCTCGCAGACCAGCATCGGGTCGTTGCCGCCGAGCTCCAAAACCAGCGGCGTCAACGTCTCGCTCGCCTTGGCCATCAGCTGCTTGCCCACCGGCACCGAGCCGGTGAAGAACAGCTTGTCGATGCCTGCCTCGAGCAGCGCGTCACCGGCGATCCTGCCCGGGAGGTTCAGGTGCGCGAACAGGCCGTCCGGCAGCCCACCGGCGAGCACGGCGTGCTCGAGCGCGCGGCCGACCAACTGCGTCTGGGTCGCGGTCTTGAGCAGCACCGCGTTGCCGGCCGCCAGCGCCATCACGACCTCGGAGAACGGGATGGCGAACGGATAGTTCCAGGGCGAGATGATGCCGACCACGCCGAAGGGCACGCGCACGATGCTCGAGCGTTTGTTGGCGAGCAGCGCCAGGCCCGGACGGATGCGCCGGTCGCGCAGGAAGCGCGGCGCCTGGGCCGCGTAGTAGTCGGCGGCCACCGCCGCCGGCAACACCTCGGTGACCATTGCGTCGGTGCGGGTCTTGCCGTTGTTGCGCGAGATCACCTCGGCCAGCTCGTCGGCCCGCTCGACGATCGTGTCGCGGATGCGCCGCAGAGCCCGGCAGCGCTCCTCCACTGGCGTCGCCGCCCAGCCGACCTGGGCGCTGCGCGCCCGCGCCAACGCGGCGCGCAGATCCTCGACGCTGTCGAGTGGCGAATAGCCGATCACCTCGCCGGTCGCCGGGTTCGTACACTCGGTCCGCCCCTCGCTCATCACGCACCTCCCGGGACCAGGCGCACCTTGGCCTGGCCCTTCTTCCGCCCCTTGAACTCGTCCATCGACCGGTTGATGCCGAACAGCGCCGCGAGCCCATCGAAGACCGGCACGGGCAAGAGGCGCAACAGCGGCACCAGGTGGACCATCGGCGGCATCACCACCCGCTGCTCGCCGCGCGCGATCGCCTCGACGACGCGGGTGGCGACCTTCTCCTGATCGAGGATGGGCAAGAGCCACGCGAAGCGGGTCTTCACCCCGTCGAACATCCCGGTGTCGATGTAGTACGGGCAGACGATCGTCGTCCGCACGCCGGGCGCGAGGTCCTTGAGCTCGGCGCGCAGCGACTCGTCGAAGCCGACCGCCGCCCACTTGCTCGCCGCGTAGTCGGTCAACCTGGCGACGCCGATGTAACCCGACGCCGAGGCGATGGTCACCACGTGGCCGCGGTTCTCGGCCACCATCTCGCGCAGGAAGGCGCGCGTAACCCAGAAGAGCGCCAGCGCGTTGACGCCGAAGGTGGTCTCGATCTTCTTGTCGGACAGGTCGAGCAGCGTGTCGCCGCTGACCACCCCGGCGTTGTTGACCAGCACCTCGACGAAGCCGACCTCCCGGCGCACCTCCTCGGCGACGCGGGCGACGGTCTTCTTGTTGGCGACGTCGCAGACGTAGCCGTGCGCCTTGCCGCCGGCCCGTTTGATCGCCGCAACCACCTCGTCGAGCCTGGCCTGATCGAGGTCCCAGAGCACCACGGTCGCGCCCGCGCGCGCGAGCTTCTGGGCCATCAGCCTGCCGATACCGCTCGCCCCCCCGGTGATGAGCACGTTCTTGCCGGCCACGTCGGTCATTGCTCCCTCCTCCGTCCGGTGTCAGGCGGTCTCCCCCGCCAAAGACGCAGTGCGTCATAGATAGCCGTCCGGAGGCCGGAAGGCAACACCGCCCGAGCGGTCGCCTACCGGCCGCCGAGCAGCCAGCGACGCCTGGCCGCGCCCTGGTAGCAGAGGGCGGCGAAGTCGGCCTGCTGCTCCTCGGGCAGCGCGGCGACCTCCTCCCGCGCGCGCGCGCCGAAGCCGTCGGCGCGGGTCCAGAAGCTGTCGTGCTCACCGACGCCGACGCGCAGGCCGCGGGCGCAGCGCACGCCGCGCTTCTTCAGCGCCGCGACGACGGCGTTCGCCGTCTCGATCTGCTCGTGCAGCAACACACACCAGGGCAGCTTCAGCATGTCGCCCCAGACCGGCGCCTCGTCCTCGTCTTCGCCGAGGCCGTGCCGTTGGCAGAACCGGTCGAGCAGCGCGTCGGCGCCGGCCTGATCGACGTGCGCAGGGATGCGGCTCGTCGGCGGGGCGAGCTCGAGCGCGAGCGTCTCGCCCTGCCCTTCGACGACCAGCCCCTCGAGCAGCACCGCCTCGGCCTCCCCGGTCAGCTTCAGCAGCTCGAGCGGCTCCGGCAACGTCGCCTTTCGCAGCGCCGCGAGCGCCGCCTTCTTCAACGCGGCGCCGTAGACGTCGAAGTCGTAGCCCGCCTCGCCGGCACCGCGCGCCGCCGTGCGCCTGCGACCCGATGGCTTCGCCCGCCCGCCCGGCGCGCCGAGCAGCCGGTCGATCTCCTCGCGGATCTTCCGGTCGCGGGTGCCGGCGAAGGTGGCGGCGATGCGCTCGCGGTGCGGGGTCAGGTCGTAGCGCTTCACCAGCGCCGCCAACCGAGCGACGTACTTGGCGTGGGTGACGAAGCCATACTCGACGGTCGGATCCTTGGGGTAGCACAGCCCGTCGACGAGCAACGGCAACGCCGCTGCCTTGGCCTGCTTCTCGATCGTCGCGTAGAAGTCGAGCCGCAGCGCGTCGTTCTCCTCGCGATAGGTGCTCCACACCTCGATCGCCTCAGCGCCGAGCGCCGGCCAGGCGAGCTGATAGGCCAGCTTGTGCGTCGAGCTGCTCTTGCCCTCGAGCGTGAACGAGGCGTCCTTCGCCGCCAGCGCCGCACAGAGCAGGCGCTTGACCAACGGCCGGTACTTGCCCGGGAAGGCGCGCTCGAGGTTGCGGGCCGACATCACGCAGGGCAAGGGCGCGCTCAGGCCGTCGACCAGCTCCACCGCCCGGGCCTCGAAGCGCGCCGCGTCGTGCTCGAGCAGGACCTGGGCGAGGAAGCTCCGATCGGAGTCCTCCGCGAGCGTGAGCGTCGGCAGCAGCGCCTCGAACAACGCCGGCCGTGCGGCGAGCAACAACCGGTACAGCCGGGACCGACGGTCCTTCGTCTTGCCGCCGGCGCGGTGGGCCTGGGCCCGGGCGAAGACCGCCTCGGCGTCACGGTCGAGCGCGCCGAGCAACCACCGCCCGGCGGAGGTCGGCTCCCCGCGCTCGCTCAGGTGGGCGCTGAGGTGGCCGACCAGCGAGTCGATCACCTGCGCGTCGGTACGCCACAGGCCGCGGGCGCGCCAGAGCTCGAGGGCCTCGTCGAACACCGGCTGGTCGGGGAAGGCCTCGACGCGGCCGCGTAGCCAGGTGTCCAGCTCCCAGAACCAGTAGCAGCCCTTGGCCAGGGCCAGAAGGTCGAACGCGCGCAGATCCCAGTCGTCGAGGGTCCGGCCGCTCGACAACCCGCGCAGCAACCGGCTGGCGTGGCGCTCGAGGAACGGCTTGCTGAGCACCGGCCGGCTCGGCGCGAGGCCGCAGACGTAGTCGACCGCCGCCCCGACCTCGGCGGCGATCGTCGGGTCGAAGTCGCGTGCCTCGTCGATCAGCGCGCGCGTTCGCTCGCGCAACGCCGCCGGGATCTTCGCGGCCTTGAGCCGCTCGAGGATCGCCAGCGCCGCCTTGTCCATCGCTCACCCCTTCGGCGCCGGCGGCGGAGCCCCCGGCTTGACGATCCGGTCGTAGACGACCATCAGCGCGCTGGTGACGAAGCCGACGCTGGCGATCACCAGCCAGACGAACTGCGGCTCGCCCAGCGCGTTGCCGAAGAAGGCGACGAGGCGCCCGCCCAGGGCGCCGGCGATGACGAAGCCGATCGCGATGGGCAGGAAGGCGTAGCCCATGAACACGCCCTGCTGGCCCTCGGGCGCCAGGCGCGAGACGTACTCGTAGAAGCGCGGCGACTGGATCATCTCGCCGAAGGCGAGCACCACCAGCGCCAGGATCACCCCGGGGATGGTCGGCAACCCGACCAGCACCAGCCAGGAGAAGCTCGCGATCAGGATCCCGAGCGTCATCGCCCGGAAGGCCGGGATCTTGCGCGTCAGGTGTGAGACGAGCAGCTGGAAGCAGATGACCATCAGCGGGTCGACCGAGAGGATGAGGTCGATGTCGGCCTCGGGGTCGATGAAGTTGCGCACGTAGAGCGGCAGGGCGATGAACTCCTGCCAGAAGACGACCCAGAAGCCGGAAAAGATGACCAGGAAGGAGACGAAGCGCAGGTTGGTCAGCACGACCAGCAGGTTGCGTAGCGCCTGGCCGACGCTCTGCACCTGCGTCTTCGCGTCGCGCGGCGGGTCGCGGTAGAAGAGCAGCACGGCGAAGAACATCAAGAAGACGCTGACCGCGCAGACGCGGAAGACGTTCTCGATGCCGATCGTCCGCCGCACCGCGAAGGCGACCACCGGCCCCACGGTGCCGCCGATGTTCACCAGCGTGTAGTAGATCGAGTAGCCGAGCGAGCGCACCTTCTCGGTCGAGGCCAGCGCGGTGGTGCCGACGACGCACGGCTTGACGATCGCCGGGCCGAGCGCCGGCACCGTCAGGACGAGGATGACCATCGTCGGCAGCGGCACGAGGTCGCGCAGCCACGCCATCCACGACGCGTCGAGCGAGCCGAGCAGGAAGTAGCCGAGCGCCAGCACCAGGTAGGCGAAGGCCAGCGAGCGGCGGAAGCCGAAGCGGTCGGCCAGCGCGCCGCCGAGGATGGGCAGGAACCAGACGACGCCGCCGAAGTAGCCGATGAGATCGCCCGCCTCGGTCTCGGAGAAGCCGAGCGACTCGTGCAGGTAGATGGCCAGCACCGCGTTGACGCCGTAGTAGGACAGCCGCTCGAACAGCTCGGTGACGTTGGCGACCCAGAAGGCGCGGTGAAATCCCTCGCGCACGTCGCGCAGGCGCTCGGTCAGGCTCACGGGGGTGCCTCCTGCTCGCGGCGCGCTGGCCGCGGGCGGCGCATTCTAGCGGTTTTGGCGGCTCGGGCAACGCGGTTTTGCCGTTTGACTTGAGGAGGGGATCCGGGGGAAAACCCGCGCCAGACTGGGCTTGCGCCCACCTAGCGCAGAGGACGTGACCATGGCAGAACCGAGCCCCACCGGCGGCGGCGTCTCCTACAAACCCTACGTGCCGGCCAATACCAAGATGACCGAGTTCAGCGCGCAGGCGTTGATCCTCGGCCTGCTGATGGCCGTCATCCTCGGGGCGGCCAACGCCTACCTGGGCCTGAAGGCCGGCATGACCATCGCTGCGACCTACCCGGCGGCGGTGATCAGCATGGCGCTGTTGCGCATCTTGAAGGGCTCGATCCTCGAGGAGAACCTGGCCCGCACCGTCGGATCGATCGGCGAGTCGGTCGCCGCCGGCGCGATCTTCACCGTACCGGCCTTCATCATCGCCGGCGTGTGGACCGAGCTCCGGTACTTCGAGGCCACCGCGATCATGGCGGTCGGCGGCATCATCGGCGTGCTGTTCGTCACGATGCTGCGCCGGGTGATGGTCGAGGACAAGGAGCTGCCCTACCCCGAGTCGGTCGCCGCCTCCGAGATCCACAAGGTGGGCCGCTCCGGCGGCACCGGCGCTAAGTTCCTGCTCATCGCCGGCCTGGTCGGCGCCGGGGTGCAGACGCTCAAGCAGCTCTCCTTCTTCGCCTCGTCGTGGGAGAAGTTCATCCCCTTCGCGCACTCGTCGGTCAGTCTCGGCGGCTCGGGCAAGGTCGCCGGCGGGGGCGGCATGCTGCTCTCGACGCCCGGCGTCAGCCCCGCCTATATCGGCGTCGGCTACATCATCGGCCCGCGCCTCGCCTCGCTGAACTTCTCCGGCGGACTGCTCGCCTGGGGGCTGTTCGTCCCGCTGCTCCTCTACTTCATCGGCCCGCAGCTCGAGACCGCCGGCGGAGAGGTCGACTGGACCGGCTCGGCGATCGCGGTGTGGAAGTCGATCGTCCGGCCGATCGCCATCGGCGGCATGCTGGTCTCCGCCGCCTACACGCTCTACCGCATGCGCCAGAGCCTGCTCGGCGGGATCAAGCGCTCGATCGCCGACGTGCGCAAGGCGGCCACCGCCGAGGCGCCGACCGACCGGATCGAGTCGGACATGAGCTTCAAGTGGGTGATGATCGGCCTCTTGCTCTCCAGCGTGCTCACCTTCCTGCTCTACTACTACTTCGCCGACGACCTGGTCGCGGCGGTGACCGCGACCATCGTGATGGTCGTCGCCGGCTTCTTCTTCGCGGCGGTCTCCGGCTACCTGGTCGGCCTCATCGGCTCGAGCAACAACCCGATCTCCGGCCTGACGTTGTCGACCGTGATCGTCGCGGCGCTGCTGATGGTCGCGCTCGGCCAGACCGGGCCGACCGGCATCGCGGCGGTGCTCGGGGTCGCCGGGGTCATCTGCGTCTCGGCGGCGGTGGCCGGCGAGATGCTGCAGGACCTCAAGGTCGGCCACATCCTCGGCGGCACGCCCTGGAAGATGCAGGTCGGGGACCTCATCGGCGTGCTGGTCTCGGCGGCGGTGATGTTCTTCCCGCTGCTCATCTTGCACCAGGGTGACATCAAGGCCGGCGGCGTCGGCTTCGGCGGCGCGGCGCTGCCCGCACCACAGGCCAGCCTGATGGCGCTGGTCTCCCAGGGCGTAGTCGGCGGCGAGATGGCCTGGCCGTTGATCGTCGTCGGCATGCTGATGGCGGTCGGCCTCATCCTCGTGCAGGTCAAGAGCCCGATGCTGGTCTGCGTTGGCATGTACCTGCCGCTCGAGACCACCTTCGCGATCTTCATCGGCGGCGTCATCCGCGGCGCGGTGGACCTGCTCGGCGGCAAGCGCCAGCACAACGCGGCGCAGAAGGCGCGGGTGGAGAACAACGGCGTGCTGCTCGCCTCCGGCCTGATCGCCGGCGAGGCCTTGATCGGCCTGGCCTTCGCTGGCCTGGCCTTCTTCGAGCTCGGCATCCCGAAGATCTTCGCCGAGCCGTCGTTCATCACCAGCCTGTTCGTCTTCGCGCTCATCGCGGCGATCCTGATCGTCGTGCCGCTCAGGAACGCCGGCAAGCCGGACGAGCCGGCGCCGCCGAGCGCGGTGATGTAAACGGGGGTGCGCGAGCCGCGCACGCCTCGAATGCAGCCCGTCGTTTGGGGGTGTGATCCAGGAGCGTGACTCCTGAGAAGCAACCCCGTCTACGCGGCAGCTAGGCCAATCGACCGCACGGCCAACTCGGAGTAATGCCGTTGGAGCGCAACGGCCACCCCTGACGGC
>JBFYZW010000054.1:0-34686 GCA_041309305.1 Deltaproteobacteria bacterium | reverse complement strand
CCAGCGCGGCGAGCAGCCACGGGGCCTGCCGGCGGGTCGCGGCGGCAACGGCGCGGGCGAGGTCGGCGAGGCGCTCCCCCAGGGTCGGCGGGCTGAGGTAGAGGGCGACCACCGGTTGCGCCTCGTCGAGCTCGAGGCCGTCGATCGTGGTCATGGTCTGCGCGACCGCGACCAGGCGCGCGCCGATCTCGGCCGCGGTCTGCGGCCGATCGTCGGGCGACTTGGCCAGGCAGGCGAGGATCAACGCCTCGAGCGGCTCCGGCACCGGACCCGGCGCGACCCGGCCGGGGGGAACTGGCGGTTCGGTGACGTGCATCACCAGCAGGCGGTTCCACGAGGTGGCCTCGAACAGGTGGCGACCGGTGACCATCTGGTAGAGCAGGACGCCGAGGGCATACAGGTCGCTGCGCTGATCCGGTCGCTCGCCGAGGCACTGCTCTGGCGACATGTAGGCCGGCGTACCGACCGCCATGCCCGGCATCGTCTCGTTGGGGCTGGGGCACTCGGGGTCGGTGGTCTTGGCGATGCCGAAGTCGAGCAGCTTGACCGATTCACGTGCCCCGCGGCGTGTGACCAGGACGTTGGCCGCCTTCAGGTCGCGGTGGATGATCCCCGCCTCGTGCACCGCGGTGAGCGCGTCGCACAGCTGCACGCCGATGCGCAGCACCCGCGCCAGCGGCAGCGCGCCCTGGCGGTCGAGCAACTCGCCGAGGTTGTCGCCTTCGATCAGCTCCATCACGTAGTAGAGATCGGCGCCGTCGCTGAGGAAGTCGGTGATCTGCAGGATGTTCGGGTGCTGGACCCGGTTGATGAGCCGCCCTTCGTAGCAGAAGCGCTCGCGGGCGCGCGGATCGTCGAGCAGGTGCTTCTTCAGCCGCTTGAGCGCGACGCGCCGGCCGAGCTGCTCGTGCTCGGCGACGTAGACCTCGCCCATCCCGCCGGCGGCGATGAGGTCGAGGACGCGGTAGGGACCGACCTGATAACCGACCTCGATCACGTCCGAGGAGCCGAGCTCCAGCGCGTCGGCCGGCTCGGCGTCGCCCGCGCGCCCGCCGTAGAGGTGGCGATCGAGCAGCTCGCGGTCGGCCGGCGTCATCGCCACCAGCTCCATCCCCATCCCGACCGGCAGCTGCGGGCGCGAGTCCTCGCGCGCCGGGTCGTTGGCCCACACCACCCGCGCCCGGCCGACGATCTCGACGCCGTCGTCGTCGGCCGGCAGCCAGACGCCGAGCTCCACCTCGCTCCCCGGCGGCAGCACCGGCGAGCCGGTGACGAACAGCCCGCCCGCCGACATGTTCAGCGAGCTCCAGTAGGCCGGACCGTCGTCGTAGCGGACCACGCGCGCCGCGAGCGGCACGCGCCGATGACGCTGCCGGGTGGGGTAGGTGACCTGCGTCGAGGTGTGCATCGCCAGCCCCCTGCTGTGCAAGACCAATACCGCCCGCAGCCACCACGCAGCCGCAGAACAAAAGGCGAATCAAAACAGGTCAAGAACCCTTTTCCGCGATGGTGAATGATTCGAAAGTGTAGTATGGTATTTCAATATTGAATTATTCGAAGACATGGCTCGAGCGCGAGGCGCGCGTACCTTTATATGTCCCGGTGCGGACCGAACCGCCGCTGCGCAACTGCTGGGCGGTGAACGTGAGCCCGTCCGGCGCGGGGCTCACGGCGACGCGCCTGAGCGGTGAACCGCTGCCAGCCGCCGGGCAGCGGCTCGTCCTCGAGCTGACGCTGCCCGACAGCGGCACGCCGCTGCGGCTCGGCGGCGAGGTCCGCTGGGCCTGCGACGCCGCCGGGCCGGTGGACGGCGAGGAGAGCATCGCGATCGGCGTCCAGTTCGGGGCGCTCGACGGTGACGCGGCGCTCGGCCTGCGCCGCTACTTCCACGCCTTCCGGCCCCACGCGGCGGTCGTGCACGCCGACCTCGACGAGCAGGAGCGGCTCGCCGCCCTCCTCGGCGAGCGCGTCCACCTGCACCGGTGTCAGAGCGACGCCGAGCTGCTCGAGGTGGTGCGGCGCGGCGACATCGGCGCGGTGATCGTCGCCGGGGCGTCGGTCGAGGCGGCCGAGGCGAGCGTCCGGGCGCTGGCCGGCCTCGACGAGGAGGTCTGGGCAATGACCCCGGCGGCCGATCTCGCGCCGCGGGTGGTCTACGCCGCCGCCAGCGCGCCGTCCTTCCTGGCCGAGGCGTTCAACCAGGGGTGGATCTTCCGCGCGGTCGCCCGGCCCTGGCTGGAGCCGGCGCTCGAGGCGGCGGTGCAGCGGGCGTTGGCCGAGCACGGCGTGCGCACCGAGCAGCGGCGTGCGGCGATGGCGCTCGAGCAGCGGCTGTCCCGGGAGCTGGCGGCGACGCGCAGCGTCGCGCGCCTCGAGCAGCTCGCCGAGCGCCGGTTGATCTTCGAGAGCCGGGCGATGGCCGAGGTGCTGCGCGCCGTGCGCCAGGTGGCGCCCCATCGGGTGGGGGTCCTGCTCGAGGGCGAGACCGGCACCGGCAAGGAGCTCGTCGCTCGGCTGGTGCACGAGCTGAGCGACCGCGCCAACGCCGCGTTCGTCGCCCAGGACTGCGCCGCGCTGTCCGAGACCCTGCTCGAGAGCGAGCTGTTCGGGCACGTGCGTGGCGCGTTCACCGGCGCGATCGCCGCCCACCCCGGGCTGTTCGTGCTCGCTGATGGCGGCACCATCCTGCTCGATGAGGTCGAGAACACCTCGCCGGCGCTCCAGGCCAAGCTGCTGCGCGTCATCGAGGCCGGCGAGGTGCGCCCGGTCGGCGGCACGCGCACCCGTCACGTCGACGTGCGGGTGATCGCGGCCAGCAACCGCGACCTGCGCGCCGAGGTCGAGGCCGGCCGCTTCCGCGCCGACCTCTACTTCCGACTGGCGACCTTCCCGTTGACCATCCCGCCGCTGCGCGACCGGCCGGAGGACATCCTGCCCCTGGCCCGCCACTTCCTCGCCGCCGGCGCGGCGCGCTACCACAAGGCCGCGCCGATGCTCGGCGACGCGGCGGCGCGGCGGCTTCTGGCCTACGCCTGGCCTGGAAACGTGCGCGAGCTGCGCAACGCCATCGAGCGGGCGCTGCTGCTCGCCGACCGAGCGAGCGCGCTCGAGGTCGACCTGCTCCCGGACGCGGTGCGCGGGGAAGGACCGCGGCGCACCAGGGCCGGTGTCGGCCTACGGGCCCAGCTCGACGGGTTCGAGCGCGAGGTGATCCGCGCCGCGCTGACGCGACACGGCGGGGTGGTGCGCCGCGCCGCCGCCGAGCTCGGCGTCAACGCGGTCACCCTCGGTCGGCGGGCGCGGCGGCTCGGGTTGATCGACGCCGGCTGACCGCCGGCGGCTCAGCGTTTGCGCTTGCGGCCGCTCTTCGGCTTCTTGCTCGTCTTCTTCGGCTCGGGCGGCTTCGGCGGCGCCAGGAGCGCACGGACCTTCTCGGCCCGGGCGCGGCAGGTGGCGGCGATCGCCGCGACGGCCTTCGTCTCGGCCTTGCTCGGCTCGGCCGTCTGCCAGGTCGGATCACCCTTGGCGGCGAGGTGGTCAGCGCGCTCGCTGCACTCGGTGAATCCGCCGAGCGCCTCGTTGAGCTCCTCGACCCGGTCGTCGGCGTCGGCCTTCTCCGCGGTGGCGAGCTGCGCCTCTGCCTCCTTCGCCCGCTGTTCGAGCGCGGCGAGGGCGATCTGCCAGCGCCAGGTCGGCTGGCTGGCGCGCAGGCGCGCGAGCTCCGCGCGCCACCGCTCGGTCAGCTTCGCCAGGGTCCCGGTGCCGAGGGCGGTGGTGAACTGGGCCCCGGGGTCGGCGCCGGCGGCCGCGGCGAGCTCGGTCAGCCTGGCCTCACCGTCTGCGAGGCGCTCGATCGCCTCGTCGCTCTCCTCCAACCGCGCCGCCGGCGTCTGTTGATCCGCGACCGCGCGCACCGCGTCGCTCGCCGGCGTCAGGTGGCGCTCGACGTCGCGGCGCCAGCGCAGCGTCGCGACCGTCTGCTCGAGCTTCGTCCGCCGGTCGGCGCAGGCCTTCGTCACCGCCTCGAGCGTCAACGCGCCGAACGCGGTGTCGAAGGAGAGCGTCGCGCCAAAGCCCGGCCGGCGCGCGAGCTCCTCGGCCTGGCGGACGCAGTCGGCGAGGCGGCGCAGGCGCGCGTCCTCGCGATCGATCTGGTCGTCGAGCGGCGCGGACGCCGGCGGCGCCTCGTCGGTGTAGTCGCCCAGCGCCTCGGCGATCGCCTGACGGGCGTCCAGCCTCCAGCGGCTCTGGGCGGCCAGGCCGGCGAGCGCCGCGCGGCGCTCGTTGGCCGGCTTCAGGAACGCCTGGTAGCGCGCCTCGCCGGCGAGCGGCTCGCCCCGTTTGGCCAGCTCCGCGAGCTCCTCGAGCGTCTCGACCAGGGTCTTCAAGGGTGCGGCGTCGAGTTCGGCGGTGAGCGCCTGGCCCGCGGTCTCAGCCTCGGCGATCGTGGCGGTCGTCGCCTCGATGAGCTGGGTGATCGCCCACTCCCGGCGCGCCTTCGCCAACGCGGCGCGCCCGCCGTCCACCGCGTGGGCGATGTCGGAGTAGTCGGGGTGCGCGATCGTCTTCATGTCGGCCTTTTTGATCCCCTCCTCGAGCTCGCCGAGCATCTCCTCGGCCGTGTCGAAGCGATGCTCATTGACGGCCTTCTTGAAGTCGCGCAGCAATCCGCCGAGCTCGGCGGCGCCACGGTCGGAGGGGGCGAGATCGGGGCGGGCCTTGCGGTGGGTCGTGCCGCAGGCCGAGAGCGCCGCGATGGCCGCGAGGCAGAGCAGGGGACGGAGCATCGTGCTGTCGAGGTTAGCGCCTGACGTGGGGCACCTCAAGCGCCGTCGCTTGACCTGGGTGCCGAGATCGCCTCTGCTGCGCCCGGGACCTTGGCTCACCGGGAGGGTGCGCATGAGCACATTCGGCAACGCGTTCTCTAGCGGGTTCGTCGGCTTCTTCCACGGCATCGTCGCGGTCGCGCGCGCGCCGCTGGCGCACGCCGCCTGGCTGGTGGCGCTCGCGGTCAGCGAGCTCGTCGCCGTCGTCTGGGGCAGCGTCTTCGCCTTCATCGGCTGGCTCGAGTGCCGCAAGCGGCTGACCGCCGACGGGTTGATCGCGATCGGCGAGGTCCTGGCGCCGCGGCTGGCGCGGGAGCAGTACGCCGCCGGCGTCTGGACCGGGTTGTGGCGGGTGCACACGCTGACCCTGGCGTTCGTCGTCGTGCAGCTACCGACGCTGGCCTTCGTCTTCGCACCGGCGGTGCTGGCGCAGCTCTGGCTCGGGCCGGCCGCCAACCCGGGGTGGGGTGTCGCCGGCCTGATCGTCGGCCAGGGGTTGCCGGCCCTCGTCGCCCTCGGCTGCGCGGTGCTCGCCGGCGCGGAGCTCTTCCTCGCCGCGCGGCTGCTCGCCGGCGCGGGGCCCACCTACTCGGTTGGGCTGGTCGCCGCAGTCACCGCGGCCGCCTGGCGTGCGACGTTGACCGAGTTCGGCCGGCTGATGGGGCTGGCCGCCGGGTTGCTCGCCGCGGCGGTCGGCGCCGGCGTGCTGATCGGCGGCAGCGTCTGGCTGGCGTCGCTGGCGAAGCTCGGCGGCGCGGCGACCTGGATCCTCGTCGGCGCGATCGGCGCGCCGGCGGCGGCGCTGTTCGCCGCCAGTGTCTACGGGGCGCTGGCCGACTGGAGCGCCGGGGCGGCGACCGAGAAGGTCGGTGGCGGGCGTTTTTCGCTCACCCGTTGGCTGCGCGAGTGGCTCGCGGCGGTCTTCGGCTGGTTCGCCGACGCGGGCGTGCTCTGGGTTGGGGTCGGCGTCTGCCTGGTCGCCGGCGGCTTCGCCGCCTTCATCGCGCTGCGCACCTTCGACTGGGTCCCGCTCGGCGTCTTTGCGGCCTCGGCGGCGGTCCTGGTCATCCTGCGCCTGCGTCGGACCTGATCGCGGTGGGGTGTGGGTGGTTGACCACCTGCGCTCCTGTATAGCCTCGTTCTCAAACCGGGCGATCGCGTCGCTGTCTCGTTCACCCGCGCGCGGCTCAACCGCGCAACCGGGTGAGATCGTGAGCCTGTCGGTCTTGGCATCGTCGTTGCTATTCGGAGCTGTGTGGAGCACGCGATGTGGAAGCCGACCAGCGATCCGAGCGAGATGGACTGTCTCTTGCGCCTGGCCACGCGCCTGACCGGGATGAGTGACGCCGGACGGGTCGGCGAGCAGGCGCTGGACGAGCTGCACGACTGCCTGCCGGGGACGACCTGGGCGATGCTCGTGCGCGAGGTCGACGGGACGTACGCGCTGTGCGCCGCCGGGCGGCTCGGCGCCGAGAACCTCGCGGCGCTGGCGACGTCGGCCGGCGTCGACGCGGTGCGCTGCGCGCCCGAGGCGTTGACGGCGATCCCATTCGAGCAACGGCCGCGCTACGCCTGCTGGCCGAACGGCGCCGCCGCCCCGGAGGTGGTGCTGGGCACCTTCGTCGACCCAGGGGCCAGGGCTCCGAGCTTGACCCTGCTCGCCTGCGCCGCGCAGCTCTGTGGCCACGCGGTGCGGACCCTGCGCGAGCTCGGTCGCCTGCGCGTGGAGAGCGACACCGATCCGCTGACCGGTGTGCAGAACCGCCGCGCCATCCTCGAGCGCTTGACCGCCGAGCGGGGCTGGGCGGCCGAGCGCGGCCTGCCGCTGGCCGTGCTGTTCATCGACCTCGACCGCTTCAAGGCGGTCAACGACACCTACGGCCACGCGGTCGGCGACCAGCTGCTGCGCGCCGTCGCCCACGCGTTGCGCAGCGTGTTGCGCGCCAGCGACGCGGTCGGTCGGGTCGGCGGCGACGAGTTCCTGGTCATCCTGCCCGGCGCTGGCCCGAGCGCCGCCGCCCGCCTGGCCGAGAGCCTCGAGGCGCTGGTCGCGGCCACCGAGCTCGTCGCTGGCGGCGCGCGGCTGCGCCCGTCGGTGACCGTCGGCGTCGGCAGCGGTGAGGGGGATGCGGCCACCCTCGTTGCCGCGGCCGACCAGGCGATGCTGGCGCGCAAAGGCGTGCGGCGCGAGGTGGCTGCCGTCGCCTGACAGACCATTGAGCCGCTCGCCCGGCCCCGCTATGCCAGAGGGCCGGAGGTGGCAATGCAAAGCTTCATTGGAGCGATCGAGCGCCGCGGTGTCTCGCCGTGGACACCGCTCGTCGCCGCCACCTTCATCGCCGGCGTCCGTGTCGTCGAGGAGCACCTGCTCATCTACGTGCCGCGGGGGATCCTGCGCGACCCGGTGGTGTGGATCGGCCACATCACACTGTTCTACCTGGCGCTCGTCTGGTGCATCACGGCGTTGGTCTCGACAGTCGCCCGACGCGATCCGCGGCTGGTGCAGGCGGCGGTCGCTGCGGCGTTGTGCCTCGGGGTCGTGCCGCCGTTGATCGACCTCGCGCTCTATGGCGCCGGGGGTTTTGGCTACGCCTACCAGCCTTTCCTCGACCAGCGCCTGCCCTGGACCTTGCACGCCCCACCGATGTTCCTGCCCTGGGGAGAGACCGTCGTCCTGTGGCTCACCGTCGGCCTGGTGGGGCTCTACGTCCGCCTCTCGGGCGCGGGCTGGGGGCGCACCGCGGTCGCGGTGGTCGGGCACTACGCGTTGATCCTCTGCTTCCTCGTCCTGCTGCCCGCCGCCGCGCTCGGGTTGATGAACGCCACCGGCGCGCCGGAGATCAACGCTCTCGTCGGAGTGTGCCTGCTCGCCGCGGTCTGGCTCGGTCAGGGGGTGGTGCGGCCCCTTTTGCTTCGGCGCCTCGGCGCGCGGGTCGGCCAGGTCGCCGTCGCCGGTGCGTTGACCCTCGCCGGGGCGGCGCTCGCCGGCAGGCTCGACGCGCGGGCCGGGATGGCGGCGGCGGCGATGATGGTCGCCGCGGCGCTGTTCGCCTGGCACAACGACCACTTTGACCGGGTCGAGGACGCGGCTGCCGGGCGTGGGCCTGGTTTGACGCGCGAGGACGTGGTCGTCGTCACGAGCGCGGCGGTGCCGTTCTGGTTGACGCTCAGCCAGGCGCACGTCTGGCCGATGCTGCTGTCGCTGCTGTTCCTTGCCGTCGGCTTCGCCTACCACGCCGACCCGCTGCGCCTGAAGTGCGTCTTCCCGTTGAGCTACAAGACCGAGGCGTTCCTCGCGCTGTTGTGCGTCGGCGCCGGGCTCCTCGCTCACGAACGCCCGGTTTTGACCGGCGCGCAGGCGCTGGCCATGCTGCTCGTCGGCGGGGGGGCGGCGCTGGTCGCGATGCTCAAGGACTACAAGGACCTCGCGGCGGATCGCCAGGGCGGAGTGCGCACGGTCTTCGTCGTCTGCGGCGCCCGCGGATGGTCGGCGCGCCGGACCTACGCGCTGGTCGCGGTGCTCTCCGGTGCAGCGCTCGCGGTGCCGCCGCTGTGGCTGATCATCGCTCGTGGCGCAGTCGGCGCCGCGGCGCTGCTCGCGGCGCTCGCCTCCGGCGTTTTGCTCGCGCCGGTGACCTTGCGGCGAACCAGCCTCGCCTGGGGCGTGGCGCTCGGTTGCCTGTCGGTCTACCTCGTCGCCGGCGCGCTGGCGCTGCAACGCGCCGGCGGGGTGTAGGTCAATTCTGCCGCCACAGGCGGCCGCGCTTCTCCAGAATGTAGTTGTCCGTGCCGGTCGTGTCCCGGGTCGCACCGATGAACAGGTTGTGGGTGCCTGGGTCTTTGGCCAAGGTCGCGCCGCGGTAGTCGTTCGTCGCGGTGTCGGTGTCGACGAGCACGGTGGAGATCACCCAGTTGTCGCGGCCGGTGCATTCCTGCTTGCAGTAGGCGAGTTTCAGGTTACGGGTGGTCAAGCCGAGCAGGGTGCGGCTCGTCGCGTAGGTGATGTAGACGCCGGTGGCGTCGATCGCCAGGTCGAGGCTGCCGGCGATCGCCGACTCGAGGTCGAGGTGGATCGCGGCCCAGGAGTTGCCGCCGGCGCTAGTGGCGTTCTCGCCGCCGACGAAGACGTAGACGCTGTCCTGCGTCTCGGTGCTGCTGGCGACGCCGATGTAGGGGATGACCCAGTTGTCCTGGTAGCGGCCGCCGCGTACGAAGTTGGCGTCGTGCCCCGAGCCACCGAGTGCGTAGGCGCTCCAGCTTGGCGTCGCGGCGGTGAAGTTGCCGGTGTAGGCGAAGCGCACCGCCGAACCGTTGTTGATCCAGGCGAACATCGTCGTGGCCGCCGAGTGGTAGACGATGGTCAGGCTGTCGGGCTGATACCCGAGGTCCGTGCTGTTCTCGGCGTACTTGAGCGCCGACCAGGTCACGCCGTAGTCGGTGCTGTACTTGTAGCGCACCTGGTAGGCGCCGGAGACCTGATTGACCCAGGCCGCCAGGACGTAAGCGCCCGAGACCGAGATCTGCGCCTGGTGCCCGACGACGTAGGCGGGGTTGCCGCCGGCCGGGTCGTCGTTGTCGAGATCGTTGACGTAGGTGAACGCCGAGAGCGTGCCGTAGGTGCCGGTGTTCGGATCGAAGTCGGCGCGGGCGTATTCGAGGTCCGGTCCGATGGGGGCAGGCGTTTCGTCATCGGTGTAGACGAAGTGGACGCGCAGCAGGCCGGCGCCGTTATCGCCGACCGCCATGTGCTTGGCGGTCGGAGGCAACGTCATGTCGCGCACCAGCGCCCCGACCACCGTATCGCCCGAGTTGACCGAGCGGTACAGGCAGATGTCGTCGTAGCTGTCGCAATCGGTCACCGCCGTTCCGTAGGTCGCGCGCGCCCCGAGCGGGATGGTCGACAGGACGGTGGTGCCGTTGGTGTAGAGCGCCCCGGTGCTCGAGCGGATGGTGCCGGACATGCTGATGTTGCGCACCGTGCCGTAGACGAACGGCGCCATGTCCCAGGTCATCCCCGGCTCGCCGGCCTGGCCGTCCGCGTCGAGGCCAACGGCGGTGTAGCGGTCGGCGGCGGTCGCGTTGAACGAGGTGTCGGGCGTGATCACCGTGGTCGACGGCGTGCTCACCTGGTAGTTCTCGGCGCCCGGGACCGGGAACCAGCTCAGGATCGCGCCGGCGTCGGAGATGGTCGGCCGCGTCTCCGGGGCGGGCAGCGCCGAGCGGAGCACGAACAGTTGGTGGCCCGACTCGTCGGTGTAGGCGAGCAGCGGGCTGCCCTCGGCGGTGCCGTTCATGGTCAAGAAGAGCCCGACGTTGGTGCTCATGTCGGCGGTCACCCAGGTGTAGGCCGTGTCGAGGTCGGGATCGCTCGACTCGCCGACCACGACGTTGCCGCTCGTGTCGCGGTAAGCGACGAAGATCTTCTCGCTCGCCGCGGTGCCGCCGACGTAGACCGCCGGCCGGTTGATGGTGTCGACGCCGGAGGCGCGCAGGGTCACCGCGGTGCTGTCCCAGTACAGCGAGCCGTTGAAGTCGTTCTCGCGCAGGTACAACATGCTGCCGGTGCTGGTGTAGACGACGTACGCCTTGCCGTCGTTGGGCGAGATATTCACCGGGTCGTTGCAGGCGATCGCGGCGCGGCGCACCGAGGTGACCGACGCGGGATCGGTGTCGGTGAACGAGGACGAGCCGAGGTCGCTCGAGTACATCAGATAGAGGGTGTTTCCGTGCAGGCGGTACCAGGCGAGCTTGAACTGCGTGTTGCACACGCCGAGGGAGTCGGGCAGCGACGTGTCCGTATAGGTGTTGGTGCCGGTGTACCACGAAAGGCCACTGTCATAGGACCGGGCGATGTAGGTGTTCGAATCGGTGGAGCGCTCGTACATGGCGACCAGCGCCCCGCCTTCGCGCGTCAGCGAGAAGCCGGAGAGGCCGTACGGGGCGTTGGCGTCGATCACGGTCTTCTGCCAGCTGGTGCCTTCGTCGACGCTCAGCCAGGCGGCGACCGCGTTGTCGAGGTCCATCGAGACGACGACGACGCCAGCCATCGTCACGTACATCGCCGCGGTCTCGCGCGTGAAGACGCGATCGCTGTCGACGGTGAACGACTGCCAGGTGGAGCCGCCGGTGCGCGAGACCGCCATGTGCAACGTGGTGATCGACTGCGACCAGACCGACTGGTGCTGGGCATAGCCGAGGTAGATCACCCCGTCCTTCTCCTGGATGCCGAACGGGATCAGCGTGTCGCTCGACGAATAGGCCACCGTTGACCGCTGCCAGCCGACGGTGGTTGCCTTGGTGGCCGAGTAGCTCGACAGCCGTGCGGCGTTGTCCACGGTCGCCACCGCGAACTCGTAGCGGGTGCGGTTGTCGAGCCCGGTCACGGTGGCGCTGGTCGCGGTGCCGTCGACGGTGAGGTACTGGTAGGCGCCGGCCACCGGCTGCACGGTGCGGTAGCGCACCTGGTACTCCTTGACGCCGCTCTCGGCGTCGCTGCCGGCGGTCCAGAAGAGTTCGGCCGACTTGTTGCTCGGCTGGACGACGTTGAGCACCGGCGCGGTCGGGTTGGTCTCGTCGAGGTAGACCGTCGCCTCGGCGGGGACGGGCTGTTTGTTGTTCGCTGCGTCCTTGACGTAGAGGACCAGGCGCTTGGCCCCCGACCCGGTGGTCAAGACCAGCCGGAGGTCTGGATCATACGCGTACCAGTTGCTGGTCGTGCTGCAGGTCGGGTCGGTGCTCTTGCTGCCGATGACCGTACCGACCCCGTTGCGGATGCCGCTCGCCTGGAGGTGGCTGCCCGAGGCGAAGCACATCAGCATGCCGGTGCTGCTGCTCTGGTAGTCGACGGCGGTCAGCGTCGCGTCGACGGTGGTGTTCGCCGTGAAGGCGCCCTGGTCGATCGCGAGGGTCACGGCCTCGGGCGGTGCCGTGTCGAGGGTGACGCAGACCGGCGTTGCCGCGTCGGCAGTGAGCTCGACTGCGTCTTTGACCCGCAGCGTGACCAGCTTCGGCCCGTCGCCGGCGGTGATCGTCGCCCGGGAGCCGGTGGCGTAGGCCTGCCATGGCACGCCGTCGAAGTCGGCGGCGCCGAACCCGTTGAGGCCGACGTCCTCGACGATCTTCATCTGCATCTCGCTGGCCAAGCTGTAGGTGTCGGCCGCCGAGAGGAGGAAGTAGGGCGAGGTGGTGTTGACCCAATGTGGATTCGCCGGCGTGCCGCCAGTGCAGGTCAGACCGCTCGCCGTCCCGCCGGTGTAGTCGGTGCCGGGCACGTCGACCGCGATGGTGACCGAGCCAGGCGGCGTGTTGTCGTAGATGATCGTGTCCGAGGTCGACGCGGTGTTGCCGGCCCCGTCGATGACGCACAGCCAGACGGTCTTCGTCCCCGCGCCGGTGGTCCCGTTGTAGGTCCAGTCGTAGGCCGTCCCCGGACCGGCGAAGGTGTAGGCCGGCGCCGTGGTGCAGGCGTTCGTGCTGGTGTTGTGGAAGCGCAGCTCCTCGATGCCGCCGGCGTCGTAGGGCTTGCCGATCCGGTTTTGCAGATCGAGGCTGCTGGTGTACTTGGCGCCGTCGTTGACCTTCAGCGCGTCAGGGGTCGGGGCGACCGTGTCGACGCGCATCGGTGTCGCGATGTAGCTCGAGACGTTGCCGGCGGTGTCAATCGCCCGGGCATAGATGGTCTTCTGACCGTCGGTACCGCAATCGGCGGCCGGGATGGCGAGGCCGTTGTACGGCAGCGTCGCGCCGGCGGCGAGGGTCTGGAAGACCGTGCCGAAGGTGTAGGACATCGAGAACTGGATCTGGCTGTAGGTCCCGTTGACCGACAGCGCGGCGACCCGGACGTAGCAGTCGCGCGTGTCCGCGGAATCGAGGCCGATCTGCGTCCCGACGTTGTTGAAGCGGCCGTCGAGGGTCACGCTGGCCAGGATCGGTGCGACGGTGTCGACGGTGATCGCGTCTGTCTGGCAGGCCGAGGCGTTGCCGGCCGAGTCGTAGAACATCACCGAGACGTCGGCGGTCACGTTGTCGCCGGTGGTGTCGAGCGTCCAGTACAGGCTGGTGGTGTAGGTGTAGGTGATGCCGCCGGTGCAGCTGTTGTTGTTGGCGATGCGCATCGTCGATGGGTTGCCGCTCGCCGACAGCCCCAGGCGTACCCGGGTCGAGGTGGTCGACGAGGTGCCGCCGGCAGAGTCGTAGATGGTCAGCGACGGGCTGCCGGGAGGAACGTTGTCGAGCCGGATCGTGTCGCTGCGCTCGGTGCTGACGTTGCCGGCCGCATCGATGAAACGCACCTGCACGGTCTTGGTCGCGTCGTCTTCGCCCGGCGGATAGGTCGTGCCAATCAGCCAGCCGGTGTAGACCTGGGTGAACGGGAGGTTGGTCCAGCCGCCGCTCGTGCCGTTGCGCAGGTCCATCCGCGTGATCTCCGCCAGCGCATCGGAGGCGGCGAGGTTCAGCGTCACCAGCGCGTCGCTGGCGCGGGACCAGGTCGCGCCGGCGTCGATGCTCACCGTCCCGGTGGGGGGAGTGCGGTCGCGGACGACGTCGTCGAGAACGACATTCGAGTAGTTCCCGGCCGCGTCGCGGAAGCGGACGAAGAGGCGCAACAGGCCTTCGGGCTCGGCGGTGGCGTCGTAGGTGGCGGAGCCGGAGGGCGCGCGCGGCGTCGCGCCAGCGAGGCCTGCCTCGCTGCTGGCGATGTACATCCACTGCGGCGTACCACTGTAGGCGATCGCCAGGTTGAGCGTGTTGCCGTTGGCGTAGCGCGCGCCATTCTCGATGGTCACGTACTGCGCCACCGGCGGTTCGGTGTCGACGTAGATCGAGTCCTCGGCGCACGCGGTGGTGTTGCCGGCGGCGTCACGGAAGCGGACCGAGACGTACTTGAGGACGTTGTCGCCCGGCCCGTCGAGTGGCCAGGCGGCGACGTTGGTGGCGTAGGACAGCCAGGCGCCGCCGCCGGCGCACCCCTGACCGTTCGAGAGCTGCATCTCGCTCGCGCCCGAGGCCGAGAGCGTCAACGCCACGGTCTGCGAGCTGGTGTAGCTCGCGCCGGCGGCGATGAGGATCGGCGTACCGCCCGGCACCGGCGTAACGTTGTCGAGCCGGATGGTGTCGGAGGCTGCGGTCGAGACGTTGCCGGCCCGGTCGATGAACCGCGCTTGCACGGTGCGCACCGCGTCGTTCACCGCGGTCGGGCTGTCGAGCTGCAGCGACGGGTAGGTCGGCGCGTAGGGGACCGCGGTGAGCCAGTTTGCTGGCGTCGCGCAGCTGACGACGCAGAACTGCATGTTGAGCAAGCCGGAGCCCGCGTCGCTGGCCGAGAGGTTCAGCGTGACGTAGCCGCTGGCGCTGGTGCTGAAGGTCGCGCCGCCGTCGACGACCACGCTGCCGGCCGGCGGGACGTTGTCGAGGACGATGTTGTCGGAGGCCAGGGCCGGGGCGACGTTGCCGGCGGCGTCGCGGAACTTCACGTAGACGGTCTTGGTCCCGTTGCCGGCGGTGAGCGTGAACGGATTGATCGCCGCGGGGCTGCGCCAGGTCTCGCCACCGCCAAAGGTCGGGTCCTCGCTGACCATCACCTCGTTCATCCCCGAGGCGGCGACGGCGAGCGTCACCGTCGGGACGGTGCTGGTGGTGAACTCGGCGCCGCCATCGATGACCACCGAGAGACCGGACGGCGGCACCGTGTCGATCGGCACCGAGTCGACGTAGCAATCGCTGGTGTTCCCGGCGGCGTCCATGTAGCGGACCGAGACGTAGGCCGTGCCTTCACCGGCGCTGGCCAGCGACCAGGGCTGTTTGAGCGCCGCGAACGGCTCCCAGGTCCCGCCGCTGCAGTTCTGGCCGTTGCTCAGCTTCATCTGCGCGCTGGCGGTCTCGCTCGCGGTCAAGTCCAGGCGCACCTCGGTGCTGGTGGTGTAGCCGCCGGTTCCCTGCAGGACGACGATCGCGATCGCGCCGCTCCCGGACCAGGAGGGGTCGTAAGCGATCGTGTCGGTGTAACAGGTGCCTTCGCCGTTGCCGGCGTCGTCGCGGTACTCGGCCGAGACGTGCAAGGTCGCCGGGCCGCCCGGGTCGGGCACGGTCACGGTCTTGACCGAGACGAACGCCTCCCACGATCCACCGCTGCAATCGGCGTTGGCGGTCACCTTCATCTGCGTTGCGCCGGCGGCGATGAACTGGACGGTGAGGGAGCGGTCATTGGTGTTCGGGTCGCCGTTGTTGACGATCACCGCCGCCTCGGTCGGGCCGCCGGTGTCGAGGATCACCTGATCGCGGGCCGCCGGCGAGGCGCGCCCGGCCGGGTCGACCACGCGGGCGAGGATCTCCTTGACTCCGTCACGCGAGCCGTCCGGCGCGTAGTCGACCAGCGTGTAGCTCGCCGGCCAGCTCTGGGCGCACGGGAAGCTGGTGACGCCGGTGATGAAGGTCGGGTCCTCCGAGACCTCGATGTGCTCGCAGTTGCCGACGTAGGTGAGGCCGGTGATGGTGACCGACGCGTCGGCCGTGTACTCGGGGTCGGCGCCGTCGCCGTCGATGGCGAAGAAGGTCACCGCCGGGTCGACGGTGTCGATGGTGATCGAATCCGAGGCGCAGGCGCTGGCGCGGCCGGCCGCGTCGCGGAACTGGACCGAGACCTCCCGGGCGACGTTGTCGCCGGCCTCGATGATCCACGAGGCCGAAGGACCGAAGCCCTGCCAGATCCCGCCGGTGCAGCTCGCGCCGTCGCTGATCTTCATCTGGGTCACGCCCGACCCCGAGGCCCCGTCGCCGGCGGAGAGAGAGAGGGTGACCAGGGTCGAGGTGGTCAAGGTGTCGCCGTCGTTGATGACGATGCCGCTCCAGCCACCGCCGTCGGTCGGAGCCGGCGGGGCGAGATCGAGGAAGACCGTGTCGCTCAGCTTCGCCCAGCGTTGCGCGCTGTCGCGCACGCAGACCTGGACGGTGCGCAGGCCCTCGCTCGCGGGCAGCGTGTGTGATGGTGCGGCCGAGAAGCTGACGTAGGTGCCGGTGGTGCAATCGACCGAGGTGCCGTCGCCGATCTTCATCTGGACGACATCGGAGTCGGTGTTGATGGTCAACGTGACGACGTTGTTGATCGTGTAGGCCTCGCCGCCGTTGACCAGGAGCGTGCCCACCGGATCGCGGGTGTCGAGGGTGACCGCGGTCGTCGCCGTGGCGGTGTTGCCGGCGGTGTCCTTGAGGCACAGGGAGATGTTCTTCAACCCGTCGCCGGCCGGGAGCGTCAGTGCGTGTGGGCCGGCGGCGTATGGCTGGTAGGTGGCGGCGCCGCAGTCGAGGAACCCCGGGCCGAAGGCCATCAAGACGGCGTTGGCGTCGCCGCGGGTCAAGGTCACCTGGATAGCGGTGTCGCGGCAGTAGTCGTTGATGCACGGGCTCGCGCCGCCCTCGACGACGCTAATCGTCCCGGTCGGTGGCGTGGTGATGAGCGTCACCGTGGCGTTGACGTTGGTGCGCACCAACCCCGCCCGGTCGCGAACCTCGAGCCAGACCGTCTTCGGGTTCGGTCCGCTGGTGGGGATCGTCCAACTGCGGGTGCTCGAGTAGGCCTGCCAGGTGACGCCGGTCATGTCCTGTTGGTTGGCGATGCGGATGGCGTCGACGCCCGAGGTCGCGTCATCGGCGGTGATGGTCAGCGTGACGTTCGGGTTGTTGGTGTAGCCGCCGGTGGTGCCGTTGATCAGCAGCGAGGCGGTGGGCGGCACGCGGTCGAGCAGCACGGTGTCCTCGGCGGCGCCGACGAGGCCGGCGTTGTCCTTGACGCACGCGGTGAGCGCGAGCGGGCCGTCGGGTGGCGTGCCCGAGAAGTTGAAGGTCGCCGAGGAGTTGTAGTCGACGGTGATCGTGCTCGGTGTGCAGTCGCCGCCGCTGCCTTCGACGAGCTTCATCTTGACCACGTCGCTGCTCGCCGACAGCGTTACCGGTACCGCGAGGGGGCTGGTCACCGCGACCGCGTCATTCGCCATCGCGACCGTGGTGCCGGGCGGCTCGGTGTCGACGATGACCGAGTCGGCCTTCTCGCCGACGTTGCCTGCGGCGTCGCGGAAGCGGGCGAAGACGGTCTTCGGCCCGTCGCCGGAGGTGAGCGCCCAGTTGGCGCGCACCATCGGCGTCGCGGTGTAGCTCTCCCAGACGCCGTTGGAGAAGGCGGCGTCGTTGGCGAGCATCACCTGGGTGACACCGTTGGTGTCGGTGGCCGAGAGCGTCACCGCGACCAGGTTGGTGGTGACGTAGTCGGCTCCGGCGGCGACGCTCACCGTGAGGCTCTGCGGCGCCTGGCGATCGAGGGTGGTGCTCGCCTCGGCGTAGCCGGCGGAGGGCTCGTTGCCGGCCTCGTCCTTGACCAGGAGGTAGATGCGGCGCAGGCCGTCGGTCGGCTGGAGCGTCCAGGCGCGGCTGTCGGCGATCGGCTCCCAGGCCGCGCCGGTGAAGGTGCTGCTGTTCGCAATCTTCATGTAGGCGGCGCCCGTCGCGGCAATCTGGAGCGTGACGCTGGTCGAGGTGGTGTAGGGGCTTTCGGCGATGGTGAAGCTGTCGATGGTCGGCGGGACGCTGTCGTAGGTCACGGTGGCGCTCGCCACCGCGGCGTGGTTGTCGGCCAGGTCGACGAACTCGGCGTCGACGCGATAGGGGCCGGGGGTCGCGCCGAGCAGAATCGAGGTGGCGGGGGCGTAAGACTGAGCCACCTGGCGCACCAGGACCGGGTTGCCCGGATCGGTGACATCGTAGACGCGCAGGATCATGTCGCTGGCGCCGACCGCGAAGAGCACCAGGTTGACCAGCTGACTGGCGCAGTGGTCGCCCTCGAGCACGCTGACGCTGGCGTACTCGGGCGCCACGGTGTCGCGGATCACCGAGCGGCTCAGGGTCGCGGTCAGGTTGCCCACCTGGTCGCGGAAGCGGACGTAGACGTTGTAGTTGCCGTCGTGCGGCGGCGCCGGGAAGGCCCACGGGATAGTCGCCTGCCAGCTCGGCGCGGTGCCGGGGAACGCCTGCCAGGCGGCGGCGGAGAAGTCCTCGGCGTCGCCGACGTGCACCTGGACCTGTGTCGCCTCGAAGGCAATCATCGTCAGGTTGACGCCATCCTGGTTGGTGTACAGCCCTTCGGCGATGGTGAGGCTCGTGCTCGTCGGCGGCACGGTGTCGAGCGTGATCGTGAAGCTGTGCGGGTTCGGCGACAGCGGACTGGCGTTGCCGGCGGTGTCGACGAACTGGGCGTAGACCGTCTTCGCCCCGTCGCCGAAGGGCAGGATGTGCTGGAACTCGATCGTCTGGCCTGGATTGACGGCGACGAAGGCCGCGCCACCCAGCGTCTGGGTGTTGCCGAAGCGCACCGCCACGGCGTCGCCGGTGTCGATCGCCAGGACGACGAACGGCGAATCGGTGACTGTATCGCCATCCGGGTCGACGCCGGTGTCGGTGTCGCTGTCGTAGACGCGCAGCCCGACGCCGGAGGTCGCGTTGGGCGGGACCGTGTCGTAGATGATCGCGTCGCCGACCACGGCGGCGCCGCTGGTGCAGTTGTCGACCGCGTCGCAGAACTGCGCCCAGACCCACTGCTCGCCTTGGACCGCGGTGTTCAAGGTGTGCGTCAGGCGGGTGAAGTACGGCACGGCGGTGACGCCGCTGAAATCGACCGGTGGCGTCGCCGAGGTGGTGTTGCGCAGGCGGACGCGCGCGACCCCGGCGTAGGCGTCGGTGGCGGCGAGTTGAACCGTAACCACGCCGCTCGGGTGGTTCGAGGTGACGGCGCCGATGTCGTTGTCGTCCGGGTCGAGGATGACCGCGCCGGGCGCGGCTGGTACGGGCGGCGTGGTGTCGAGTGTGACCACCCCGGCGACCGGCGGGCCGTCGGCGGTGACGCCGTCGGCCGAGAACTGGGCGTAGACGGTTTTCTGCCCGTCGGGAACGGCGGGGGCGAAGGTGAACAGGTGGATGGCGCTGTTGTCGAACGGCACGAACGGGTCGGCGCCGGCGGCGAAGGTGCTGTCGAGGCCGAAGCGCCAGAAGGTCAGCGTGCTCTGCACGCCGAGGCGGACGGTCCGGCTCTGGCTGAAGGCGATCGCCGGGCAGGGCAGGGCGCTGGTGTCGCTGCCGGCGCAGATGTTGAAGTCTCCCTCCTGCTTCTGCAGCTGCCACGTCCCCAGCTCGTGCGTCTCCCCCGGCGTGAGGTCGTCCGGCGCGATCGGCGCGAAGCTGAGCGCGAGGTAGCCGGGGAAGCGCGCGCTCAGGTTGTAGGTCTGGTTGAGGGGGACGTCCGCGAGCAGGAAGCTGCCGTTGGGGTTGGTCACCGTGGCGGTGGCGCTGCTGGCGTCGGCGATGACGATGCCGGCGTGCTGGCCGGTCCCCTTGTCGACCAGGGTCACCGTGCCGGTGATGCTCGCCCGCGGCAGGCGCAAGGTGAGCGTGCCGCGATCCTGGGCGACACCGGCGACGACCAACACGTCCCAGTCGACCTGGGCGAGGTAACCGTCGCGGGAGAAGCGCAGCGCGTAACCGGCGCCGGCCGGGACACCGGCGAGATCGAAGCGACCGCTCGGGTCGGTGAAGTCGGTCGGCAGCGTCAGCGACGGGTCGGCCGGCAGGCCGATCTCGACCAGCACGCCGCTGTGATCAGTGAGCCCCTCGAGCTCAACCCGACCGGTGAGCCCGCCCGTGCGGTCGACGACGACGGTGAGGCACTGCTGCTCGGTGAGCAGGCCGGCGCCGTCCTTGAACAGGGCGCACACCTCGCGGCTGAGGTTGTCGGGGCCGTCCGCCAGCCGGTGGCTGAAGGGGCTGTGCAGCGGCACGAAGGTCGCGCTGGCGTCGAGTCCCTGCCCATTCGCCACCGCGACGAACATCGGCTCGTCGGGGCGGTCGCCGGTGACGTCGAAGAGCAAGGAGACATCGAGGGTGCGCACCGCGCCGCCAGGGGTGAGCAGCGACGGATCGATGAGGATCGCCGGCGTGCCGAGCTGCGGCGGCAGCCGATCACGCATGATGGTCGCGACAGCCGGTGTGGAGAGGTTGCCGGCCCGGTCGCGCAGCTGCAGGCGCACCGTCTTCAGGCCGTTCTCGTCGCCGAGCGGTGTGTCGAAGAAGTGGGTCACGCCGCTGCTGACCGAGTCGAGCGGCTGGAACGGTTCGTCGGTGAAGTCGGCGGCCAGCGTGACGCGGAAGGCGTCGATGCCGCTCAAAGTGTCTCGGCCGGTGAACGACAGCGATGCCTCGCCGACGCCGTCGGCGACAGTGAGGAAAGCGGCGCCGTCGTTGATCGTGAAGGTCAGCACCTCGGGGGCGGCGCGGTCGAGGATCACCGCGCCGAAGAAGGCGTCCGACTCGAGGCCGAGCGAGTCGCGGAACTGGGCGGCGATCACCCGCTCGCCGTCCTGATCGGCGAGGGTGAAGTCGACCGGCGTGTTGAAGGTGCGGTAGTCGACGTCCCAGCGCGGATCGGCGAAGGTCGGGTCCTCCGAGACGCGCATGTCGGAGAGGAACTCGACGAACGGCAGGAGCACGACGCTGACCGCCCGGTCGTTCACGTAGCGCACGAATGCGCTGTTCCGCTCGACGCGGACGATCGCCGCCGCCGGGTAGAGGCGCAGGGTCGGCGCCGAGACCACCGCGTTCACCGTGACGGTGATGCCGCCCGGCGTATAGGCAGGCGCGTAGGCGTTCTTCTCGGCGCGCACCAGGTAGTCGCCGGCGGCCAGGCCGTCGCTGAAGTAGGAGCCGTCTGGACCGGCGAGCACCGTCACGGTGCGCCCGCCGGGGATGGTGAGCGGCACGAGCGAGACCGTCGTACCGGTGGGGGCCTGCCCATCATCGAGGATGACGGCTCCGTCGAGGGCACCGCGAGCGATGGTCAGCCGGTTCAGGCCGAGGTCGCGGGTCTCGCCTGGCTGCACGGTGACGTTGTTGAGGAAGACGCCGAGGTAACCGGGGTGGGCGATCTCGACGTTGTAGGTCCCGCCGGGGACCTCGACGGCGAAGGTGCCGTCGTCAGCGCTGGTCGCGTCGTAGGTGAGCGCCGCGTCGCCGCCCGAGACCTCGCGCACGGTGACGGAGGCGCCGCCGTGGGTCGCGCGCGCCTCGAGGACTACCGCGCCGGCGAGCCTCGCCTTGGCCTGCAGACTCGGCGGCGCTTTGGCGTCGAACGGGTTGTCGCGGGTCACCTTGCTGCCGCAGCCGGCGGCGAGCGCGGTGAAGAGAGAGGAGATGACGAGCGAACGCAGTGTCATGGCCTGGTCCTTCGCTGCGAGGTTGTTCAGAAGGCGAACCCGAATGCACCGGTCTGGCCTGGCAACGCGGAGTCGAAGCTCTTGCCGGAGATCAGCGCGTCGAGGATGTTTGCGCCGTGGATGACGGCGAGGGTGATGAGTAGCCAGTTGCGGCGGCTGTAATTGGCCTCGGCCTGACCGACCAGGCGATCCATGCGCTCCTGCTCGCCGGCGCCGAGCTTGGTGTAGTCGGACCGGTAGCCGTCGCCGAGCAGGTGGAAGGTCAACGCCAGGCCTGCGGCGGCCACCTCGCCGCCGACGAACAGGCCGGCCTTGATCGGCTCGCGGTTGTAGAGCTGCCCCCAACCGGGGAGGAGGATCGAGCGGTAGACCGCGCCGGCGCGACTGCGCAGGACGACCGCCTCGGAGGAGAGCGCGACCAGGTCACCGGCCGGCAGGTCGACCTGCTCGGCGGCCTTCACCTGGCCGTCGAGCGCGCCGACGATGCGGGCGTTGACCGAGTAGCGATCGCCGGCCTCGCTGACGCTGCCGAGCACCAGCGCCTGGGCGCCGGCCAGGCGGCCGACCTCGGTCGACTGGGCCGGGTCGACCAGGCCCGACTGGCCGAGGGCCAACTCGTCGATCACCTTGGCCAGCTGCGAGCGCTCGACCAGCATCACGCCATGGTCGCGCTGCAGCGCGGTCATCAGCTCGGCCGCGACCAACAGGCCCAGCTGCTTGTCCCTGGTCGTGCCGCCGACCTCCTCGAACGGGAGGACGGCGATCCGTTGATAGCGCAGGTCACCCTCGAGCCGGTCGAGGCCCTTGGCCACCCGGTCGGCCAGGCGCCGGAGCTGCGACGCGAGCGATTGGGCCTCCAGGCTCGGGGTCGCGCCGCTGTCGGAGAAGGCAGCCTTCACGCTGGCGAGGACTTGGCCGGTGCCGACCAGCACCAGGCGGAGGTGGGCGGCGTAGGTCGCGCCGACCCGCTCCACGGTGCCGGTGACGATCGCCTGGGCGCCGAAGGCGCCGGCCATGTCGGCGAGGGCGCTGTCCGGCGGTGTGCTGCCGAGCGCCGCCTCGTTGAGCGCGGCGATGACCGCCTCGCGGTCGACCACCGCGATCCCCTGCTCATTGGCCAGCGCGCGGGTGAGACTGCTCCAGAACTGGACCGCCGGCGCGTCGTCGTTAGGCGCTGGGGTGACGAGCACCGTGGTCAATTTGGCGTTGCCCTTGGTCGCGCCGGCCATGAGCTCTCGCGCGGCGAGGCTCGCCGCCTCCGGCGCGGTCTGGGCGGCGAGGACGGCGGGCGTGAGCAGAGCGGCGGCGAGGGCGAGGGGGACGGCGACGCGGATCATGAGCACCCCTTGGCGGGCTGCTCCGGGGCAGCTCGCCGGCGATGAGGTCGCAAGGCGAGAGAGTCTAGCAATCGGAGGCGCGCCTGGCCATGCGCGGCGACCACGCTGGCGCGTCGCGTCGAACACGGCGGTTGACACGCACGCCGAGCCTACGGTGGCGGAGTGACGGCGAACCGGTCGACGATGGCCACCACCGCCGCGTCGATCGGCCGGGACGCCAGCCGGCCACCGCTGAGGTCCTCGATGCCGGCGCGCGCCGCGTGGCCGAGCGCAACGATCACGTCCTCGCCGGGGCCGGCGCCGAGCACGTCGGCGACGACCACGCCCTCGGCGCGCGTCACCGGCGGCAGCGTCGTCGCGCCGCCGTCGCGCGGCAGCTCGTCGAGGCGGTAGGGGCGGACGAGCAGGAGGCGCAGGCCCTCGTTCTCGGGCCACTTGACCGTCGACCAGACGTTACCGATCACGCGGGCGAGGAACATCTCACACCTCTCGGTCGCTGCGACCGTCGATCACCTGGGCGATCGCCGCGTCGGCGAGGATCTCGCGGTTGGGCGGCGGGGCGAGCACGTTGCGCGCGCCGGAGCCGAAGGCGACGAGGACCTCGTCACCCTCCCTGGCCTCGAGTGGATCGACCGCGACGACGACGTGGGAGCGCGGATCGGCTGCGTCGGTGGCGACGAGCACCAGCTTCCTCCCCTCGAGCCCACGCGCCTTGCGCGTCGCCCACACCTCGCCGACGAGCCGACCGGTCTTCATCGCGCGCCCCCTGCGTCGGTGAAGGCGAACGGCAGCGCCGGATCGGCGTGGGTCACCTCGCTGCGGTCGACGATGGCCATCACCGCCGCCTCGACCGGCAGGCTATCGCCGCCGTGCTGCCAGCGGGGCGGCGCGCCGAGGCAGACGACCACCTCGTCGCCGACGCCGGCGCCGAGCTTGTCGAGCGCGACCAGGTGATCGGTGTCGTGGGGCAAACCGAGGCTGCAGCGCGGCGCGACGACCAGGAGCTTGTCGGGCCTCAGCGCCGCCGCCCGGCGCGTCGTCCACACCTCGCCGATGACCCGACCGAGCAACACTCAGCCCCCCTCGCGTTGCAGATCATCGACGATGGCGATCACCACCGCCTTGGTCGGCACCGCCGCGCCGACGGTGAGGTCGCGCGCGCGGCTGCTCTCGGCGACCAGCACCAGGTCTCCCGGGCCGGCCGACAACCGGTCGGCGGCGACCACCTCGGCGTCGAGCTCCTCGCCGCCAGCGTCGAGCGGCCGGGTGATCAGCAGCTTGACGCCGGTGAGGCGCTCGGCCTGACGCGCGCCCCAGACGGCGCCCTTGACCCGTGCCAACCACACGATGCGACCTCGCCGCCGCGGGCATAACACGGGCGCCAGCACGGATCTATCGCCAGGTGGGCCTCGGTCACCGTTCGAAGATTGCGATCGAATGACCCGCCCAGGCGATCGGCTCTTGGTCGCGGAGCAGCTGCGGCAGGTGGACCGGGCGGGCGACGCGCTTGTCGGTGCTGTCGAGGATGAAGCAGTTCAGGCCATGGAGGACGTTGACGCTGATCGCCACCAGGCTGCGGGGTGGCAGGTGCTCGAGGCGGGTGAAGTCGGTCGTGCCGTAGTCGCGCAGCCCGACCAGCGACGGCGGCGTGGTGCCGAAGTAGTAGAGGTAGAGCGGCCGGTGGCGTCCGTGGCGGTCGAGCCATCGACGCAGCGCGATCAGGTCCTGGCCCCAGTCGATGTTCGAGTCGAGCAGCCAACGTGATCCACCACGCGGTCCGCCGGCGAGCAGGTTGAAGTAGGAGAGGTGATAGGGGGCGACCGCGGCCACCGGCGCGACCAACAGGAGCAGCGTGAGCACGGTCACCGGCAACCGCGGGTGGTGAGCGGCGAGCTCGGTGAGTGGAACAGCCAGGCGGCAGAGCGCGATCAGCAAAAACGGCAGGGCCGGCATCACGTAGCGGTAGTGCGAGTTGATCCCGGTCGCCGCCGAGGCCGCGAGCACGATCGTCGCGATCGGGAGGATCAGGATCAACTCCTCGCGCCAATTCAGGCGCAGGTCGCGCCGGCGCCACCATGCCCACCCCGCGGCGAGCAGCCCGAGCAAGACGACGAGTGGGGTCTTCACCAGAAAGCCGACCAGGTAGTAGGCGTACCATCCGCCGCGAGCTCGCCAGGTTCCGGCGAGATAGGCCGGCAAGCCGTAGTCGACGTGCGACGCCTGGTCATCGAAGCCGGCCACGTATTCAAAGGGGAGCGGCACAGGGACCTCACCCAGCCAGCTGCCGGCGAGGCGGCTGCCGCGCGGGTAGGCGTAGAACTGCTGGGTGTTGAACGCGAGCGGTTGGCCGCTGAGCAGGGGCGAACGGAAGGCGTGTCGTCCGAGTCGCGTCGGGGTCTGGTCGAAGAGGTAGCCGGTGTTGATCACGACCACGCTGAGTGCGAGGGCCGCGCCCAGCTGCGCCCACCGTCGCCAGCCGTGACCCGACGGCCGCCAGAGCAGCGCGATGACGATGACCAGGGGATAGGCGAGCAGGGCGGAGAACTTGCTCAGCTGCGCGAGGCCGAGGACGAGCCCGAGCCAGCCGGCCCGCCGCCAGCCGGGCGCGATCAACCACCGGCGCAAGAGGAAGAAGGTGACCAGCAGCAGGGTCGTCGTGGTCATGTCTGGCGTGGCGAGGCCGGCGAAGGCGAGCAGCGTCGGGTGGGTGAAGAACAGGCCGAGCGCGAGCCATCCCGCCGCGCTTCCCCACAGCTCCTCGGCCCAGCGCATCGCCACCAGGGCACCGAGCAGCGCGAAGATCAACGAGATCAAGCGGGCGCGGTCCACCGCCACGAGGGTCGCTTGCCGATTGGCGCGCGCGAAGGCGAGGTAGAGGTTGACCCAGTTGCTGTTCTCGCCGCCGTGGTGCAGGCCTGCCGTGGTGAGCGACAGGCCGAGCGATGGCAGCGCGAACAGCAGGCGGCTGAGCGGCGGGTTATGGTGGTAGGCCGCGAAGTCGCCGTGGCGGGCGGCGACCAGGCCGGCGACCACGTGGCCGCCCTCGTCGAAGGTCGGCGAGCTTTCGCGGCTGGCCCAGAGCACGGCGAGCGCGAAGGCGAGGCAGGCGACGAACAACCGGGCACCGTGCGCCGACCGTCCTTGGACCAACCGATGGACCACCGACGTCCAGTGAGCTGGCGCCGCGACGTCTTGCCCCGAGCTCATCGGCGCCGCTCGGGGTAGGCGTGTAGCAACAGGCTGCGCACGGCGTCCGCGTGCCCCGGGACGCGTGCGGCGAAGGCGGCGTGGGTCGGCCAACCGAGCCAGCGTGCCAACCCCTCGTAGAGCGACAGCGCGGTGTAGGCCTGGGCGAGCGTCTCGAAGATGTAGCGCCCATCGTCAGCGCCGGGGTAGTCAGCCTCGCCGGCGGTGGCGCTGGCGACCACCTCGAAGCCGTACGGGTCGCGGCTGTGACGCGGGTGCCACACGCCCGAGGGGTCGGCGCGCAGGCGGACCAGTTGCTCGACGAGCGCGCGCAGCGTCGCCTCGTCCAACGCGTCGGCGAGGCAGAACGGCACGGCGAGGGCGTGGGGTGTGAGGTGGCGCGGGGGCTCGGCGGTGATTCGGTTCTCGATATTCGGCGGCACGTAGCGGCCGACCAGCGCGCGTCCGCCGTGCCGTTGGGTCATCGCGTCGGAGAAGCCGGCGAAGGCGACGCCGAGCTCGCGGGCATGGTCGAGGTGGGCGGTGATGGTCGGGAGGAAGGAGGCGGTGCCGTACCGAGACGCCGGCCCGTCGAGCACCGGGAAGCCGAGGATCGACCGCTGGCCCCAGGTGAACATCGCGTTGTAGTAGGCGCTCTCCTCGGTGACGTGCCCGCGCCAGACACGGCGCGGGCGCCACTGCGTGGCCAGCAGGCGTTGGTACTCGAGCGTCGAGACGCTGCGGCTCAGGGCCGCGACCATCGCCACGACCCCGCCCTCGTCGGCCCAGAAGAGCCAGGTGTACGGGCTCTGGGCCCCGGTCTCGGCGTTGACCAGCATGCTCAGGTAGAGCTGCTCGGCGCGCGGCATCAGTGCGGCGCGGACGGAGATGCGGCCGCGGACGGCGGCCGCCCGAGCGGCGATGTCCGGCATGCCTCGCGTGAGCAGCCACCCCTCGACAACCACCAGGCTGGCCCAGAGCAAGGCGCAGTCGCCGGCGGGGAGCTCGAGATCGGCGGTGCGCTTCGGGTGGCGGAGATCGGCGCCGCTCGGGTCGATCACCGTGTAGTAGGGGAAGAAGAGGCCGGCATGGAACTGCTGCGCATCGGCCTGCAGGCGTTGCATGGTCGCCAACGTCGCGGCGATGCGAGCTCCGGCGACGCCGACCGGGAGCAGGCCGCGCTCGGCGGCGATGGCCCAGGCCTGCATCGTCAGGCCCCACTCGGTCGGGTTGCTGTAGCCGAACCGAGCTCGGTCGCCGACCTTGAAGGCCGTCGCCGCGAGGCCGCTCGTGGTCATCGCCGGTGAGGCGACGAAGTAGCCGAGGGTCGTGTCCAACAGATCGCCGACCACATCGACGTGGGCCCGCGCCGGCGCTCGGCGTTGACGCAGCGCGACGCGATCCCAGACGACGGCGCTGGTCCCCCGGTTGCCATCGAGCGCGACGAGCCGCCAGAGGTTGAGCCCCCGGGTCAGCCGGTAGGCTGGGACGACCACCGTGGCCGGCTGGCGCGCGCCGACCGCGACCGTCGCGACCCGATCCCAGCTGTCTCCGACCGCGCGCTCGACCGCGACGCGCAGCGTGCCACCGCCGTCGCTCCACAGCGGGTCGAGGGAGAGGAGCGCAGCGCGTTGGCTCTGCCGCCCGTCGAGGGTGAACGCGAGCTCCTGGACCGGCCACCACGTGGTGTTGACCTCCTTGCCCAGACGTTGACCGGCGTCGAGGTGCGCGCGGCGGGGGAGCTTCTCGACCGCGAGGTCGTGCTCGCTGGCGTCGTTCGCGCCGGCCGACCAGAGCGTGGTGAACGGCGCGCGGTCAATGACCACCTGGTCCCAGGTCAGCGCCTGACTGTCACCAGGCTCGTCGAGCAGGCGCAGGCGAAGATCGACCGTGCCTCGCTGCAGGAAGGCCGGGTCGACGTCGATGGCCCCGGCGCTGTCACGGTGCACGAGCGCGTCGCCGGCGCGCAACCAACTGCCATCGCGCCAGATCTCGAGCGCCACCCGGAGCGGCGCGTTGCCGTCGTGCCATGCCGGCGCCAGGTCGACCGTGAGCCCGTCGTCGGCGGTCTGCGGGTCGAGCGTGAGGTGAAGGTACTGAGCCGGCCGCGAACGCCGGTCGAGGAGCTTGGCGAAGTCCTTGGCCGGCTGCTGGCCGGGGAAGAAGTCGAGGAGCGCACTTCGCGCGTCGAGCTCGGTGTCGCTGCGATCGCGCAGGCCGATGGTCACCGGCAACTGCGTTGTGTCGGCGGCGCTGGCCGCGAGGGTCCACCCGGCCAGCCACCAACACGCGCTGATCATTCGCCGATGCAGTCGCCCCCGACGCAGGACCTGGCTGGTTCGCAATCCTCGGGGTCGGTGATGCCGCCGTTCATGGGCCATTGGCAGGCGCCAGCGGGGCCGTAGCCGCAGACGCAGTCGGCGGCGGTGCAGGTACGGGCGGTGCAGGGCGAGTTGTTGCACTCGCAGTTGCGATCGGCACAGTCACCGTCCAGATCGCAACCGCTCCCGGCGCCGCTGCGGCAGAGGCCGTCGGCGCAGGACAGGGTGGTGGCGCAGTCGTCCGGATCGTCGCAGGGCTCGAGCAGCTCCCCGGGGCCGCCCTGGCAGACTCCGGCGACGCAGATGCTGCTGGCGCACACGGCGTTGCTCGTGCAGGCCTGACCGTCGAGCGCACGGCAGAGGTCGAGGATGCAGCTGGCGGTCGGGATACAGGGGAGGCTGGCCGAGCAGCTCTCGCCGGGCAGCTGCAAGGTCGTGATGCAGGCCGAACCGCTGCACGTGTAGCCGTCGAGGCACTCCTCGCCGCCGCCGCAGCTGGTCAGGCAGCTGACGCCCTCAGCGTCGCATGCGTAGCCGTCGCACGAGCTGGCCGGTGCGCTGGGCGTGTCGCAGAAACCGCGCTCGCCGCAGGCGTAGTTGCCGTAGGAGATTCCCGAGCGGCAGTAGGCCGCCTGGCAGCTCACCTCCGGGCGAGGGGTGTAGATGCACCGGCCGGCGGCGCAGTCGACCGCGAAGCACTCGGGGTGCTCCATCATTCCGGTCGGGCAGTCGGGCGGCTGTTTGCAGCCGACCTTGGCCGCTTCGAGGCAGACGCCGGCGGCGCAGACCTCGTCGTCGGCGCATTGGCGATCGTAGTTGCACAGCGTCGCGCAGTGGCCGTTGAAACAGATCTGCCCGCCCGGGCAGTCGTCGTGATCGCGGCAGGCATCCGGATCGACGTTCTGATCGACGACACCGGTGGCGCAGCGGACCGAGGCGTACGCGACGACGGCCGCCAGCGCCGCGGTCATCAAGGCGCCGGCGAAGGGGAGCTTCGGTGCGACGTCACGCGCTTCGGTCACGGGGCCTCCATCGGGGTGTCTGTGCCGACAATCTGAACAGGGTACCATACGCAATCGCCCGGCGCTATCGCACGCGCTGACCTGGACGCCGGGCGGCCCAGGTTCTATGAGGGGCAGTGCAGGTGGGCGTGAAGCTCTCGATCATCATCCCGGTTTACAACGAGGCCGCGCACCTCGACGCCGTGGTCACCGCGGTGCGCGCCGCGCCGCTGCCCGCGGCGGTGACCGCGCGGGAGATCATCCTGGTCGACGACGGCTCGAGCGACGGCACCGGCGCCGCCGTCGAGGCCTATCGGGGCGTCCCGGAGGTGACCGTCGAGCACCTGGCGACCAATCAAGGGAAGGGGGCGGCGGTTCGGCGCGGCCTGGCGCTCTGCACCGGGGACCTGTTGATCATCCAGGACGCCGATTTGGAGTACGACCCGAACGACTACGCCGCGCTGCTCGAGCCGCTGGTGCGCGGCGAGACGCGGGTGGTCTACGGCAGCCGCTTCCTCGGCCGGCGCTTCGTGCCCGGGATGCGCTGGCCCTACTGGCTGGCCAACCAGGTGCTGCGCGGCCTGACCAACGCGCTCTATGGCGCGCGGCTGACCGACGAGGCCACGGCCTACAAGGTCTTTCGTGTCGAGGTGCTGCGCGGCTTGACCATACGCGCCCGGCGCTTTGAGATCTGCCCCGAGGTGACCGCGAAGCTGCTCAAGGCGGGCGAGCGGATCGTCGAGGTGCCGATCCGCTACCGCGGGCGGACGCGCGCCGAGGGGAAGAAGATCCGCTGGACCGACGGGGTCAGCGCGGTCTGGACGCTCGTGCGCTACCGGTTCGGGGAGTGAGGCGGCAGCTCAGGCGATCGGCAGGCTCGGCACCTGCCAGATGTCGCGCGCGTAGGCGGCGATCGTCTTGTCGGAGGAGAAGCGGCCCATGCGCGCGACGTTGAGGATCGACCGGCGCGTCCAGGCGTCCGGGTCGGCGTAGGCGGCGAGCACCTGCTCGTGCGCGGCCCGGTAGGCGGCGAAGTCGGCGAGGACGAGGAAGCGGTCGCCCCCGTCGAGCAGCGCGTCGACCAGCGGCGCGAAGCGGCGCGGCTCGTCCGGGGAGAGCTCCCCGTCGCGCACCGCGTCGAGCGTCGCGCGTAGCTCGGCGTCGGCGGCGTAGACCGCGCGCGGGTCGTAGCCGCGCTGCTGGAGCGCCGTCGCTTCGGCGAAGGTCAGCCCGAAGAGGAAGAAGTTCCTCTCGCCGACCGCGGCGCGGATCTCGACGTTGGCGCCGTCGAGCGTGCCGAGCGTCAACGCGCCGTTGAGCGCCAGCTTCATGTTGCCGGTGCCCGACGCCTCGGTGCCGGCGGTCGAGATCTGCTCCGAGAGATCGGCGGCGGGGATCAGGCGCTCGGCGACGGTGACGCCGTAGTTGGGCACGAAGACCACCCGCAACCAGCGGTTGACCGCCGGGTCGTCGTTGACCCGGCTGGCCACCGCGTTGATCAGCCGGATGATCTGCTTGGCGGCGACGTAGGCCGGCGCCGCTTTGCCGGCGAAGATGAAGGTCCGCGCCACGCCGTCGCGCGGCGGCGCGGCGCGCAGGCGGCGATAGAGGGCGATGACGTGCAGGATGTTGAGCAGCTGACGCTTGTACTCGTGGATGCGCTTGATCTGCACGTCGAACAGCGACCCGGGGTCGAGCTGGACGCCGATCTGCTCGGCGACGTAGTGGGCGAAGCGCTGTTTGTTGGCCAGCTTGACCGCCTGCCAGGCGCGCAGGAAGGCCGGCTCGTCGACCAGCTTCTCCAGGCGGCGGAGCTGGTCGAGGTTGCGGATCCAGCCGTCGCCGATGTTGGTGGTGATGAGCTGGGCCAGCGCGGGGTTGCACTTGAGCAGCCAACGGCGCGGCGTGACGCCGTTGGTCTTGTTGTTGAACTTCTCCGGCGTGTGGCCGGCGAAGTCGGCGAACACCCGCTGGCGCAGGATCTCGGTGTGCAGCGCCGAGACGCCGTTGACCGAGAAGCTGCCGACGATGGCCAGGTGGGCCATGCGCACCCGCCGCTCGCCGCTCTCGTCGATCAGCGACATGCGCGCGACGCGCGCCGGGTCGTTGGGATACCGGCCGCGGATCTCGTCGAGGAAGCGGCGGTTGATCTCGTAGATCAGCTCGAGGTGACGGGGCAGCAGGCGCTCGAACAGGCGCACCGGCCAGCACTCGAGCGCCTCGGGCAGCACGGTGTGGTTGGTGTAGGCGAAGGCGCGGCGGCTCACCGCCCAGGCCTCGTCCCAGCTCAGGCCGTGCTCGTCGATCAGCAGGCGCAACAGCTCCGGGATGGCGATCGCCGGGTGGGTGTCGTTGAGCTGGAAGATCGCCTTGTCGGCGAGGGTGCGCACGTCGCGGTGGAGCTTCAGGTGGCGGCGGATGGCGTCTTGCAGCGTCGCGGTGACGAAGAAGTACTCCTGCTTGAGCCGCAGCTCCTTGCCCACCTCGACCGAGTCGGACGGGTAGAGGACGCGCGAGATCGCCTCGCTCGCCGCCTTGTCGTGCAGCGCCTGGATGTAGTCGCCGCGGTTGAAGTAGCCCAGGTCGAACTCGCGGGTCGCTTTGGCCGACCAGAGGCGCAGCGTGTTGACCACGTCGTTGCGGTAGCCGGGCACGAGCACGTCGTAGGCCATCGCCATCACGTCCTCGGTGTCGACCCAGCGCCAGCGGCGCCGGCCCGCGTCGTCGGTGAACGACTCGACCCGGCCGTAGAACTTGACCGGGAAGAGGATCTCCGGGCGCGGGATCTCCCACGGGCAGCCGTAGCGCAGCCAGTTGTCCGGCGACTCCTGCTGCGCGCCGTTGACGATCAGCTGCTTGAAGATGCCGTACTCGTAGCGGATGCTGCAGCCGAGCGCTGGGACGCCGAGCGTCGCCATCGAGTCGACGAAGCAGGCGGCCAGCCGGCCCAGGCCGCCGTTGCCGAGGCCCGCGTCCCACTCGCGCTCTTGCACCTCGTCGAGCGAGAGGCCGAACCCGGCCAGGCTCTCGGCCATCGTCTCGCGCAGGCCGAGGTTGACCAGGCCGTCCTCGAGCAGCCGGCCGACCAGGAACTCGAGCGACAGGTAGTAGACCCGCTTGGCGTCCCGGTCGTAGTAGGCCTGTTGCGTCTTGTTCCAGCGGTCGGCGATCCGATCGCGCAGCGCCAGCGCGGCGGCGACGTAGTGATCCCACGAGGTGGCCGAGAACTCGTCTTTGGCCTGGGTGTACTCGATGTGGGCGACAAACGAGCGGCGCAACGCCTCGACGTCCATGCCCAGATCGGTGGCGGTGCTGAACTCCTGGCGCGTCGTCGTGCCGGCCATGATCGTCCTCCGAGGCAGTCGGGGAGCCCCCCACGCGCAGGCGCGTGCGCCGGGAGGATAGCAGGGCAGGCCGGTCGGTGGAACGTCGCCGTTCGCCGGGCGCGGCTCAGGGGATGACGACGATCGTGTCCTTGGCCGACAGGATCGACCAGAGCTCGTCGACCTGGGCGTTCTCGACCGCGATGCAGCCGTGCGTCCAGTCGTCGGCGCCGGTGCGGCTGCTGCCGTGCAGCTCGATGAAGCCGCCGAGCGTGGTCGACTGCGGCGGCTCGCTGCAGCCCTGCTGCGCGGCGACGATCGCCTGGCGCTCCGCCTCGCTGATCAGCCCCGCGCTCCGGCCGCGCAGCGCGTCGCTCTGGTCCGGGTAGCTGAGCAGGAAGGCCTTGTAGAAGCTCGAGGTCGCCAGGCGGCGCGGGATATAGAAGACCCCCTCCGGGGTCTTGCCGTCGCCGCTCTGCTGCTTGTCGCCGATCGGCGCGAAGCCGAGCGCGCCGTGGTAGTTGGTCAGGTTCGCGCCGTTGCGACAGACCGCGACGTTGCGCGCGCTCTTGCGCACGACGACGTAGTCGTCTGGCGTCGTGTCGCACGGCGAGAGCCGCCCCCACCAGTCGGCGCAGTCGGCCGGCCCCACCGCCGCGTTCCACACCGGGCGGGGGGATGGCCAGCAGACGTGGTCGGCGTCGCAGCGGTAGCCCTCGGCGGTGCGGCAGTCGGCGTCGCTGGTGCAGGCGTCGAGGCACATCGAGGTCTGCGTCGGCGGCTGGCCGAACAAGAAGCAGGTCGAGCCGTCGGGGCAACCGTTGCGCTGGCAGTCGGCCTTGCTGCAGTAGCCGCCCTGGAGCTTGATGCACACCTCGTGCTCGCACTCGCCGTCGGCGAGGCAGGCCTGGCCGACGTCGGTCGCCGGCCCCACCTCGCCCGGCCAGGCGCCGGACTCGGCCGGCAGGCAGACGGAGAAGGTGGTGTCCGGTTGGCCAAAGCGGCTGCGCGTGACGCAGGTGTAGCCGGGGCGGCAGCCGGTCGGCGACTTCGTTGCGTCGCACTCGGCGACGCAACGCGGTTCGCCGGCGGCGTCGATGCACCGGCTGGTCGTCGCCGAGGTCCCCTCGTAGGTGGTGTCCGGGCAGATCCAGTTGCCGGTCGACGGGCTCTGGTGGCAGGCCTGGGTGCAGAAGCCGTTGGGGAAGCCGTCGCGGGCGCAGATCGGCGCGTTGAGGTTCGGATCGGAGCAGTCGGCCGGCGCGCTGCAGGCGCCGCCGATCCAGCCGGCGTTGATCTCCACCGGCACGGCGCTCACCGGCGTCCGCTCGGTCTCGGGGGGGAGCAGGGTGCCGTCGATCGGCTCGAGCACCTCGTCGGCCGGTGGAGCCACCGGCGTGGTCGCCACGTCGTGTCCGGTCGGTCCGGCCGGCGCGGCCTCGAGATCGATGACCTGACCGGGCGGAAGGCCACAGCCGCCGGCCAACGCGGCCAAGCAGATCGGGACGGTGAACCTCATCGCGCCACCACCTCCTGGCGTGAGCAGACTCAACCCTCCCCAGACACCGGGTCCAGGCGGTTATCGGCGCGGTGGGCACCCTGGTTGCGCGGGTTGGGCGATCGCCGTCGACGGCGGGGGCCGGTTTGCGGTATGGGGCCTACACCACGCGTCTCAGGAGGGCGGGCGATGAGCTACCGGTCGTTGATCCACTCGGCGGCGGCGGAGGACAGGTTGGAGCGGCTGATCGCCGCGCGGCTCCAGCCCGGCGCGGACAAGGCGGTCATCGACCGGCGGATCTGGGACCTGTTCGGTGAGACCTGGTGCGTGATGTTCACCGATCTGTCGGGCTTCTCGCGCAACGTCGCGAAGTTCGGCATCATCCACTTCCTGCAGACGATCTTCGAATCCCAAAGGCTGCTCATCCCGGTGATCGAGGAGCACGACGGCGTGCTGCTCAAGGTGGAGGGGGACAGCTTCCTGGTCATCTTCCGCAACGTCGCCAAGGGGCTGCAGTGCGCCGTGCGCATGCAGCACGTGCTCAAGGAGTACAACCGGACGAAGAGTGACGAGGAGAAGGTGCTGCTCTGCGTCGGGCTCGGCTACGGGCCGATGCTGCGCATCGGTGACGCCGACGTGTTCGGCGCCGAGGTCAACGCGGCGAGCAAGCTGGGCGAGGACACGGCCAAGGCGTGGGAGATCCTCACCACCGGCGCGGTGCGCGACGCGGTGCCGAGCGAGCTCGGCCTCGGCTTCGAGCAGATCGCCGAGGTGCCGCCCGGGGCCAGCGCGGCCTTCCGGGTCAACTATCCGCTCTGAGGTGATCGGGGTGTGATCCAGGAGCGTGACTCCTGAGAAGCAACCCCGTCTACGCGGCAGCTAGGCCAATCGACCGCACGGCCAACTCGGAGTAATGCCGTTGGAGCGCAACGGCCACCCCTGACGGC
>JBFYZW010000053.1:0-12328 GCA_041309305.1 Deltaproteobacteria bacterium | reverse complement strand
CTCGCCTTCTCCGCCCGCGCCGCGGCCCGCCTCGGCAATCTGCTGGTCAAGCCGAAGAACGGCGCCGAGCTCGAGGTCGGGGTGCGCGCCGCGAGCCGAGAGGTCGAGCGTGAGCTCGACGAGCGGTTGCGCCACCAACCGGCGCTCGCCAGGTTGCCGGCGGCGCGGGCGGTCCACCTCGCGCCGCTCGCGGCGGGGTGAGAAACGCGTGCTGCCGGGCGGCGCTTGGCGGCCGTCACGCGGACCCGTCCGCGTCTCAGTTGGGTGGCGGCAGCGCGGCGGGCTACTGGCAAGCGGCGCCGGGCAGTCCGCTCTCCGGCTGCGCGAACCAGTGGCTGTTCGGCTGGGAGGCGGGGCCGGCGTAGGGATCGACCGCGGTGCCGTCGGGCAGGTGGACCTCGAAGTGGAGGTGGGGCGCGGTGGACATGCCCGAGCTGCCGATGAGGCCGAGCGGCGCGCCGCAGTCGACCTCCTGGCCGACCTGGACCAGGATGCTGTTGGTCTTGAAGTGCCAGTACCAGGTCTCCTTGCCGTCCGGGTGGCGGAGCTTGACGTGGTTACCCGGCACGACGCTGGCGTAACCGGGGCAGGTGACCGCGAAGGTGACCAGGTCCCCGTAGCAGCGGTCGAACTCGCCGTCGTGGACCGAGATCACCTCACCGGGGGCGGCGGCGAGGACCGGCGAGCTGCCGGCGTCCATCGTGTCGAAGCCGCCGGCGAGCATGAAGTCGGTGCCGTCGTGTTGGTCGTAGCAGAAGGGGAAGGCCTGGTCGTCGTAGCTGGTGCAATCGATCGGCGCGAGGCCGGGCGCCGGATCGTGGTCGAAGCCGATGACGCTGGTGATCGCCTCGGCGACGACCGGCAGCGCGAAGAGGATCTCGGTCACGCAGCTGTGCTGCGCCGCGACATAGCCGGACGCGCACGCGTCGCACAACGCGCCGGCGTAGCCGGACTCGCAGGCGCAGGTGGCCAGGCCGGTGGCGGCGGAGTAGGTGCAGGTGCCGTGGACGCACGGCAGCGCCGGGCATGGATCTGGTTGGCACAGCCCGCCGGGGGCCGGGACGAAGCCGTCGGCGCAGCCCTGGCAGGCGTGGCCGCTGTAGCCGTCGTGGCAGTAGCAGGTGTGGCGATCGTCCCCCTCGTTGACGCAGGTGCCGTGCTCGCCGCACGGCTGGCTCAGGCACGGGTTGGTGGCCGCCGGGCACCAGCCCTCGACGCAGGGCTCGTCCACCGGCTCGTCGTCGCGCTCACCGTTGGTTGCGCCGCAGCCGAAGAGCGAGGCAGAGAGAGTCACCATCACCAGGGCGAGCCGCGAGACAGACCATCGCATCGAGCTATCCTCCACTCGGGTTCGCCCGATTATCGGCCGGCGGTCGTGTCTGGGTGCCTCTCGGCGGGGACGCGGTTACGGGTAGCGGGACGCCCAGTTCCCGCGCCTTAGGGTCCAGCGCCGAGGCGGCGCCGCGACCAAGGACGAGCTCGTGCTCGCGGTCACTGGTTGACCACGGTCACGCGCGGGTTCGAGCTGACGACCGAGGTCTCGGCGCGCGGCAGGTTCTTGAGCAACACGCTCTTGAGCACTTCGGGGCCCTTCGCCGCGTCGGCGCCGTCCTCGTCACGCGCGACGACGACCAGCAGATCTTCGTTGAGCGGCAGCGAGGCGCCGCTGCCGCCGATCACCAGGGCACCGGGGACGCCCGGATCTGCGTAGCTGAGGTTCGCGGCGCCGATGGCCTGACCGCCGCGGACCGTCTGCAGGATGCGGGTGACCTTCCCGTCCGCGTCGACCGCGGCCAGAAAGACCGTGGAGCCCGCGGGGCAAGCGACCTCGAGGTTGTTGATCGTCACCTTGGAGGTGACCTTGCACTTCGCGAACAGCTCGGCGCTGGGGGTCATGACGTCGTAGCCCTGGTCGGCGCTGACGGTCGAGTGCTGCTGCACGTAGACGGCCTTGATGGTAACGCCGGCGCCCTCGGCGAGCGGCAGGCTCACCGGGTCGCGCTTGGTGAACCTGGCTGACAGCGGGAACAGCTGCCGCAGCGCGCTCTCGGCCAGCCCGAGGTCGTCGAGGCTCAAGAAGCCGATCTCGTAGCGGGTGAGGATCTCCTGCAGCCGCGCGGGGTCCGGCGCGGCGCCGAGCTCGTCGATTTCGCGGCGCGCCTTGACCAGCTTCTGCAGCTGGGCGCGGAAGACCTCCTCCTTGGAACCATCGTCGGAGCCGGGCCGGGTTCGGGCCAGCCGCTCGAGCAGCGTGCGCAGCGGGCCGGTGGCGAGCTGGTTGACCTTGACCGGGTCACGGAGGGTGACGCTGGTCTCATAGCGCGGCTGCGGAGCGGAGAGGCCGTCGACGACCTGGGCGTCGAGGACCTGCTTGAGGAACGCGATCGCCTGGTGCTCTTCGGGCAAGAAGGTGTAGGTGGGCAGCCCCTGCACCGCGCGCAGCTCGTCTGCCTGGACGAACCGGTCGCCGGCGGTGGCGATGCCGGCCGCCTTGACCGCCAGCGCCTGGTCGGTCTTGGTGCCGGCGGTCTTGATCACCTCGCCCGAGACGTTGGTCTGGCCGTGGAGCTGGAGCCGATCGAGGAGGCTGACCGGGAGTTGCAGGGGTTGAGCTGGCATCGTGGCCCTCCGGGGTGGATGTCGATGTCAGGGTTATCGCCTCCCTCTCCCCGGTTGACTGGCGCGGGTGGCGGCGCAAAGGGACGCGGGTCCCAGAACGCGGGCGCTGGCTGGTGGTTCCCCCAGGCGCCCTGCTGGCTATCGCCAGTAGGAGCAAGCCGCCTTGCGAGACTGCGCAGAGGTCCACGGGCAGCTGCGTGCACGCCGAGGGGGCACCATAGCGGGCCGAGGCTACCGCACAAAAGGGCGGTCTCGGGTGACGAGGCGTGGTAACGTCCGAGTGGTGAGAACCCGGAGTCTCGTCGTCGCGGTCACGGTGGCCGCATCGTGTTCCCCCTCACCGTACATCGTCGTCAAGGTGGAAGACCCGCTCGAGGTGGCAACAGAGGCCGAGCGCATGTATCTCGGCACCGGCTCCAACGATCTGAACCCGGTCGAACTCGAGCGAACCCTCGCCTTCCCACTCCAGGTCACCGTTCGTGTCGAGACGCCTGGCGACAAGGTGTTCACAGCCGAAGCCCACAACGCAGCCGGCACCGTCCTCGCGAGAGGCAGCGCAATCGGCCGAGCCCGCCGCCAGGGCGCGCCGTCGACTACGATTGAGCTGCTCGCGATGTGCGAAGGAGGGTTCGCCGACGGCACCCTTTGTTTCCTCGAGTCACCCGACCGCGCTGTCTGCTCGAGCGGCACGTGCGTGGTTGCGAAATGCGGTGACGGATATGCCGACGATGCTCTGGGCGAGAAGTGCGATGACGGCACCAACGACGGGGGCGAGGGGGAGTGCGCACCGGGTTGCGTCGGGCCACAGACCTGTGGCGACGGAGTCACGCACGGCACCGAAGCATGTGACGACGGCCAGTCGAACAGCAATGACTGGGCGTTCTTCCCCCACTGCGCTCTCGATTGCTCCGGGCCCGGGCCCCATTGCGGTGACGAGACCCGCAACGGCTTCGAGGATTGTGACGATGGCAACGACGGCGACGACTGCAACGGTTGCTTGGACGGTTGCCGGCAGTCGTGCGTATGCGACCCGAACGACTGCGAATTCGGAGAGCGCTGCGTGCTCGGCGTCTGCGTGCCCTGCGCCGACGAGACCCATTGTGGCCAGGATTGCGCACCCTGCGCGGGAAACACTCCGATCTGCGCTGGCCCCGCCGGCGGCTGTGTGGCGGACGAGACCGCCGGAGGGTGTGTCGGCCTCCCAGACTACACTCCATGCCAGGTGACCACCGAGCCCGACCGGGCCTTCGATGTCTGCGTCGGCGGAGTGTGCATCTCGCCGGGGACCGCGACCTACAGCGACGGAATCGACCGCACCCCCTATTGCATGGGTGGACCCGACGAGTGGCACTGCAACGTGCCGTTCCCGGGGTTCTCGCTTGCGGATACGGGTATCCGCGACTGCTATCGCAACGCAGAGGCGCCGATCTGTGCGGGAACGGCGGGCGACCCGACGTGTGGTGCGACGGATCGCTGTGGGCAAGACGCCCAGTACGGTTGGGACGTGACGCACGACGGCAGCGAGCGTTTCTCGCTGCCCGACCCACCGACGGAAGAGCCGGTGGTCTCCGACACCGTGACCGGGTTGATGTGGCAGGGATGTCCGGCGCGCCAGAGAGGCGCCGACTGCACTGCCGGGGACGTGGTCTACAAGACCTGGGCAGACGCCCTCGCCTACTGCGACGGCCTGCGTTGGGCCGGGTTCAGCGACTGGAGATTGCCGGACAAGTGGGAGCTGCAGTCGATTGCCGATTACAGTCTGTCGTCGCCGGCAATCGATCTCGCGGCCTTCCCTGAGACCCTCCCGGCCCGGTTCTGGGCCTCACCCACCTTCTCCGACGCGATGAGCAACGCCTGGTACGTCGACTTCTCCCGTGGCCGAGTCCACGCGGCGGCGGGCAAGTCTACGCTTCTCCACGCTCGGTGCGTGCGGGTTCCGCCGCGCCCCCTCGCCGGTTCGCGCTACTCGGTCTCCGAGGTCGTCACCGACCAGCCGGTCGTTCTGGACAATGCAACCTCCCTCGCATGGCAGGGGTGCGAAAAGGCGAAAACCGGCAGCACCTGCGCTGCCGGATCATGGGCCCCAACCACCTGGGCGTTGGCCCTCAGCTACTGCGAGGATCTCGATTGGGGCGGCCACACTGACTGGCGGCTGCCCAACCTCAAGGAGCTCATGACCATCGTCGCGGACTACGGCGCGGCGAATGCCATCGATCCTCAGGCCTTTCCGGGATCCGTAGGGGGGGGGCACTGGAGCTCGACGTTCGCCTTCGCCGAGCTCGGTCCGGCGGCCTACGATGTCCATTTCGACTTCGGGCTCATCCATGCGCCGCATTTCGATGGCAGCAGCTACTCCGTGCGTTGCCTGCGCACCGCGGATTGAGCTGGACGCAGCGGACGATGACCACCAACAGGGCGTGCGCGAATCGCGCACCCCCGTTCAGGGCAGGCTGCCCGCGATGGCGATGAGGTTCAGGTAGCCATCCTCACCGGCGGCCTCCCCCTCGACCTGGATGGCGATTTGGCCACTCCCGTCGGCCACGACCCCCGGGAAGAGGCGGACGTCGGTGACGTTCTGGTAGGCATCGCTGAGCTGTGGGCTGCCCCCTTGGACGGTGAAGCGGGTGGAGGAGGTTCCGTCATAGCGGGCCGAGGCCATCAGGGAGACGTCGTAGGTGTTGCTCGGGGTGAGTCCGCCCAGGGTCAGAATGGCCACGGCGGGGTGGGTCACCCGGTAGGCTCGCTCGAGTACCAGGTCGGGGATGAGCCACCGGTCGTAGCCCGAGGCCATGCCACCGCCGGTGGCGGTGAAGGCCTGGGTGACGGTGAGGGTCGTGGCCACCGGGCTGCCCGACTCATCGGCGAAGCCTGCGCTGGGGGTCAGGACGGTACCGGTGACGGTGGGGTCGTTGGGCTCGACCCGGATCCACGGCGCCGCCATGTTGCCCCACCGGCCGATGCCGATGAGGAGGCGTTGGCCGGTGGACACAGTGATTGCGTCGATGCGCGTCTGGAAGGCCGTCCGCTCGGCGCCGACGGGCAGGGTGTCGACCAGCCGCTGGGCCCAGGCCACGTAGAGGCTGTCGCCGTTCCCCTCGGCCGCGGTGACCGCGGCGTCTACCTCGTCGAGTACGTCGGCTTGCACCGCGGCGATGCGCAACTCGTAGTCGGTGCGGGTGGCGCCGGCGGGCATGCGTTGGATGAGGAGCGAGGCGCGGTCGACCTCGAGTTGGACCCGTGCGGTTTCGGCGAGGGGCACCGCGATCGAGGCCGGCCGGGCGGGGTCCAACACATGGGAGTCGAACCAGGTGTAGAGGCTCGTGGGGGTCTCGGTGACCAGCAGCGTGCCATCGTAGATGCGGTTCCAGATATTGTGGTTCTCCCCAGCGAACACGGTCAGCTTGGGTAGCGGGTCGGGCGTCGTCGGGTGTGCGAGCCAGTCGTTGTGCAGCATGCGGGTGCCGCTGCCGTTGTAGGTCGGACCGCAGCAGCCGTCGTCGATGTGGACCGTGGTGTCGGCGTCGCCGTGGAAAGACCACACCGGAGTGTACCGCATGCGGTCGTAGTCGAGGGGAACGCTGTCGTTGAACCCGGCGATAGGGGCCGACGCGGCGACGAGGTCGAAGTTCACGCTCGCGAAGCTCCAGGAGGCCATGCCGCCGTTGCTCAGGCCGGTGACGTACACCCGGTTGCGGTCGATGCGGGGGTTGTTGGCGAGGATGCACAGGGCCCACTTGCGCAGGGTGCCCTGCCCGCCGTTGAAGTTCGGCGTCACCTGGGGGGCGAACATGGCGTAGGGGATCTCGTTGCCGGTGGTGACATACTGGGGCAGACCCGTCTGCGTGAGTAAGGGCTCGTTGTAGGTCGGGGAGGACTCGCCCGCCCCGTGGAAGAAGAAGATGATCGGCACCGGGTCGGGGGTGTCGACGAGCAGTCCCGTTCGGTACTCGAAGGTCCCCACCACCCGGGTGCCCGGCTCGTTCTCGAGGCAGGTGGTGGTGTTGCTGGTGACGGTGCCGGCGCTCAGCACGTAGGTACCGGCGTTGATGGTGATGCCGCTGCCGTCGGGCGGGGTGAAGGTCAGGTTCACCACCGTGGCGTGGGTGGCGTCGAGCACGTCGTCGGTGGGATCGACGGTGTTGCCGAAGTCTACGCCGTTGAGGTCGAGGTCGCCCGCCTGAACCGTATAGGTGAACGCGAAGGTCGTGCCTGGACCACCGCCCACCGCTGTCAGCTCGACGGCGGCCCACCCGATCTGCACCGTGATGACCGAGCCTGCGGGCACGGTGACCGGCTCCGAGAAGGTGACCTCCACCACCAACACGTCGTCGGTTTGGTAGTCCCTGTCGCCGCTGGTGACCACCGCGCTGACGATGGTGGCATCGCTCGGATTCGTCGGGCCGGTGTCGCCGGGAGGGCTGGCGTCGCCGGGAGGAGCGGTGTCGCCAACCGGCACGACGTCGCCCCCTTGGAAGTCGGGGTCGCCGTCGGAGGTGAGCTCGTCGGTGCCGCGCACCGAATCGAACCCCACCCGGCTGCAACCGAGGACCCCGAGGAGGGCAAGGAGCAGCAGGCCGTGAGGCCATCCTTTGGCAAGGCAGGCCACTGTCTCTAGGCTAGCACCCGGGTCGCGGGTGGCTCAACCGATCAGCCCACGAGGAGAATCGCCATGACCGCCCGGTTGCGGGTCCCGCGCATCGGCTTGAAGCGCCCATGCGCCGACAAGACGCTCACCCGAAGCCGCCGGTGAACATCCGGCCGAGCAGTACCGGCTCGACGTCGAGGTCGAACATGAAGACGGTGTCGGTCATTGTCGTCGCGTGACCGCCGCCGCGCGGGCCGGCGATGAGGCCGGTGCAACCGGCGGCGGCGAGCAGGAGCGCGGCTGCGGCGCGGGGCTGCTCGATCAGAGCGCCTTCTCCGGCTCGACGAAGAAGGTGGCGACGACGATCAGACGCAGGCGGGCGAGGCCGCGCGGCATCGCCGGGTCTTGCTCGGTGTCGATGGTGAGCTCGCCGACGGTGCGGATGGCCAGCTCCTTGGCCTCGTCGCCGAGCTGCGCGTTGAGGAACGACTCGCCGCCGGTGATCCAGTCGAAGTCCAGATCGCCGATGAAGCCGGCCTCGGCGCCGGGCAACGAGCCGACGGTGAACCAGGCCATCCGGTCGTCGGGGTTGGCGGTCGGGTCGTCGGCGACCTGCAGCTTGAGCTCGGGGATCGGCAGGCTCAGGTTGGACTGCTCGACCCGCAGGACCAGGCGGTTGATCTCGATCCGGCGCACCGCCTCGGCGGCCTTGTTGATGTCCTTGTACTTCTCGTAGTTCTCCGGATCGGTCTCCTTGTCGGGCGTGAGATCGATCGGCGCCGGCGGCGCCGCCATGCGCAGGGTGGTCTGGATTGGCGGCAGCGCGTCGGGCCAGATCTCCGGCAGCGCTCGGGTGCCGAGCGGCAGCGCGCCGGAGGAGGTGAGCTCTGCCTGCAGCTCGCCGACCAGGTCGTCGAGGCTCAGCTCGAGCGTGAATTCGTCGATGCGCAGCTCGATCGGCACGCCGCCGCCGCAGGCGATGAGGCTCGAGAGGGCGAGGAGGGTCGCGGTGGTGCGCAAGGTGTTCATCGCTCGATCCTCCCTTGGACGATGAAGGCCTCGAGGATGGCCTCGGCCTCCGGGTGGTCGAAGAGCACGAAGTGACCGTCGTAGGTACCGTCGGGCACGAGCTGCACCGCGCCGGCGGTGACGCCGTTCAGGTTGTTCTGTTGCGGTGAGGTCACCTGCGCGACGCCCTCGATCGGCGCCGCGACCGCGCCGACCAGCGGCAGACCGGCGGCGCGCAGCTGCGCTCCCTGGGTGACATCGGGCGTGTACGAGTCGCCGACCCCGGAGAACTGAAGCAGCGGCAGCGGCCCGGCCCGGTTGTCAGGCTGCAGCACCCAGGTGTGCGCGTAGCTGATCGCGTCGGCCGGGGCGAAGATCATCGCCAGAAGGCCCATCATCGGGTGGATGCGCGCCAGTCCCTGGTCGCCGAAGAAGACGCCGGCGGCCTGCGAGACGTCGGCCGGCTGCTTCTTGTTGAGGATCGACAAAGCCAGCTCAGCGCCGGCTCCGGAGAGCACCGCCTTGGTCAGGTGATCCTCGCCGGCCAGGTAGGCCGGGGCGATCACCGTGCCCTGCGAGTGGCCGAGGTAGGCGATCGCGTCGCCGTCGAAGGTGATGAGGCCGTCCGGGCCGATCAGCGTCTGCCCGGCGCGCAGCAGCCGGGTCAGGTAGTAGAGGTCGGCGGCGCCCTGCAGCACGTTGTCACGCGAGGCGCGCGGGTTCGGCAGGTTGAAGAACAGCTGGCCGGGGTCCTGCCACAGGCTCGGGTTCTGTGGCGTGGAGAGCGGCTGTTGGCGCCGCCCGTGCATGACGTTGTCGATGCTGATCACCGCGTAGCCCTGCTCGGTGAGGCGCCGCGCGGTGCCGTCGTCGATGAAGCTGTGGAAGCTGCCGCCGGTGCCGTGGCCGTAGATCACCGTCGGGAAGCCCTCGGTCGGCGCCGGCCCTGGCGGCACCGCCAATGCGAAGCAGAGCGTCTCGTAGCCCTGGCGCACCAGCCGGCCCTGGGCGTCGAACACGAAGGCGCCGCCGTCCTCGGCGCGCAGGTAGGGCCGCGTGCCTTGCTGGTAGACCGGCGACTGGTAGGTGCCCTGCAGGACGTAGAAGCCGGTGTACGGGTCGAAGCAGCCGCGCTGGTGCTCCGGGCCGGTCAACAGGTCGTCGCAGGGGTTGACGCCGGGGCTGCCGCAGATGAGCGAGGACGCGAAGACCGGGGCCGGCTCGGCGGTGATCGCCTCGCGCAGCTTGGGCACGACGGCGTCCGGGTTGCCGGTGGTGAAGACCGTCGCGGCGGCGATCGTGCCGGCGTCGATGCTCTGAGCAGCGATCCAGGTGAGCAGCGGCTGCATCGCCGGGACGGGGTTGGTGCCGGCCATCACGGCGGCGAAGTCCTGGTCGCGGATCGGGGCGCCGCCGCGGATGTCCTTGACCCCGGTGGTGATGATCGCCGCGTAGGTCGTGGCGTGGCGCAGCGGCCGGCCGTCGAGCGGCGCCAGGCCGAGCCAGTTCTGGCAGATGTACTGCCCGCCGTCGCGGCTGTAGACCAGCTGCACCGGCAGGCGCGTGCCGTAGGTCGGCGACGCGGGAGTCACGTCCACCAGGTAGACCGTGGCTGGGCCCCCGGCGGCGCAGTACTGCGGCTCCTCGGCCGGCACCGGTGGGTAGATCCCGCCGGCGTCGAGGCAGAGGCTCTGGCGGTCGACCAGGTCGCTGAAGCGGAAGAAGACCGGCTGGTTGACCGCGAAGCCGTCGGCGTCCTGCTCGACCCCGGCGAAGTAGAGGCCGGGCACGTCGATGCCGAGCACCTCGCCCGGTCCGGCGTGGCCGGCGAGCGAGATCGTGCCGTTGACGACGCGGACGTCGGAGGGGAACGGGAAGCGATAGAACTCGTAGTCGTCGGGGATGGTCGCCGGCGGCAGCTCCCAGTAGACGCGGAACGCGCCCAGCTCGTTGTCGCTGCGGCTGCAGCCGGCGGGCGACAACGAGGGCAGCCGCTCACAGCTGCCGGTCAGGCCGCAGATGAGCGGCCGCTGGCAGTCGAGCAGGTCGACGCAGTCCTCGCCGAGGCCGAGCGTGCCCGCACCGCCGCTGTCGGCGACGCAGGTGCCGGTGAGCCCCGAGCAGACGAGCGGCAGCGCGCACTCGTCGGTCAGGCCGCAGGCCTCGTTCTCGCCCGCGGGCGGGACGACGGTGCAGACGCCCTGCCGGCCGCAGAAGAGGTCCGGATCGCAGTCGGCCTGATCGGTGCACACGTCGCCGCGCTGCGGCCCCTCGAACAGCGGCGGCAGCGGCGCGCAGACCTTCTCGACGCAGTCGAGGCCGGCCTTGCAATCGGAGACCTGCTTGCAACCCTCGCCCTCCTCGGCGGTGCCGAAGCGGGCCTTCTCGAGCTCGGTGCAGCCGACCGCCGCGATCGCCGCGGCGAGCAGCAGGGACAGCGGACGTTGGCGCTCAGTCATTGTCGAACTCCCAGCCGATCTCGAGCTCGGCCATCAGGGTCTGCACGTTCTCGTAGAGCGGCGCCTCGGCGAAGTAGGGCGACGCGTTGCCGCTGGCGTCGACGATGCGCTCGTTGCCCAGGTGGTACTCGGAGCCCGGGCTGCGCACGATGCGGAAGTTGCGCGCGTAGTGGACGTTGATGAACATGAAGGGCAGGATCTGCAAGCGGACCCCGCCGAGCAGGATGGCGTTCGGCGCGGTGAGCATCTCGCCGTCGAACAAGGCGCTGACGCTGCTCTCGCTGTTCTTCATGTAGGTGCCGAACAGCTGCACGAAGCCGAGCATCGGGTACTCGAGGTGGGCGTAGAACTGGGTGTCGGCCGGTCCGGTGGAGTCCTGCAGCCCGACGCCGAAGGCGATCTGCTTGCCGGAGCGCCCGCCGGAGAACAGGCCCCAGGAGGCCTCGAGGTTGTAGCCGTGGCGGCGCTCGCCCTCGGGCCGAGCGAAGCCGTTCTCCGGGTCACCGAAGATCGCCTGGTACTTGGTCGGCGTCACCTGGTAGGGGTTCTCGGCCGTCGGGTAGTAGAACTTGTTGATCTCGTAGAGGCTGTCCCAGTAGCTGGGCAGAAAGCCGACCCCGAAGTTGCGGTACTCGGCGCGCAGCCGGAGCGCGTTGATCGTCTCGCTGCCGGCCGACAGGCGGGCGAGCACGCCGGCGGTCAGGCCGTCGCCGCCGCCGTCGTTGAGGAACTGGTGGTAGGTCGTGTAGGCCCTGAGGTCGGCGACCTCGGCGCGGAAGAACTTCATCTCGGCCGACAGGCCGGCGGCGTGCACCGTGGATTTGTCGAAGCCGGCGCGGCCGGTGTCCGGGTCGGTGCGGATGAAGGTGTTGTCGAGGTAGGCGCCGGTGAACGGATCGAACTCGGCGCGGTGGCCGGTGCCCTGGACGCAGGTGCCGCTGCGATTGGCGACCTGGCGGATGCAGCGCGGCGCGTTGGTGTCGGCGAGGTACTCGCCGCCGATCGACAGGCTCGAGACCAGCGGGTTGTCGGAGAAGAAGGCCAGCGGCTTGACGAAGAGCAACCCGCCGAGCACCTGGTTGACGAAGGTGATGTCGTTGGCCTGGAACTGGAACCCGGCGTATCGGTTGTAGGCGTCGAAGACCACGCCGGTCATGCTGCGGTCGACGTCGATGTTGCCCTGGTACTTGTTGAGCAGCACGCCGTGGCCGATGGTCGTCGGCCGCAGGCTGTTGATCGTCACGTAGAGCGGGTCCTCTTTCCGGCCGATGGTGACGAAGCGGATCACCTTGGTGTAGTCAGGCACCTCGTCCCAGTCCTGGCGGCGCAGCTTGAAGCTGCCGAAGTCGAAGTTGCCCCCCTCGACGACCAGCAGGTTGAGCGGCAGGCCGAGCGCGAAGGCGACCCGGTCGAGGTAGAAGGCGGCGCCCGGGGTCAGGGTGAGGAAGAAGTCGGCGTCGATGACGCTGGCGCCGGCGGCGATGCCGACGTGGTCGTAACGGGAGAGCAACCGCCGGGTCCCGACGTAGACCAGCTCACCCTTGACGAAGGTCGGGCTCTCGCCCGGCGCGACCGGCTCCTCGGCGGCGCCCGACTCGAGCACCGCGCCATCGGCGACCCGCGGCGCCTCGGCGGGCGGCGGCGTGGGCTCGGGCAG
>JBFYZW010000052.1:0-2767 GCA_041309305.1 Deltaproteobacteria bacterium | reverse complement strand
CGCCACGCAGCCGGCATCGGCGAGCGTCCGCGCCAGCTCGACGGCGTTGATCGTCTCGGCGTCCCAGCCGCTGCGGATCTTCGCGCTCACCGGCAGGCCCGTGCGCGCGCAAATCGCCGCGACGACGCGCGCGGCGCGCGGCGGGTCGGCGCCGAGCGCGGCGCCGGCACCGGTCTTGGTCACCTTCGGCACCGGGCAGCCCATGTTGACGTCGATGAGCTCGGCGCCGAGCTCGGCGGCGCGCATCGCCCCCTCGGCCATCGCGTCGGGCTCACCGCCGAACAGCTGGACCCAGAACGGCCGCTCGCTCGCGTCGTGGCGCAAATAGGCGCGCGAGCGCGCCTGCCCGTGGATGAGCCCCTTGGCGCTGATGAGCTCGGTCGGCGTCGCCGCCGCGCCGAGCTCACGCGCCAGCAGCCGAAACGGTGGCTCGCTGACCCCCGCCATCGGCGCCAGGATCCAGGGGTTCGGCAGCGCGAACGGGCCGAGCTGCATCGCTCAGTTGACCGCCGTCGGCGGACGCGGCGCGGCGCGGGGACGGCGCTGGCGGGTCGCGAGGGCGTAGGCCAACCCGACCGCGGCGAAGACGCCGAGCGAGACGGCCAGGTTGCGCAGCCGCGCCGGCGCCAGGCTGGCCGGCGTCGCGTCGGCGGGAATCGCGCGCAACAGCTCGCGCACCGCCTCGGCCGGCGTAGCGAAGTTCAGGTTGCCGCCCCCGGCGATGCCGCTGCGGGCGACCCCGACCACCTGGCCGTCGAGCGTCAGCACCGGCGAACCGCTCGAGCCCGGCGAGATCGGCGCGGTGATCTGCAGCAGGGCGCCCCGCTCCTCGCGCGTCGCCTTCAGCGCCTGTGGCACCCCCTCCTCGCGCTTGGCCGAGACGATCCCCTCGGAGACGGTCCAGGACAACCCGAGCGGGCTGCCGATGACGACCACCGGCTCTCCCTCGCCGAGCCCCGCAGCCTCCCCGAGGCGCAGCGCGGCGACCTCGTCGACGGCGACCTGCAGCACCGCCAGATCTCGCGCCGCGTCCTCGGCGAGCAGGCCCTCGACCTCGAACACCCGCCCGTCGGCCAGGGTCGCGCGCATCGCCCGCGCCACCTTGGTGACGTGCTGATTGGTGATCAGCGTACCGCGCCGATCGACGAAGAAGCCGGTGGCGTTGCCGATCGGCTTGCCGCCGGCGTCGAGCACCGTCAGCGCGACGACCGCCGGCTTCGCCTCGGCGACCAGCGCCGCGACGTCGCCGGCGCGCGCCGGCAGCGCGACGACCAACAGAGCGCAGGTGATCCCGGGTCGCATCCCGGCGACCCTACCAGCCGGCCGCCGCCACGGCCAGCGTCAACCCTGGCACCGCGCCGCGCAACTGACTACACTGCCGGCCGAGGTCCCGACCATGATGATCACCCTCCGCTCCCTGCTCATCGCCGCCGTCGTCGCCACCAGCCTGCCCGCCGCGGCCCAGTCGCCCCGTTGGCTGCGGCTCTCCTACGCCGCCGGCGATGCGGCGACGAGCGTCACCATCACCTGGACCGCCGACGCGGCGATGAACGGCGCACGGGTCCGCTACGGCGCGAGCTCCGCCTACGGACTCGAGGCGCTGGTCACCACCACGCCGGACGCCCTGCCCGGCGGGCTCGGCGTGGTGCACGAGGTGACGCTGACCGGCCTGCAACCCAACACGCGCTACCACTACTCGGCCGGCACCGACGGCGCCTGGTCGGCCGACGCGCACTTCACCACCACGCCGGCCGACGGCTGCACACCGCTCCGGTTCGCGGCGCTCGGCGACGGCCGCTCGCAGGACTCCTCGGGCGCCGATCCGAAGTGGGACGACATCCTCACCGAGGCCTGGGCGCACGAGCCGCGCTTCGTCGTCGACACCGGGGACCTGATCCACGACGGCGATCAGGCATCCCAGTGGGTCAACTGGCTGACCAACACCGCGGCGGTCAACCCCTTCCTGCCGCACATGCCGTCGATCGGCAACCACGACAACGACGCGGTCGAGGGCGATCAGGCGCTCTACAACCGCATCTTCGCCCTGCCGCGCAACAGCGCCACCCAGACCGAGGACTTCTACGCCTTCACCGCCGGCAACGCGGTGTTCGCGGTGCTCTCCAGCCAGACCTACAGCGACGACTCCTTCGTGCAACAGGCCGCCTGGCTCGACCAGACGTTGACCACCCACGCCGACAAGCTGTGGAAGTTCGTCATCCTGCACCACCCGATCTTCACCAGCCACGCCGAGTACTTCGGCGTCGAGTTCAACCACCCGCCGAACGAGCGCAACCAGAACGCCGCGCTGCTGCCGGTCATCGACCGCCACCACGTCGACATCGTCTTCGCCGGCCACAACCACTACTACGAGCGCTTCACGCCCTTGCGCGGCGGGACGAGCGTCGACCAGGGCGTCGTCGCCGGCGACTTCGCCGCCGGCACGGTCTACGTCATCACCGGCGGCGCCGGCGCGTTCACCTACGACGAGTTCGATCTCTTCGGTCTGCAGATCGATCTGATCAACTGGCTGTGCGGCACCTCGGGGTTGAAGGCGACCGGCTCGGAGGCGTGCAGCGGCAAGCACCACTACCTGATCCTCGATCTCGACGACAACGTGCTCACCTTCACCGCCCACACCAGCACGCTGCAGAACTTCGGCAGCGAGACGCCCTGGGTCATCGAGACCTTCCAGATCGTCAAGCCGCCGACCGGCGCCTGCGTCACGCCGCCCGACGGCGGCCCGGACGGCGCGGCGAACGAGGACGGC
>JBFYZW010000051.1:0-3169 GCA_041309305.1 Deltaproteobacteria bacterium | reverse complement strand
GCCGATGGGCGCCGGCAGCGTCTGCTTCTTGCCTGATCGGTGCGTCTGCCAGCCGGAGTGCTTCGACCGCAGCTGCGGCGCCGATGCCTGCGGTGGGAGCTGTGGCAGCTGCGCCGGCGCGCAGGCGTGCAACCACGCCGGCCAGTGCCTCGCCTGCACACCGGACTGCGGCGGCCGCGTCTGCGGGTCCGACGGCTGCGACGGCTCGTGCGGCGAGTGCCCCCCGAGCCGCTACTGCAATCAGGCGGGCCAGTGCGCCTGTGTGCCGGACTGCACCGGTCGGGTCTGCGGCGACGACGGCTGCGGCGGCTCGTGCGGCGGGTGCGGGCCGACCCAGGTCTGCACCGACCGGGGCGCCTGCGCTCCGCGCTGCGCGCCCTCCTGCGCCGGCAAGCAGTGCGGGCCGGACGGCTGCGGCGGCAGCTGCGGACCGTGCCCGCCGGGGAACGAGTGCGTCGGCGGGAGCTGCTCGCCGTGCGTGCCGTTCTGCACCGGCCTGAGCTGTGGCGGTGACGAGTGCGGCGGGAGCTGCGGCACCTGCGGGGCTGGCACCGAGTGTGACGACGGGGCGTGTGAGGCCTGCACGCCGGACTGCTACGACCGCGAGTGTGGCGTCGGCCGCTGCGGGGTCTCCTGCGGCCAGTGCGGCGAGTACGCGGTCTGCAACAGCTGGGGCTACTGCGTCACCTGCACGCCGGACTGCGCCGGCCGTGTCTGCGGTGCGGACGGTTGCGGCGGCAGCTGCGGTCAGTGCGCCGACGGCTCGGTCTGCACCTTCGCCGGTCAGTGCACGACCTGCCAGCCCTCCTGCGCCAGCCGCGAGTGCGGCGACGACGGCTGCGGCGGCAGCTGCGGCAGCTGCGGCGCCGAGGTCTGCAGTCGCTACAGCTGCGTCAGCCCGACCTGGGGCCAGCCGTGTCCGAACGGCCCGGACGCCTGCGACGACAGCGAGGACTGCCTCGAGATCACCACGCCCAGCGCGACCTACACGATGTGCACGATCGAGTGTCAGTCCGACGCTGACTGCGAGCCGATCGGCGGCTGCTGCGAGGGTGAGGACACCAAGTACTGCCTGGGGCGGCCGTGGTGCAGCGGCTGCACGCCCGACTGTGCCGGCCGCGACTGCGGCAGCGACGGCTGCAGCGGCAGCTGCGGCACCTGCGCCGGCGGGCTGGTGTGCAGCGATGGCGGGCTGTGTGTCAGCTGCACGCCGGACTGCGCCGCGCGCGACTGCGGTAACGACGGCTGCGGCGGCAGCTGTGGCAGCTGCGGCGCCGACCAGCACTGCGATCAGTCGGGCCAGTGCGTCTGCGAGCCGAACTGCCGCTTCCGCGACTGCGGCACGGACGGCTGCGGCGGCTCGTGCGGGTTGTGCGCCCCGGGGCAGACCTGCGACCGCGGCACCTGCATCTGATCTCCCGGGTGGTCCGCCCGCGCTCTGCGATCCTCCGCCCCCCCGCGCCTCAGAGGAAGACCCGCAACTTGTAGAACAGCTGCTCGAGCAGCTTGTCGATCGCCGGCCGTCGGTGCCAGGTCTCCGGGTCGACGCGCCGGGCGCGGCCGAAGTCGGCGGCGAGCTGCGCGTCGAGGGCGCGGCCGAGCTCCTCGTCGACGCACTCCAGGTTGGTCTCGAGGTCGTGGAACAGGCTCCGGCGGTTGAAGTTGTACGAGCCGATGCTGCACCACCGCCCGTCGACCACGGCGCACTTGGCGTGCAACACCTGCTCCTCCCACTCGTAGATCTCGAGCCCGTCGGCGAGCAGCCGGCGGTAGAGCGCCCGGCTGGCGTACTGGACCATCTTGACGTCGGTGCGGCCGGCGAGCAGCAGCTGCACCTGAACGCCGCGCTGGCGCGCGCGGCGCAGCGCCCGCTGCACCGCCTGCACCGGCACGAAGTAGGCGTTGGCGATGCGCACCCGCTCCCGGGCGCGCTTGATCGCGTGCAGGTAGGCGCGGTGGATGGTGAAGCGCTGGCGCAGCCGGTTCTCGAGCAGGCGCACCGCGGTGTCGCCGGCCGGCGGTGGGACGCGCGGCAGCTCGCAGGTATCGGCCCGGTCCAGCCAGCTCCAGGTGCGCGACAGCATGCGCGTCAGCTCGGCGGCGGCCGGTCCTTCGATGCGGGCGTGGACGTCGTGCCAGCCGTGGCCGCCCCACGCCGGCGGCGCGTAGTCGTCGCCGATGTTGAGGCCGCCGACGAAGCCGGTCCGGTCGTCGACGACGAGGATCTTGCGGTGGTCGCGGCGCCAGAAGCCCCAGCGCGGCAGCCAGGGCTTTGGCGGGTGGAAGACGCCGACCCGGCCCCCGGCGGCGATGAGTGGCGCGAAGAATGCCTCGTCCGCGGCCAGTGAGCCGATGCCGTCGACGATCACCCGCACGCTGACGCCGCGCCGCGCCGCGTTGGCCAGCGTGTCACGAAAGCGGGCGCCGGTGCGGTCGGCGGCGAAGATGTACGACGAGAGCAGGATGGCGCGCTCGGCGCCGTCGATCGCCGCGAGCATCGCGTCGTAGGTCGCGGCGCCGTCGACCAGCAAGGTCAGCCGGTTGCCGGGGATGATTCGCCTGCCCTCGAGGACCTGGGCGAGCGCCGGCGCCGATGGGTGACGCGGGGCCATCGGGCGATGGTATCATGGCGCTTGGCCCCCGGGGCATCCCGTGCTCTTGCTACGCTGGGGCGCGGACGGGGAACAAGGAGTGGCTCATGCTGCGCTGGCTTCTCATCGGTGGGGTGCTGGTGATCGGCCCGCAGGTCGCGCGGGCGGCGCCGGAGGTGATCGACCTGCGGGGCAAGTGGGAAATCCAGACGATGGGGGCTGACCGCGAGGTCGAGATCCGGCAGCAGGGGCCCAAGGTGATCATCCACCGGGTGATGTGGCCGGAGTTCGAGGGTGAGCGCTACAAGCTCGAGCACCTCTACCGTGGCAAGCTGGCCGGGACGGTGATCAAGGGCCAGCTGTTGGTCAAGGAAGACGAACTGCCCGACTTCGAGGTGCTGCGCGAGTTCACCGGCAGCGTCGCCAGCGCCGAGCGGTTGACCATCGACGGCCTGCCGCTCAAGCGACTCGGCGCCGCGCCTCCCTCGGCCGAGCCGGCGCCGGCGGCGCCGCCCAAGGTCGAGGAGCGGCCGAGCGACCCGCCGGAGGTGGCGCAAGCGCCGACCGGCAAGGACGGC
>JBFYZW010000050.1:0-6614 GCA_041309305.1 Deltaproteobacteria bacterium | reverse complement strand
GTCGCGAGGACCGTCGACGGCGCCAGCGCCGCGACGACCGCCGCCGGGCTGACGCGCACCTCCGGCAGATCGGCGCCGCCGACCAGGCGGATCGTCGCCGCCTGGTTCGTGGTGTCCGCCTCGAGCCAGTAGGTCGAGGCCAAAGGAGCAAACCAGCCGGCGGTCGAAGCGATCGACAACCCGTCGGCGGCGCGGGTCACCGGCGCCGCCGCGGTGGGGATGTAGCTGGTCGGATGGTCCCCCTGCTCGAGCTGCGGGCCCCAGAGGAAAACGTGGTTGGTGCCGCTCGACCCGGCGCCGGGGGTCGGCGTGCAGGCGTTCGACTCGTCACCGTCGGTCCAGATGCTGCACGAGACCGAGGTCGAGGCATCGGTGGTGCCGGTGATGCTCAACCGCCGCCAGGTGTAGCCGCCGTAGCCGCGGAACCCGAACAGGTCGCCGACGAAGGTGTTGGTGTTGTCGACGTAGGTGTTGCCCGGCGGGCAGCTCAGCCCCGCCGAGGCCGCGCCCTCGCAGCAGCAGATGTAGTGATAGACGATCGACCGGCCGGTGCCGCTGTCGAGCGACAGCGCGACGAAGCAGGCGCCGGCGTAGCGAGCGTAGACCGAGCAGGTGTAGGTCTGACTGGCCGCCGGTTTGCTGATCGTCTGGCGCAGCCGCACGTTGGCGGTCACCGGGGAGGGCTCGACGTAGAACGGCGTGTCGGTACCGTCCGGCGCGATGTTCGGCGCGGCCACGCTGGCGCTGCCGGAGGTGATGGTCCAGACAGGGTCGGAGAGATCGGTGCTGTGCAGCAAGAGGTTGGTGCGGCTCGCCTCGAGGAGCAGGCCCTGGGCGACGGCGGTGCTCGGGTCGTGCTCGAAGCGCGGGCCACCGTAACTGGCGGCCGTGGTGGTCGGCATGTAGATGCTGGCGCTGAAGTTGCTTTCGAGCTGCATCCCCCAAACGTAAAGCCCGCGGGTCGGATCACCGTCGACCGTGGGAAAGCCGGTCATCGGATCGACGTCCTGGCTCCAGACGGCGCAGACCACCGCGGCACCGCTGTTCACGAGTCCGGTGAGCTCCGCCCGGTACCAGCCGTTCCCCGCCGGGGTGATCTCCCGGCGCAGAAGCTCGACCTCGGTGTCGTTGTCGTGCTGGCTGCCGGCCTGACCGATGGCGACGTCGAAATAGGAGATGATTGAGAAGATGCCCCTCCCGAGCGACAGGCCGGCCCAGTCGCGCCCGGCGGGCTTCACGTAGACCGAGCAGGTGAAGTGCTGCGGCCCCGGCCCCTTGATAACCTCGACGTACGCGTTCTTGCCGTCGACGCCGGTGGTCTCGGCCAGCTTGTCGGCGGTCATCGTCCCGTCCGGCGCCAGCGCCGCGTCGGCGACGATGGTCGCGTGCAGCAGCGTCCAGCTCGCCGCGTCGAGCGCCTCCGACTGCAGCGCCAGGTTGTGCGGCGCGAAGCGCAAGATCCCATCCGGGCCCCAGTACGTGGCGACCAGGCCGCTCTCGGCGCGCGTGAAGCTCAAGCTCTCCGCGCCGACCGTCGGCTCGAGCGTGCCACCGCCGAGGTCGAAGACGAGCGTGGGCTGATAGTCGGGCGTCGCCGCGACCTCGTTCGAGTTGCCGCCGGTCCCGGCGAGGTTGGTCGCGGCGACGACGTAATAATAGGTCGTGCCGTTCTGCACCGTGTTGTCGACGTAGGCCGTCGTCGGGCGGCCGGTGTCGAGGTCGACGTAGCCGGCGCCGCTGGTCAGGCTGCGTCGCACCGTGTAGGTGAACGGCGCCGTACCGGAGAGCGGCGCCAGCCAGGTCAAGCGCACCTCGCCGGCGGCTGCGGTGGCGGCGAGCGAACGGGGCGCGCTCGGCGCGCCGGGCGGAGCGATCGCGAAGGGCGCGTCCGAGGCGTCGGCGCCGGCGTTGCCCGCCTGGTCGGTGGCGCTGACGCGCACGCGGGCGAGGGTCGTCGGCGTGTCCGGGACGAGCCAGGAGAAGCTGCCGTCGTTCGCCTCGCCTTCGGCGAGCTGCGCCCAGGCGCCGCCGTCGTCGCCGGAGAAGGCCAGCGTGATCGGGGCCGGCGCGAGGCCGGACCCGGTGTCGCTCGCGGTCCAGGAGATCTCGCCGCCCTGGCCGACGATCCACGTCTCACCGCCGTTGGGCGTCGTCACGCTAATCGCCGGCGGCAGGGTGTCCTTGACGAAGTCGCGCGTCGCCGGCGGCGCCGCGGTGCCGGCGGCGTCACGGTGGTCGGCGCGCACGCTCACCGTCCCCTCGACGGCGCTGCCCAGGTCGAGCAGCGCCTGCCAGCGGCCGGCCGTGCAGGCGCCTTGGCCGACCCCGGCGCCCGACAGCTCAACCGCCTGGCCGTTCGCGGAGCACGCGCCGCCGAGCACGAACGTGGCGACGTTCGCCCCGTTGACGTAGCTGCCGGCCGGCGGGGTGTCGATCGTCACCGTGGGCGGCGCGCTCTGCTCCCCCGACCCGTGGCCGCTGGCGTCGCCGCCGTCAGGTGGCGGATCTCCCTCGCCACCGGGCAGCCTGAGCGCGGTCCGACCGGTGCAGGAGACGAGCAAGAGCGCGAGGAGCGCGCAACGCAAGCGGCCCCGGCTTCGCTGGCCCTCGCCTCGCTCACCGCGCCGATGCATCATGCGCCCTCGCTCGGCGCCCGCTCGCGCCTGCGCCGCTCTCACCATCCTAGCACCACCTTTGCGCCGGCACACGACCGCCTACAGCGCGATCTCCCCGCGCAACAGGTAGCCACCATCGCTGAGGCGCCCGCGGACCGCCAGCGGCAGCGGCGCGCGGTAGCCGGTCGGATCGACCACCTTGAGCACCAGCCGGTAGGTGCCGGCCGGCAGGTCGCTCGGCAACGCGAAGGTGTCGGTCACCCGGGTCGGTTCGGTCTCGGGCAGGTCACCACGCGGCAGCCAGAGCCTGAGCGCCTGCGCCGAGCGCCCCGTCCAGACCACCGCGCCGCTGCTCTCCGCCTGCAGCTCGAAGGTGATCGACCAGTCCTCGTAGACCGGCGTCAGGCCGACGTTCTGCCAGTCGAGCGCGACGCTGAACGACGCGCCGCGGGCGAGGGTCTCCGACAACGCGCCGCCGGTGAGGGTGAAGCGATAGCCGCACAGCTTGAACGCCAGGCGCAGCGCGTCGCGCGTGCGCAGATCCGTGGTGTAGCCGGCGTAGTTGCCGTTGCCGATCGTCGCCGGGTGGTAGCGCCGCACCTGGTCGGGCAGCGCCCAGTAGGCATACGGGCCGTTCTGCACCGCCTCGTAGCCCTGGATCGGCTCGCCGCCGACCTGCGCCACCTTCCACTGCTGCATGATCAACGTGTTGAGCGCGATCCCGTTCCACTCCCGCTGGTTGAAGATCAGGTAGTCGTCGACGTAGCCGGAGGCCGAGTCGCCCCAGTTGTCGCGCCGCCAGCCGATGCGGCCGGCCTGGTTGCTGACCGTCAGCACGTGGTAGGCGAGCTCCGGCGAGTACCAGGTGTTGCCAAACCAGTAGCCGTCGAACATCGCCATCAGGCCTTGCAGCGGGATGGCCGGGAAGGCCTCGCGGTGGATGTCGATGATCTCGATCAGGCTCGCGGTGGTCGGCTCGGCGCCGGGCGGGTAGTCGGACGGCGAGGAGATCAAGCCGCCGTGGTGCCACTCGCCCCAGTTGCCGACGATGCCGATGTCGACCTTGCGCACCGCGTCCCGGTAGCGCACGCCGGCGTAGCTGGCCGTGGCGATGTGCTGCCCGAGCGCGGAGAGAAAGCCGCGCAGGCGGCCCTTGAACTCGGCGCTGTTGTAGTTCGGCACCCAGGTGTCGCCGGACGCCCAGTCGCGCTCCGCCGCCGGGCCGGCCTGCATCGCCTCGTGCAACCAGACCGGGTAGCGGATCGAGCGCCCGGCCGCGGTGTAGCTCATCTCGCCCTGGACGATGGTCATGATCCGGAAGCTGAAGCCCTGGCGAGCGTCGATCGCCGGACGGATCAAGGCGTCGAACGAGCTGAAGTCGTAGACCCCGGGGGACGGCTCCATCGCGTTCCACACCGGATAGCGGGTGTAGGAATCGAGCGCCTGCACCAGCGCGTCGTCGGTCGGGTTGTTGATCGCCTGGCCCTGGTCGTGCCACTCCTCGCCGCCGCGGCCGGGGCCGACGAGATCCGGCTCGTCGAACGGGATGGTCGTGAAGACCAGCGGCGACGTCCCGCCGGGTGGCGGAGGAGGAGGAGGTGGTGGTGGATCGTCGGCTGGTTGGCAGGCGACGGTGACAAACAGCAGCTTGGCCGCACCGGGACACGGATCGCCGGCCAGCGCGTTGCTCGCCACCACGCTGCAGCTCGCCAGGCCGAGGCAGGCGGCCTCGACCGCGGCGGTCGCGTCGGCGTGACAGGCCGGGTCGACCTGGTACGCGCCGCAGCTACCCGACGGCAAGCCGTAGCTGGCGAAGAGCACCTCGACGATGACCTCGCCGGCCGGACAGGTGAGCGCAGCCTGTGGATCGCCGAACCACTCCTCGGCCTCCGCGCAGACGAGCGTGGTCGGTGGATCATCGGGCCCGGGAGGCGGCGAGGTGTTCTCCTCGACCGTGACCGTGAACGAGGCCGAGGCGCTCTGGCCGTCGGCGAGCAGCACCGCGGTGGCGCCGACCACGGCGACGCCGACGGCGTGCGCGGTCACCAGACCCTCGTCGACCGACGCCACCGCTGGCGCGCTCGAGCTCCAGGTGAGCGTGAAGAGCCCGGTGACCGGTGAGCCATCGTCGAGCTCCGGGGTGCCGCTGACCAGGAGCCGCTCACCGACCGCCAGCGTCACGCTGCTCGGGCCGAGCTGCAAGGTCAACTGCGCCGGTCGTTCGGCGTCGGGCTCACCGATCGCCGTCGCCGCGCACCCGCCGAGCACCGCCGTAAGGAGCGTCGCCCCGGCGTGGACACCCAAGCCTCGGATCGTCATCGTGGCCTCCCGCGCTGCTCGTCCCCCCATGGCCAGGCCATTGCATATGGCGGGCCATCCGGATGCCATGGGAGATCAAGCCGCTCCCTGGGGCGGTCGGCGCGGTTGTCGGCGGGGACCGACAACGGTTGTTGGATCGATCCGACAGGTCGGGGTCAGCGCAGGCCGTGGCGCTTGAGCAGGCGGATCAAGTTCGAGCGGTCCATCTGACCGAGGCGGGCGGCGAGCGAGACGTTGTCGCGGCTGCGAGCGAGCAGGTGCGCGAGGTATTGGCGCTCGAAGCGGTCGAGCACCCGCGTGCGGGCCTCGCCGTAGGTCAGCTCGAGCTCCTCGGCCGACAGCTCGGCGGCCGCGGTCGGGGGCGCGGTCGACAGGCTCTCGGGGGCGGGCGCCTCGCCCATCGCCACCGCCGCCTCGACGAAGTTGCGCAGCTCGCGCACGTTGCCGGTCCACGGGTGCCGTTCGAGCGCGCGCATCGCCTCGGCGGAGACCAGCTCGTCGAGCCGGCCGGTCCAGCCCGCCTCGCGCAAGAAGTACTCGACGAGCAACGGGATGTCGGCGGCGCGCTCGCGCAGCGGCGGCAGCTCGAGCATCACGGTGGCGACGCGGTAGTAGAGATCGAGCCGGAAGGTGCCGCGGTTGACCGCGGCGCGCAGGTCGTTGTGCGTCGCGCTGACCACCCGCACGTCGATGGGGATGTCGCGATCGCCGCCGACGCGCTTGATCTGCCGCCGCTCGAGCACGCCGAGCAAGGTCGTCTGCAGCTCCGGCGGCAGCTCGCCGATCTCGTCGAGCAGGATCGTGCCCCCGGCGGCGCGCTCGAAGGCGCCGATGTGCTGCCGGGTCGCGCCGGTGAAGGCGCCGCGCTCGTGGCCGAACAGCTCGCTGGCGACCAGGGTCGGCGTCAGCGCGCCGCAGTCGACGGTGACGAACGGCCCACGCTGGCGCGGGCCGAGCTCGTGCAACGCCTCGGCCACCAGCTCCTTGCCGGTGCCCGACTCGCCGAGCAGCAGCACGCTGACGTGGGTTTGGGCCAGCCGCTCGACCTTGGCCATCAACCGGCGCATCAACGGGCTCTGCCCACACAGCTTGCCCAGCGAGGTGCCCTGGTGCAGCTCGACCGAGATCTCGCCGCCGTCGCCGAGCCAGACCTGGCTGCGGCCGAGCGCCAGCGTCGTGCCCGAGGGCACGACCGCCCGCTCGAGCCGCGCCGCGCCGCACAGCGTGCCGTTGGTCGAGCCGTGGTCGCAGACCTGCACGCCCCGGGCGTGGATCGACAGCGCGACGTGGTAGCGCGAGACGGTCGAGTCGGTCAGGACCAGGTCGTTGCCCTCGGCGGTGCCGATGCTCAACGTCTCGCCGGCGGCGACCGCCTGCGCCCCCTCGTCCGGGCCCTTGACCACCCGGGCGAGCAACGTCCGCACTGGCAGCGTCGCCAGCGATGTCGGCACCGTTTGCAGCTCGTGCGCCATCGGCCCCTCGTGGTCCGATCCCCTCGGTGCCGACCCTACACCGCGCTCGCGGCGGCGAGCAACCAACGCGGTTGCCGGCGGCTCAGTCGACCGGCCAGACGAGCGAGACGCCGTCGGCTGCGGGCACGAGCGCCGGCCCGTGCTGCCAGGGGAGCCCGTCGAGCCAGCCGAGCGCGACCGCTGCTGCCAGCGACGCGCCGCCGACCCC
>JBFYZW010000049.1:0-3602 GCA_041309305.1 Deltaproteobacteria bacterium | reverse complement strand
GGGGGTCGGCCTCCCCCCGCAACCAACCGGGCAGGCGGCGCTGGCCGCGCTGCCAATCGGACGCCAAGGTCGCGCGCGCCGCGTCCGGCGCGAGCCCGCGTCGGTCGACCAGGTAGTCGGCGAGCAGGCGGTAGAGCCGCTCGAGCGCGACGAAGCAGGTGCCGCCGAGGCGGTCATAGAGCCAGTCGGACAGCTCGAGCAAGGCCGCGAACGCCGAGGGACCGGCGACGAGGAGCGGCAGCGTGGCCCTGAGCTCGCCGCTGTTGCCCAGCCGCTGCCAGAAGCGGGCCAGACGCTTGAGCCGCTGCACGGTCGCGAAGTCGAGCGCCGCGGTGCACAGCACCTCGTACGGCGGCGCCGGGTCATAGACCATGCCGAAGGCCGCGTCGTGGCGGGCCAACGGCGCGCCGGGCAAGCGCTTGAGCACGCCGAGCTGGATCTCGTGCGGCGCGAGGCTGAGGAGCTGATCGAAGCTGCGCGCCAGTCCGGCGATCCCCTCGCCGGGCAGGCCGATGAGCAGGTCGGTGTGCAGGTGAGCGGTGGTCTCTCGGCGCAGCCAGCCGAGCGTCGCGCACACCTCGGCGGCGCGCTGCCGCCGGTTGACCCGCGCCACGACCTCGTCGTCCAACGACTGCACGCCGACCTCGAGCTGCAAGGTGCCGGCCGGGAACCGGCGGAGCGCCGCCTGCAGGGCGGGCGACAGGCGCGTCGGCGCCAGCTCGAGGTGGACGAACCAGTCCTCCCCTGGCCGGGAGAGGAAGAAGTCGAGCAGCGCGTCGCTCGCCGCGCCCTGGAGGTTGAAGCTCCGATCGACGAAACGAAAGCGGCGCAGGCCGCGCGCCCAGAGCCGCTCGAGCGCCGCGCGCAACGGCGCGGGCGGGACGAGGCGCACCCCCTGGTCGAGCGCCGAGAGGCAGAAGTCGCAGTCGAAGACGCAGCCGCGCGAGCTCTCGAGGTAGACGGTGCGCGCCGCGAGGTCGCCGTCACCGTAGAGCGCATACGGCAGGTCGAGCTCCTCGAGCCGCGGCGGCGGGCTGACGATCACCCGCTCGGCCGGCCGTTCGCCGGCGAGCAGGCGGGTGGCCAGCGCCGCGAAGCTCTGCTCGGCCTCACCGACGACCAGGTAGTCGGCGTGGCGCGCCAGCGGGTGGGCGAGCGGCTCGCCGCGCAGCTCCGGTCCGCCAGCGACGCGCACCACCTCCGGGGCGAGCCGCTCGAGCAGCCCGAGCAGCGCCACGCTCGGGCCGACGTTCCAGATGTAGGCGCCGACGCCGACCAGGCGCGGGCGATGGGCGAGGATCTTCTCCGCCGCGTCGGCCGGGTGGTCGTCGAGGGTCAGCTCGACCAACTCGGTCGCGTCGGCCAGGGCGCCGAGGTTGGCCTTCAGGCAGCGCAGCCCGTGCGCGGCGTGCGCCCAGCGCGCGTTGAAGGTCGCGAGCACGATCGCGGCCATCGGCGGCTACTTGCACCCGATCGTGGCGGTGACGTCCGAGCAGTTGAACATCGTCGACCCCTCGCAGCCGGTCACCAACGTCAGGCCGCAGGCCGCCTGGGTCTGCGGCCCGCAGCCGACCGGGTAGCAGCTGTATTCGTCGCTCTCACACCCGGTGCAGGCGTTCGCGGGCGAGAGCGTGACCCCGGCGACGCAGTCGCAATCCCAGCCGCCCCCGGGGCAATCGCGCACCGTGGTCGAGAAGCCGGCGCCGTGGTTCTGGTCGGCGCTCTCGTCGTTGCAGTCGGCCTGGCCCGAGGCGCTGCTGCGGTAGTCGCCGGCGCAGGCGCCGCAGAAGTTCGTCGCGCTGCCGCTGACTGTGTAACCGTCGCCGTCGTGGTCCCGATAGCAGGTGACCGTATTGTCGTGGCAGCTGCCGCCCGAGCAGCTGTCGCACGTCCCGTCACAGCCGGGCCGCTGGCCGCTGGCGACGTCGCGGCAGGCGCCGTCGCCGTTGCACTCCTGGCAGACGGTGCAGCCGGTCACCTGCGCGCCGGCGCTGAGATCGTTGTCCTGGCAGATGCCGTTCGCACAGCTGTCCGCCGCCGAGCAGGTGGTCGCGCCGGCGTCGCAGCCGACGTCGGTGCCCGACGCCAGGTTGGCGCACGCGCCATCGCCGTTGCAGTCCTGGCACACCGGGCAGGGCCCGAGCACAGTGTTCCCCTCGTCACCGACGGGGCGGTGGCGCGGGTTGCACAGGCCGCTGCCGTCGCAGGTATCGGCGTCCGAGCAGACGGTCGCCGCGGCGCCGCAGGGTCGCGCGAGGCAGTCGGGATCGGCGCAGTCGTAGAGCGTGTCGCAGTCGTTGTCCAGGCCGTCGCCGCAGGTCTCCTCGTTGGCCTCGGTCGGCGTACAGCTGCTCTCGCCATAGCAGACGAACGGTCCCCAGGCGCAGCCGTCACACTCGCTGCGCAACGTGCCGCCGTTGCCGCAAGCCGCGCCGGTGCGCACCTGCCCGCTCGCGCACTCGCAGTCCTGCGCCACCACATCGCCCGGCGTTCCTTCGCCGCCGGCCGGCTCGCCGCCGGTGGGATCGCCGCCGGTGGGATCGCCGCCGTCGGATGCGAGCGGCGGCTCGTCACGGGCCGGCGTCCCGGGCAGGCAGACCCCGTTGTCCCGGGCGCAGATCTCCCCTGACGGACAATCGTAGTCGGTGTTGCACGGCAGCCGACAGCGGCAGGCGAAGCAGATCTCGTCGCCGCTGCAGTCGCCCTCCGCCGCACACTCACAGCGTGCACCACCGTCGTGACACGCGGGCGACAGGCCGACCGCGACCCACACCCCGACGAGCAACGTCGGCACCCTGCGGCGATGGACCATGCTCCGGGCATGGTAGCCGAACAGGCCGGCATTGCAAGGCGCCCTTCGCGCGCCGGCGGCACCTGCGCTATGGTGAACGACGATGGTGAGCCGCCCGCGCGCGCTGAGCCTCTGCACCGTGTTCGCCGCCTGCACCGAGGCTGCGGGCAGCGTCGTCGCGCCGCCGACGCACGCGGAGCCGGAGCCGCCGGCGACGGTGGCCGCACCGCAGCCCGCCGACGCGAACGCACCGCAGCCCTGCGCTCCGCCGCCTCCCGGGATGGTCTGCGTCCCCGGCGGCGGGGCGCAGCTCGGCGCCGAGCTGCGGCCCGAGGAGCGCCCACCGCACCGCGTCGAGCTGTCCACCTTCTATATCGATCAGCACGAGGTGACCAACGCCCGCTACGTGGCCTGCGTCGACGCCGGCGCCTGTCCCCGTCGGCCGGCCCCGCGACCGGCCGACCGGCCCTTCTTCGCCGCCGAGCTCCCGGCGACCTACGTCAGCTGGGAAATGGCCCATCGCTACTGCGTCTGGGCCGGCAAACGCCTGCCGACCGAGGCCGAGTGGGAGAAGGCCGCCCGGCACGGCGAGGAGGGGCGGACCTACCCGTGGGGCGAGGCCGAGCCCGACTGCAGCCGAGCGATGTTCGCCGGTTGCGGCGCGGCCACCCGCCCGATCGGCAGCTACCCGGCCACCGCCTTCGGCCTGTTCGATCTGGCCGGCAACACCAGCGAGTGGGTCGCCGACTGGGCCGCCCCCTGCTACGACGGCTGCCGCGGCGCCTGCGGCGCGCCCTGCCTCGGGCGCGAT
>JBFYZW010000048.1:0-15919 GCA_041309305.1 Deltaproteobacteria bacterium | reverse complement strand
GCCGACGCCGGCGGCCCCCGGGGCACCGGGCGCCGCTGACGACGACTTCAAGATCGAGCGGTTTTGACCCATGGCCCGCGCGAAGCCGCGCCCGACGGCCCGCCAGGCGGCGCTCGGCCTGATCGCCCGCCGCCAGCTCACCGACGCGGAGGTGCGCCAGCGCCTGGCCCGGCGCGGCTACCCGACGACGGAGGTCGAGGACGCCGCGGCGATGCTGGCCGAGTTCGGCTACCTCGACGAGCGCGCGGTCATCGACGCGGTCCGCCGCGAGGCCGAACGCTGCGCGCGTGGCCCGGGCTGGATCCGGGCGACGCTGCGGCGACGCGGCATCAGCGAGGCCCGGGCCGACGCCGAGGCGCTGGCCGACGAGGCCGCGGCCCAGGCGCGCGCCGGGGTCGCGCTGCAGGCCCGTTTCGGCGCCAAGGACCTGCTCGACGCCCCGGCCCGGGCTCGGGCCCGGCGGTATCTGGTCGCTCGCGGTTTCTCCTTCGACACCGTGCTGGCCTTGTTGGGCGAGGAGCTCTGATGTCCATCGCGTTGACCATCCTCGGCATCTCGTTGTTGATCGTGCTTCACGAGCTCGGTCACTTCCTGGTCGCGCGGGCCGCCGGGATGCGCGTGATTCGCTTCTCGATCGGCTTCGGCCCGAAGTTGTGGGAGCGCCAGTGGGGCGAGACGCGCTTCCGGCTCGCGGCGGTGCTGCTGGGCGGCTACGTCCAGATCCACGGCATGGGGCCGAGCGATCCGAGCCAGCCGCCAGACGACGACCGGAGCTACAAGCGCCGCCCGCTCTGGCAACGCATGGCGGTCATCTTCGCCGGACCGGCGGCCAACTGGCTCGTGACCGCGTTGCTCATCGCCGGCCTGGCGTTCAGCGTCGGTTACGAGCAGCTCGACGAGGGCACAACGACGGTCGGCCAGGTGGTCGCGGGCGCCCCGGCCGATCTGGCCGGCGTGTTGCCCGGCGACCGGCTGGTCGCGGTCGCGGGCCAGGCGGTGCACGACTGGCGCAGCCTGGTCGCCGCGATCCAGGCGCACCCCGAGGAGGAGATCACCGTCGACCTCGAGCGCGACGGCGTCCGCCTGGCGGTGCCGATCCGCCCGCGTCGCGCGGCCGACGGCGGCTACGGCCAGATCGGCGTCGGGCCGGCGACCGTCACCGTCCGCGCCGGCCTGGGCGGCTCGGTGATCCACGGCCTGGTCGGCGCCTGGGAGCTCAGCGCCGGTCAGGCGGTCCTGCTCTGGGACTGGGTCACCGGACAACGCGCCGGTCGCCTGGCCGGGCTCCCTGAGATCGTCAAGACCGTCGCCGACCAGGCTGACCACGGCCTCGAGTACCTGGTCGACGCGATGGCCAAGCTGTCGGTGATGCTCTTCTTGCTCAACCTGCTGCCCATCCCAGCGCTGGACGGCAGCCGCCTGCTCTTCCTCGCCGTCGAGGCGGTGCGACGCCGGCCGCTCGACGAGCGGCTCGAGGCGACGATCCACGGGATCGGCTTCCTGCTCCTGCTCGCCCTGATCCTCTTCGTCTCGGTGCGCTGGTTCTTCGTCTGACCGGCGCCGGCGCTCAGGCGGTCTCTTTCAAGCTCTCGATCAACTGGCCGACGATCTCGCGCGTGCGCTGGTTCTGATGCGAGAAGCGGATGCCGACCCCGACCGAGGCCACGGTGTGCACGACGATGCCGGAGGTCACCACCGGCGCCTCGAGGACCGCGCTCTCGATGACGATGTCGACCCGCCGGCCCTCCGGGATGCGCTCGCTGAGCACGACGAAGATGCCGCTGCGCGACAGGTCGACCGAACGGCCGTGCAGACTCTTCCCGCCGCCCCCGATGTGCAGCGTCACCTCGAGAGCGTTGGGGTGGCGGAGGCTGAGACGGCGATCGCGGATCGACATGGGGTTTGCTTCCTGCACGACTTCTCCTACACCGATCCACCGGGTCGAGGCTATCTCCAACCTCCCGAGGTACGAGCCAGACCTACCTCACCGCTGAAGACTGAACCCTGCACCTCCCGCTACTCCTTGCGCAGCAAATACTTGACCCGACCTGCCAGCGCGACATTGGTGTCAGACTGGTAACGCATTGCGTTATCCCGACGCGGCAGGAGCGTAGCATTCGAGCGCCGATCATCTCCGGATCACGGGGCCGTACCTGGAGCCTGGGCCGATGGGCGCGCCTGGCACGGTGGTTGCTCGAACAACGTCCACCTCGCCCTGGCTAGCCGCACTCGTTCCCCTGCGGCGAACCGGGACGTGGTCGAGGTAGGACCCAGGGAATTGGTACCCGGGGTCGCTCCTTCTCCTTGCGTGCGGGTCGTAGGGTAGCTCCCAACCCTACGGCCCAACGCACGCGCTCCCCTCGGTACCGCTGGTTGCGTCGGCCAACGTGGCGCGAAGGCCCTTGCGCGCCACGAGCGCGCCGTCCAGGCGGGCCCCCTTCTCGATCCGTGCGCCGTCGAGGACGACCGTGCGCGACAGCCGCGCCTCCTTGCCCACCTGCGCCTTCGCGCCGATGACGCAGCCAGGGCCGACCACGGCGTGGGCGCCGACCCGCACCCCGTCGCCGAGCAGGACCGGCGGCCGGATCTCCGCCCCGTCCCCGAGCACGACCTCCCGCCCCATGCGCACGACGTCGGCCACGGTCCGCTTGGGCGTGAGCGCGTAACCGGCCAGCGGGTCGGCGTGGCGCAGGCGCATCCGCTGGGCCAGCGCGTCGTCCGTGGCGGCCAGGTAACGCTCCAGCGTCCCTGCGTCGCTCCAGTAGCCATCCATCGTCACGCCGAACAACGGCTCACCGTTGGCCAGCGCCTTGCTGTAGGCGTAGCGCATCACGCAGGTGTTGACGTCCGGCGGGATGTAGTCGAGGAAGCGCGGCTCGAGCACGTGCACCCCGGCGAACATCAGCGACCGCAACGGCTCGGCAGCCTCCCCCTGGCCGAGGATGCGCCGCAGCCGCCCGCCGGCGTCGATCTCGAGCTGGCCGAACTCCTGCTGCCGTGCGTCCTCGCGCAGGACCACCGTCGCCAGCGCCTGGCGCTCGCGGTGGGCGGTGAGGACCTGATCGAGGTCGAGGTCCAGGATCGTATCGCTGTTGACCACGACGAAGGTGTCGTCGGCGAGCGCACCCTGCATCCGGCGCAGAGCCCCGCCGGTGCCGAGCAGCTCCTCCTCCTCGCTGTAGGTGATCGTCACACCGAACCGGCTGCCGTCCCCGAGCGCCTCACGCACCTGCTTGCCGAGGTGGTGCAGGTTGACGATCAGATCGGTGATCCCGTGGTAGGCGAGCAGGCGCAGCGCGTAGCCGATGAGCGGCAGGTTGCCGATCGGCAGCAGCGGCTTCGGCACCGCCTGGGTGATCGGCCGCAGGCGTTGCCCGAGCCCGGCAGCGAGGACGAAGCCCTTCACCCGCGGAGGCTAGCACCGCCCCCGTCTCGAGGTCAAAGGCGAAGGCCGCCGGCTGAGCGGCTCGGCCTGGAGGGGCTCAGGGGGCCAGCGCGGCGCACGGCTGGCCGGCCGCGCCGCGCCGCAGCACGATTGCCTGCCCGCGACAGGCGACGACCCCGTAGCCGCGGCCGAGGAGCTCGAGCCCGAGGTGGCGGGCGAAGCCCGGCTCGCGCGGCCAGGCGCTCTGCTGCAGATCGATCGCCACGTACTCGGCCACCCGGGCCACGAACTCGGCGTGGACCGGCACCGGCCCCTGCCCGTCCCCCTGCACCAGCTGGAAGATCGCCCGGCGGGCGCTGAGGTGGGGCAGCAGGTGGTTCTGCGCCGCGACGCTCGCCGCGTCGGGGATGACCTGCAAGACCTCGGCTGCGTCGGCGCGGTCCGCCGCGCTCGCGTAGTAGGGCTGCCGCCAGACCCACAGCGGCGCCGGACCGAAGCGCCCGAGCGTCCCGACCAAGAGGCAGCTGACGAGCACGCCGAGCACGGCCACCGGGAGCAGGTCCTGGCGCTGCCTGCCAGCGAGAAAGGCGCGGATCCGCGCCAGGCCCTCGATCGCGGCCAGCGTCGCCGCCACGCCGATGCCGGCCCCGTAGTGATGGCCCCACCAGCGGTTGGCGTGGTCCGACCAGAAGCGCTCCAGGATCATCGGCGCGAACGCGAACAGCCAGCGGGGCGAGAGCCAGCAGACGAACGCAACGGTGGAGAAGGGCAGCAGCAGGCCGTCGATCTTGTTCCCGGGGGTGAACAGGAGCGCGAAGGCCCGATAGGGGCTGCGCACCACCTCGCGGAGCATCGCCCAGGGCTGATCCCCGAGCTCGGCGAAGCGCCAGTGGCGGAACCCCTCCGGACGCAGGAGCGGGAAGACCACCTGCAGCTCGACGACGAAGAGCAGCGCCAGGGCGGCGGCCGCCGCCAGCGCCCACCGGCGCCGCTCTGGCCGCACCGCGAGCGCGACAGACAACCCCAGGCCGTAGAGCACCAGGTTCTCCTTGGCCAGCGCGACGAAGGCCAGGCTGAGCGCGAAGCCCACCGCCCGGCCGCGCGCGAAGAACCAGACGACCCAGGGCAGCCCGGTGACCCCACAGGTGGTCGGGTTCCAGTCGAACATCACCGCCTGCTGCAGGTCGGCCCCGAGCAGGTAGACGGCGGCCAGCGCCCAGCCCGCGGCCGCGGAGCCCAGGGCGCGGCGGGCGAGGTCGAAGACCGGCACGGTCGCGAGGCCGACGAGCGCGGCCTGAAAGAGCAACAGCGCGCCAGCCGACGGCCACGGCCACTGCAGCGGCGCCGCCAGCAGATCGACGAGCTCCAGGTGGTCGGCGAAGGCCGACATGCCCATCACCGTGTTCTCTGGCGCCTCCCCCTGGGACAGGAGCCAGACCGACTGGTGGAAGAGGCCCAGATCCTTTCCCCCCGAACCGAACCACCAGTGACGCCGGTAGGACTGCACGAACACGACCAGGAAGACGACCGCCGCCGCAGCCCACGGCTGCCCGCCGAGGCGCTCCTCCGCCTCCGCTGCCGGCTGGCGCAGCCGTTGGCGCACGCGGGTGATGGCCGGCGCGAGGACCCAGACCAGCACGACCGCCAGCGCCGGATGCGTCAGGTGGGTGAAGTAGGCGTTGGTGAACGGCGTGGTGACGACGAAGAGCAACCCAGCGAGGGTGAGCGCGAACGGTCGCGCCTCGAGCAGCCAGGCGCGAGTCTCGACCGGCGCGAGCCGGAGCCGCGACACGAGCGCCGCGAGCCAGAGCGCGACGAACAGCCACCAGGGACCGGCCTCTTCGCCGAGGAGGGTGAGGAACCGGCGGTCGTGCGAGAACTCGGCGGCGTGGACAACCAGCTGCGTCAGCGTCGCGCAGAGCAAGGCGACGCCCGCTGCCCGCACCAGCGCCGGCTTGTCGCGCGCGAGCCACTCAGGAGGCCAGCCCATCGGCGGAGGCTACGTCAAATCGGCGCGGCAGAGAATCCTCGCGCCGAGACCGGGGCGCGCTGGTCGCCGGCACCCGGTCGGCGAGCGCGGGCGCGAAGACGCCCCGCCGGCCGGTCCGCGGATCACGAGCGTCGACTCAGGGCTGGGTCAAACCGCGATCGGCGACCGCTTGGCCGCCGGGGTGATAGACGCCGACGATCGCCCGCTCGACCAGCTCCTCGCTCTCGCGCGCCACGACCGCGATCGTGTTCGAGCCCGCCTTGAGCGTGATCGGCACGTCGATGGCGGTCGACACCGAGCCGTCAGCGGCCGGCTTCAGCTCCTTGAGCGAACGGTAGAACACCTTCGTGTCGTTGACGAAGATGAACAGGTCGCGCAGGAAGCGCTCGTCACTGACGTTGGCGCGCAGCCGGACCGTCGGCTCCTGGATCACCGGCGGGGGAGCGACGAGCGCGATCACCGGCGCCGCCTGCGGCCGGGCGGAGCGCAGCGGGTTGGCCGTCGGCTTGCGGCCGCCGCCGGTCACGGCCTCGAGCGCGCTCTGGGCGACGAAGCCCTCCTGCCGGCCGTCGAGGGAGATGCGGGTCCACTCGCCCAGGACGGCGCGGGTGCGCACCACGACCCCGGGCTTCAGCCAACCGAGCACCGGCGCGCTGGCCGCGGCGCCGGCGTACACCGTCGCCTCCTCACCCCCCTTGACCCGCGCGACCCCGCGGGCCGGCTGGCCGCGGCTGGCCGGCGCGGTGAGCAGCTCGACCTCGTCGCTCAGCACCGCGCCGCTCTCGTTGTCCCACATCGTCAGCCGGACCCGCGCCGGCTCGTCGGTCGACTTGACCGCGAAGCTCAGCGCGCCCTCGGCGCTCGCCCCCGCCTTCACCGTGCCCAGGCTGCTCCGCCCCTGCTTGAGGAAGATCCCCTTCGCCGCCGGCGCGCGCGCGGTGACCACGGTGTCGACGGCGTTGGCCTGGCCCAGGTTGTGCACCCGGAGGCGCAGGACGATCTCCTCGCCGGTCTGCAGCAAGCCGTCCCCGTTGCCGCCGGCCTGATCGTCGAGCTGATAGACGTAGGCAAAGCGCGGCTGCGGCGCCGCCGTGGTCGAGACGATCAGCGCAGCCGTCTGGCCGGCGGCGGCGCCGTGGAGATCGCCGAGCGACAACATGACCTGATCGGTTCGACTGTGCAGGTCGTGCGGCAGCTTGACCGGCACCCGCCAGCTGCGCTGCTGCCCCGGGGGTACCGCGCCGAAGACGAACTCGAGTCGATCGAGCTGGGGGTTCGGCGACTCGGTCACCCCGAAGCAGCGGTAGAGCGGACCGGCCCCGCTGTTGCGCACGGTGGCCACGAGCGTGAAGCTGCTCCCCGCCTTGATCTCGCCGCTCCCCTCGCGGGTCAACGAGACCTCGACGCGCGGCGCGCCGCCGGCTTTGCCGTCGCGCCAGTCGACCCCAAGCTTGTCGAGCTCGCGCACGATGATCGCCTCCTGCTCGGCGGCGCGGGCGTCGAACAGGCTGGCCGCGTCCTGGAGCATGCCGGTGCGCTCGGCGCGGGTGGCCTTGGCCAGGACCTCCTGCGCCAGCTCGATCTCGAAGTCGGAGACGAAGGTCGGCGGTTGCTCCTCGCTCTCCTCGGCCGGCTCGACCTCCTCGGTCTTGGGGCTGAGGTGGACGATCTGGCGCACCGGCGTCCGCGCGTTGGCGGCGTAGAGCCGCTGGTCGCCCTCGCCCCGGTCGCCCGGCGCCTCGTCCGCCCCCTGGGTCACCGCCACCGGCCGCTCCAGGTGCCGCTCGAGGTCCTTCTCGCGCAGCGAGTCGTCCTCGACGAACATGTGCATCACGTCGGATTGGATGGTCGCGTGGACGACCGCGACGTCGGGAACGATCCCGACCGACTGGATCGAGAGATCCCCGGGCGTCAGGTACTGGGCGATGGTCAGCTTGAGCGCCGAGCGGTCCTTGAAGTCGTAGAGCACCTGCACCGAGCCCTTGCCGAAGGTCTGCTGACCGATGACCAGCGCGCGCTCCTGATTCTTCAACGCGCCGGCGACGATCTCCGAGGCCGAGGCGCTGCCGGCGTTGACCAGCACCGCCATCGGGTAGCGAGCCTCGGTCCCCGAGCTGTGCGCGCTCTTCACGTCGCGGCGCCGCGCCCCCTCGCCGACGGTGATGACGATCGGCCCGTGGTCGAGGAACCGATCGGAGACGAGGATCGCCTGGTCGAGCAGGCCGCCGGGGTTGTTGCGCAGATCGAGGATCAACCCGCGCAGCTCGGTCTGATTCTTGCGCCGCAGCCGCTCGAGGTGGGTGTGCAGATCGTCGAAGGTGTTGTTCTGGAAGCTCTTGATCTTGACGTAGCCGACCCCGCGCGCCAGCAGCTGGCTGGCGACGCTCTCGATCTTGATGTTGGCGCGCGTCAGGTTGTAGCGGCGCGCCTCGGGCCAGCCTTTGCGCAGCACCCAGACCGAGATGCGCGTCCCCGGCTTGCCGCGCAGCCGTTGCACCGCCTCGTCGAGGGCCATGTTCACGGTCGAGTCCTCGCCGATCTTGGTGATCACGTCCTTGGCCTTCAGGCCAGCGCGCGAAGCCGGTGTGCCTTCGATCGGCGAGACCACGGTCAACACGCCGTCGCGAATCGCAATGACGATGCCCAGGCCGCCGAACTCACCCTTGGTCGACAGCTTCACCTCGTCGAAGCTCTCCGGCTTGAGCAGGATCGAGTGCGGGTCGAGCGCCGAGAGCATGCCGTTGATCGCCGCGTACTCGATGTCCTTCTGCCGCTTCGCGTCCGAGATCTGCGCCTCGATGAAACGGAAGATGTCCCGCAACGCGAGGGTGACCTCCCACAGCTGGTCCAGCCCGCCGAGCCGCTCGAGATCGAAGACCTGTTCGGCCCCGTCGACCACCACGGTGATCCGGTTCGGCGCCTGCGTCGTGTCGACGATCACCTCGGCCACGGTCTTCTGCACGTAGTCGAGCGCGGCGAGGAACATCTCGTACGGGCGGATGCGCTCCGGATCGACGTAGTTCTCCTTGATCAGGATGATCACCCGGCTGAGCGTCTGGTGCGCGCTCAGGTCGTAGCTCGGCCCGTACGACTCGGACGCGGCGCTGGCGAGCGAGGCGGTCGCCTCATCGAGCCCGGCCACGAACGACTCGTCGCCGGCCGGGGCCAAGGCCCGCGAGTAGAAGGCAAACCCGGCGACGGTGAGCGTCACCGCCACGCTCAGGCCCATCAAGATCCTGCTGCTCAACCTGTGGCTCCGCGCCACCCTTCGGGCGCTTCGGGGGACCTTCCTTCAGGTTAGTATGTGGCGTTGACCTGCGCAAGGAATCGCGGGCGCGGGTCCGCAAAACCGGGGCACCGCGGACGCCGGTGACCGCGCCCGCGGTTTTCTCCCGGACGAGACGGCCACTTCGATGCCCAGGAACCGCCCCCAGGAATCGCCGGCGCCGGGGGTGTCGCCGCCGAGGTGCGAGAGGATCCGCAGGGCGGCGACCGCGCTGTGGCGCGACGGGCGAAAAAGGCTTACAAGACGAGCTCATGAAGCGCATCAGTCTCGTCTCGCCCCTCCTCGTCGCGCTCATGACGCTGACCTGCTGCCGCACGGACGAGCCGCGCCCCAAGGTTCCGGGCTCGCACAGCGCCGAGCGCTACGACACCTCGCCGATCGCCCTCGATCGCTTCCCGGATGATCCGGCGGTCTACCATCGCGTCCTGCACATGCGCTTTGGCGAGGCCGCGGCGCGGCTCGGCTCGCTGCGCTTCTTGGCTCGGTCGAGCTTCGTCTTCAGCCGCGGGGCGAGCGAGCTGGAGCAGAATGACACCTACCTGGCCATCCAGGACTCGCTCGGCAACTACCAGGTCCTCCTCGACACGCCGGAGTCCCAGATCGAGGTGCTCCAGGTCAACGAGCAGATCCTCGTGCGCCACGACCGCGGCCACCTGCGCAGCAAGCCGCGCCGCGAGCTCGAGCTGCAGGCCTGGCGGGAGATCGCCTTCTCGTCGATGTACCAGGTGCTCTCGTTGTTCCGCTCGCGGCTCGCGTTCGGCCCGCCGACCCTGGACAAGGCGACCCCCCGGCCGGCGCTGCGCTTCCCCCTCGGCCTGACCGACAAGCCGGTCGAGGTGCCGCCGCCGCCGAGCGGCCTCGACACCCCGCTGCCCGTGTCACCCCCGGCGCGCTGGCGCGAGCTGGCGCGCCCCCTCGATCTGCGCGGCGATCTGTGGCTCGACGCCGACACCGGTGTGCCGACCAAGCTGGTGCTCGACGGCCGGCTGGAGATCGCCGACCGCCAGGTCCGCCCGACCCAGCTCAGCCTCCGCTTCGACGCCGCGGTCACCGACGCCGGCAAGGTGGCGAGCGTCAAGGCAGGTGACGCCCTGCCGGAGTTCGAGCGCCGCCGCCGCGTCCGGGACCCGTTGAGCTTCTTCCGCGACCAGCTCGCGCCGCTCGAGCCGGTCGAGGAGGCGGCGCCGAGCCCTCCCTGAGGCAGAGGCCCGCGGCGCGCGGGTACGCCAACCGTTGCCAGACCGGGTTGGGCCGGGGTAGATCTGCGGCGCGACAAGGAGGCTCCCCTGGACAGCGAAGCACTCGCCCGCCGCGCCGCGGCCCTCGCCGAACAGCGCAAGGCCCTCGACGTTCTGGTCATCGACGTACGCGGTCGGTCCAGCTACACCGACTTTTTGGTCATCGCCTCGGGGACCAGCGATCGCCACGTCCAGTCGATCACCGAGTTGGTCGCCGACGAGCTCAAGCATGGCGGCGCCACCCTGCTCGGCAAGGAGGGCCTGCGCGAAGGACAGTGGGCCCTGCTCGACCTCGGCAGCGTCATCGTCCACGTCTTCCATCAGTTCACCCGCCAGGTCTACGACCTCGAGGGCTTGTGGCGGAGCGCGCCGCGCGTGGCGCTGACCCCGGCCAGCCAGCCGGCGCACGCTGACCGGCGTCGTTGATGCACCTCTGCCTGGTGTGCGTCGGCCGGCGCGCGCGTGACCCGCTGCTCGACGCCGCCGACGACTACGTTCAGCGCCTGCGCCGCTTCGGCGGCGCCGAGATCCAGCGATGCAAAGAGCAGCCCCTGCCGGCGCTCCAGACGACCCTGGCGCGCCAGCTGCGCGCCGACGAGCCCTACGTCGCCCTCGACGAGCGGGGCGAGCTGTGGTCGACGAGCGAGCTGGCCCAGCGGCTGCGCGACTGGCAGCGCCAGGGCTTGCGCCGCGTCGCCTTCTTGATCGGCGGCGCCGACGGGCTGCCGGCCGAGATCAAGCGCCGCGCGACGGCACAGCTGGCGCTGTCGCGCATGACCCTGCCGCATCGCCTGGCCCTGGTGATCATCGCCGAGCAGCTCTACCGCGCCCACACCGTGCTCGCCGGCGAGCCCTACCACCACGGTCAGCCCGGATGACTGCGCCGCCGCGCCCGTGTTATGAACCCGGGATGGTCGACCCTGAACGCCTGCGCCGCTACGCTCGCCGCCCGATCACCGCGACCTTCCGCGTCCGTGACGCCGCTGATCCAACGCAGGGTGACGTGGTCTTCGACAGCCTCGACGTCAGCCAGGGTGGGGCCTTCCTCCAGTCCGACCTGCTCCTCGAGGTCGGGGAGGTGCTCGAGGTGATCTTCGCCGTCCCGGGGCGCATCCGGCCGATCCGCACCCGCGCGCGCGTCGCCTGGGCCACGCGCCACGACCCGAGCAAGGGGACGCCCGGGATGGGCCTCGAGTTCCTCGACCTCTCGGACGAGGACCGCCTGGCGATCAGCGAGTTCGTCGGCGCGCCGTGACTCTGGGGCCGCGCGCCTGGCGCGGCGTGATCAGAGACAACCGGCCGGTTTGCACACCGAGTAGAGCGGCCCGCTGAGCGAGGTGTTGGCCTCGACCACCGGACAGCACTCCTCGCCCGCGCCGCAGTGCTCGATGCCGCGACAGTAATAGTAGCACTTGCCGGTGCCCCCGGTGACCACGCAGGCCGCCCCGGAGACGCACGGGCTCTGCACCGGGTTGCACAGCTCCGGCGGCACCGGCGCCGAGACGTTGGTCAACCGCTCGAGGCAGGCGAGCTGCTGCTTGCCGCGCAGGCCGACCGGTTGGCAGTAGGTCTGGACGTCGCCGCGGCTGCCGCAGTTGTCCTGGTAGACGTTGTTCTCGAAGTCGTACTGGCAGCTGAGCAGGCACGCCCCGGCGTCGAGCTCGATCGGCACGCAGATGCGATCGGACTTGCAGTCGGTGTCACGGCTGCACTCCGAATCGAAGCAGGTGCCGATCACCGCGGTGCTGTCCGGCCGCGCCGGCTCCGGCCTGCAGTAGGAGCGCTGGCCGCACTGCGTCGTCGAGCCGTACAGCGTCTCGTCGGGGCAGCGCTCGCGGCAGGTGAACGGCGCCGCGCCGCAGATCGTCCCACTGCCGGCGCACTGCACGTCGGCGCTGCAGGTGTCGCCGATCGCCACCGACTTCTCCTCGACACAGGTGTTCACCAGGCAGGAGTAACCCTCGTAGCACTCGTCGTTGTCGTCGCAGGGCAGGCCCGCCCGGTCCCAATCGAGGTAGAGCGAGCAGGCGGTGGTGCCAAAGACCACTGCCGCCGCGACATGGGGCCACAGGTTCGGTCGTTTGCTCATCCGTCGCTCCCGTCGACTCAGAAGGTCGCGCCGGTGGAGAGGAACAGGCCACCCTCGCACGGCACGATCCAGAGCCCCCAACCGTCCTTGGGCGCCGGCGCCACCGACTCGGCGCTCTGCGCCGGCTCGTAGAGGAAGAAGAAGCCGACGCTCGCCGCCGCGGTCGCGACCCCAAGGCCGAGGAGCACGTCACCGATGATCGACTTGGTGATCCCCGACTTGCGCAGGCTCTCCGCCTCCGGGCTGGTCTGCGGCGTCTGCCGGTAGTTGTTGTGGTCGACGTAGGCCAGGTAGTCGAGCAGCCCGCCGAGCAGGCCGAGCAGCGCGCCACTGCCGGCGCCGACCGCCAGGACCACGGTCTTGAACTTGCTGCACGACATCCCGTAGCACTCGCCGCCGGCGGCGTGCACCGAGCTCGGATCCTCACCGCCGGCGCCGTCGTCGCCGAGCGCCACCGCAGTGCCGTCGCCGAACCCCGCCTGCCACAAGGCCAGGATCTCGCGCCGGTAGGTGTCGGGCCGCGAGTCGTAGGAGAAGGTCTGGCTGCCGCTGCGCTGCACCTTGGCCTCGTTGACATCGACGAGGATCGCCCGCGCGCGGACGCGCTCGCCGTCCAACCGCACCTCGGTGAGCAGCAGGCTCTCGACCCCGAGCAGAACCCCGAGCTGGCGGAAGACCTCCCCGACCGGATCGCCGACCTCCTTGCCCGGCACCGACGGCAACGCCGCCTCGACCAGCGCGTCGAGCTCCTCGAAGTTGTCGGTCGCCTTCAGCGTCGCGACGTCGGTGGCCTCGACCTGGCCGATCACGTCGATCACCCGGCCCCAGTCGGCGTAGCCGGCCTTGGCCAGGCGGATGAAGTGCCGCCCCTCGGTGATCTTGTCGACCGCCAGCGGTGTCACACCGACGAAGGCGCCGTCCATGTAGACGCGCGCGTAGCTCGGGTTCGAGGTGATCGACAGCGTCCCCTGCGGCCGGCGGCCGAGGCGGTCGGCGGCGTCCTGGAAGACCTGGCGCATCCCGGGGTTGAAGATGCGCGGATCGGGCTCGATGTCGGGGTAGATGGCGATCGCCTGGGCCAACCGCTTGGCCCCGGTCTGCTCCTCACCGCGCAGGATGTGGGTGGCGCCGAGCAGCATCAGCACCTCGGCGACCTTCTTGATCTCCTGCACCTCCGCGGCGTGCCGTTCGTACTTGGTCAGCGCCGTGTTCAGGTACTCGATCGCCGGATCCAGATCGAGCGTCTCGTAGGCGTTGCGCCCCTTCTGGACCATCTCCTCGGCGACCTCGAAGGCGCGCTTGGCGCGCTCGGCGTTGCCGCCGCCGAGTGCATCGGAGAGCTCGACGACGTCGTACCGGGCGTCCTGGCCGACGATCTCGGTCAGGTAGTGCGAGACGAAGCCCGCCGCCTTGTCCGAGCCGGCGCCGACCCCGCGCACCACCACGGCGACCTTGCCCGCCATGGCCGCCGCCGGGCACACCGCCCCGACCATGCCCAGCGTCAGAACAAACCCACGCGTAACCCGCATCGGATGGCCTCGCTATCGCCAGAAACGCCGCTCAACGCTTCATCGCGAGGGTAACACCCACCTCTGAGTCGTTCAAGAAAAGGCGCGGCGATTGCGCCGCCGAACGGCCTTGCGGTATGCGGTCCCCGAGGAGCTGCGAATGGGTCTGGTCAAGCTGCTGGTCATCCTCGCGCTGGCCTTCGTCGTCTACCAGTGGTGGCGAAGCGCCAGGCCGACCCAACGACCGCGTCCTCGGCCGCGGATCGATCCGGCCGAGCCGGCGCGCGACCGCCCGGCGCACGAGGTGCTCGGCGTGACCCCCGACGCCACCCAGGCGGAGATCAAGGCCGCCTACCAGCGGCTGATCCGCCAGTACCACCCCGACCGGGTCGCTGACCTGGGGCCGGAGATCCGCGCGGTCGCCGAGCGACGCGCCAAGGAGATCAACGCCGCCTACGACGCGCTTGCCCGCGATTGAGCGACGGGCGGAGGGACGACGATGCGAGGCATTCGTTTGCAGACCCACGGCGGAGCGGAGCTGCTCGTCCCGCGCGAGCTGCCCGACCCGGACCTTGGCCCGTGCGACGTCATCGTCGACGTGCGCGCGGTGGGCGTCAACCACCTCGACCTGTGGGTGCGCCGCGGCGTGCCCGGGCATCGCTTTCCGCTGCCGCTCATCCCCGGCAGCGACGTCGCCGGCCAGATCGAAGCGGTCGGCGCGGCGGTCACCGGGCTGAGCCCGGGCGACGAGGTGATCGTCGCCCCCGGGCTCGGCTGCGGCGCCTGCGTCGCCTGCCTGGCCGGCGCCGACCACCGCTGTCGCAGCTACGGCATCCTCGGCGAGAGCCGCGACGGCGGCTACGCCGACCGGCTGGCGGTGCCGGCGCGCAACATCGTCGCCAAGCCGGCGGGGTTGAGCTTCGTCGAGGCGGCGGCGATCGGCATCCCGTTCCTCACCGCCTGGCACATGCTCGTCGCCCGCGCCGAGCTGCGCCCTGGCGAGGCGGTGCTGGTGCAGGCCGGTGGCAGCGGCGTCGGCGTCGCGGCGATCCAGATCGCCCGGCTGTGGGGGGCCGAGGTCATCGCCACCGCCGGCAGCGACGCCAAGGCCGAGGCCGCCGCGCGGCTCGGCGCTCGGGTCATCGACGCCCGCAGCGACGACGTGGCCGGCCAGGTCAAGCGTCTGACCGCCGGACGCGGCGTCGACGTGATCGTCGACCACGTCGGCACCGACACCTGGGCCACCGATCTCGCGGCGCTCGCCTGGCACGGCCGGCTGGTCGTCTGCGGCGCGACCACCGGCGCCGAGGCGCCGCTGAACCTCCGCCAGCTGTTCTTCAAGTCCTGGAGCGTGCTCGGCTCGACGATGGGCAGCCTGGCCGAGTTCCACACTGTCGTCGGCCATGCCGCGGCCGGCCGACTGCGGCCGCAGGTCGCCGAGGTGCTGCCGTTGGCCGAGGCGGCACGCGCCCACGGTCTACTCGAGGAGCGGCGCGTCTTCGGCAAGCTGGTCCTGGTCCCGTGACCGCCGCCCGACGCCCGCCGAGCCGCGTGGTCCTGCCGCGGGCACGCTCGACCGGGAGGGATCCGCGTGGCCATTGACCTCATCGTGCCGTCGGTCACCGCGGCGCTGCCTGGCATTGGCGGCCGGCTCAAGAGTCGCGCCGAGGACTTCGTCGTCGAGGAGCTGCCCGCCTACGATCCGTGCGGCGCCGGCGAGCACCTCTGGCTCTGGCTCGAGAAGCGCGAGCTCTCCGCCGCAGCGCTCCTCGACCATCTGGCCCGCGCCCTCGACGTGCCGCGCCGAGATATCGGCTGCGCCGGGATGAAGGACCGCACCGCCGTCACCCACCAGTGGCTCTCGGTGCCCGCCCGGGCCGAGCCCCGGCTGGCCGCGGTCGAGACCGACCGGGTCCGCGTGCTCGGCGCCACCCGCCACCGCGAAAAGCTGCGCACCGGCCAGCTGGCGGGCAACCGCTTCGACGTGCTGCTGCGCGAGGTCCACCCACAGGCCGAGGCGCGCGCCGCGGCGATCCTGGCCGAACTCACCCGCGTCGGCCTGCCCAACAGCTACGGTGCGCAGCGCTTCGGCCACGGCGGCGGGAACGTCACCGCCGGGCTGGCGCTGCTCGCCGGTGAGCGGTGTGCGCCGCTGGTCGACGCCGCCCCCGACCGGCGGGGCTTCTTGCGCCGCCTCTACCTCTCGGCGGTGCAGTCGTGGCTGTTCAACCTGACCCTCGGCCATCGCCTGGCCGACGGCCTGTTCGGCGAGATCATCGCCGGCGACCTGGTGCAACACCCGCGGCTCGGCGGCTGCTACGTCGCCCACGACCTCGCCGCAGCCAACCGCGAGCTCGCGGCCCACACCCTGGTCCACACCGGCCCGATGTTCGGGCCGAAGATGCCCGAGCCGCGAGCGCGAG
>JBFYZW010000047.1:0-3664 GCA_041309305.1 Deltaproteobacteria bacterium | reverse complement strand
AGCCGGTGCTGACGCGCAGCGGCGGCGTGCTGCCGGCCGAGACGCCGCCGCCGCTGACCACCGAGACCCGCCGCGACGGGCCGACCTGGGTGGCTGGCGCGCGGCTGACCGCGCTGCTCGAGCGCGCCAAGCTGCAGAACCTCAGCGCGGTGCGCGTCCTCGACCCGCGCGGCTGCGTCGTCGCGACCACCGGCGCCGACCTCGGCGCCTGCGTCGCGAACCTCCCCGAGGTCGAGCAGGCGCTCGCCGGCCGCTACGGCGCAGTGCTGCGCGAGCGGATCTCCGACGAGCCGGCGCCGGCGCTGGGCAGCATCAGCCGCCGCGGCGACGCGCGCGTCTTCGTCGCGCTGCCGGTCTTCTCCGACGGGCAGGTGGTCGCCGTCGTGCGCGCCTCGCGCACCGCGATCGATCCGCTGAAGGCGATCTGGCTGCAGGGCGACACGGTGTTGCTGTCGCTCATCGTCGCGCTGGCGCTGCTGGTCGCCGTCAGCCTCTTCTTCGCCCACGCGATCAGCCGGCCGATGCGGACGATCACCGCGGTCGCCGAGCGCATCGCCCGCTCCGAGCGCCACCAGCCGTTCGCGCTCAGCGGCGTCGTGCCGGCCGAGGTCGAGGCGCTGCGCGCCGCGCTCGAGCAGATGAGCCGGAACCTGAGCGACCGGGCCGAGTACATCGCCGAGTTCGCCGCCACGGTCAGCCACGAGCTGAAGACACCGCTGACCGGCATCCGCGGCGCGATCGAGCTGCTCGGCGACTCGTGGGCAGAGATGAGCGAGGCCGAGCGCCGCCGTTTCCTCACCAACGTCGACGGCGACGCGGCCCGGCTGCAGGCGCTGGCCAGCCGCCTGCTCGAGCTGGCCCGGGTACAGAGCGCGCCGGAGCAGAGCGAGACCGTCGCCGTCGCGCCGTTTCTGCGCCAGCTGGCGGCCCGCTACGGCGAGCAGGTACGGCTCGAGCTCGACGCGCCACCGGCGGCGATCGACATCAACCCGCAGCACCTCGCCAGCGCGGTCGGCAACCTGCTCGACAACGCCGTGCGCCACGGCGCAGGGGAGCCGGTGATCCTGCGCGCCGGCGCGCATGGCGGCCGGCTCGAGCTCGCGGTCACCGATCGCGGCCCGGGGATCCTCCCGGCGCACCGCGCGCGCATCTTCGAGCGCTTCTTCACCACCGAGCGCGATCGGGGCGGCACCGGGCTCGGGCTCAGCATCGTCCGCGCCGTGGCCGAGACCCGCGGCGGCAGCGTCGCGTTCACCAGCGGCGCGGAGGGGACGACCTTCGTGCTGCGGCTCTGAGCGTCATGAGCGTCACCGGCATTCGCGCCGCGTGAGCCACAGGTCGTCGTTGCTCGAGCCCGGGCGGTTGGACGAGAAGAGCAACACCGACCCGTCGGCCGAGATGTCCGGGTCGTCCTCGTTGCTGACGCTGTTCACCTCGTCGAGAGGGCGCGGCGCGCCGAATCGCGCCAGGCTGTCCGGCCGCTGCGCCAACCAGATATCGCACGGCCCCCCACCCCCAGGGCACTGCGACCAGTAGATCGTCCGCTCGTCGGCGGAGATGCACGGGAACGCCTCCTCCCCACTGCCATCGAGCTCGCGGAGCTGCTGGAGACCGAGGATCTCTCCGGCCGCGTCGTACCGCGTCGCGAGCCAGAGAGTCGAGCCGGCGCCGGTCGTTGCGTGCAGATACAGGCGCAACTCGTCGCGCGACACGTCGGCCTCGACGATCTCGAACGACAAGAGGTCGACGACCCCGTGCAACTCCACCGGCGCGCCGAACGGCGCCGCCGGCGCCGCGCGGGTCGCGCGGTAGACCGTGGAGTACCCGCTCCTGGTCGAGGTGAAGTAGAGGGTCAGGCTGTCGGCCGACAGGTTGGGCCCGGAGTCGATCGCCGAGCTGTTCAACGCCGTGAGGTTCTCCACCTCGCCGAACGGGTCCGTGACGCTCACCCGCGTGGCGCGGTAGAGATCGTTCTCCCCCAGGCCGCCGCCACGCGTCGAGCTGAAGAACAGCTCGAGCATGTCCTCCGACAGGCTGGGATCCCAGTCCTGGCTGCTCGAGTTAACGCCGTCGAGCAACACCGGGGTCGAAAACGAGCTCCAGGTGCACCGCGGTGCCGGGTCACCGCCGGTCAGATCGCCTCCCTCCAGCTCCTCCGCCGGCCAGCGCGGGAGGTCACCGCGCAGGCATCCGAGAAGCAGCAGCAGTGAGCCGATGCTGGGAACGAGCCCCCTCACCACACAACCATACCATTGCGGCGCCGGCGGACAACACCGGCGCACGGACACCTCAGCCGCGGCCGAGCGCCTCGCGGATCAGGTCCTTGGTCAGCGTGTTCAGCTCCTCCTCGGTGAGCGGCATCTGCACGCTGTACTCGCCGGCCCCCTCGGGGCCGACGGTGTCGTAGCGGATCGCCGCGAGGTCCTCGGCGGTGCGCTCGAGCCGCGGCGCGATGTCCTCGTAGGCGTCGCCGCGCTCGTTCGGGATACAGAAGCGCAGGTCGGGGTGGCCGAGCGCGTCGCGCAACACCTGGTTCTGGTGGCGCGCCTCGTCGCCGTGCCCGTCGCCGGCCTTGACGTTGTCCAGGCGCGTGATCGCCAGCCGCTCGCCGCGCGCCTCGAGGGCGGTGACGTCCACCTCGGTGAGCAGCAGGCCATAGTGGCCACCGTCGGCCGACGGGACGTGGTAGAGCCCGCGCGCGCTGTGGTCGTTCGCCTCGCACCAGGCCTTGGCCGCGAGCGCATCGCAACAGGCCCACAGGCCCGGCGGCGCGACCAGCACCAGCGCGCCGAGCTGCAGGCGCTTGCCGGCCGCCTCCGGCTGGTCGCCGAGCTGCAGCAGCCGCACCCACTCGCCGACCACGCCGCGGGCGACGTGGAGCGAGCGCATGTGGCTCTTCCACACCTCGCTGCCCAACAGCCCGGCGTCGAGCAGCCGCTTGCGCCAGACGGTGAACACCGGCCGGTCGTGCCGGCGCGGCGGCAGGATGGCGTCCGGTCGCGGCGGGTGGCCAGCGAGCAGCGCGATCGGATCGCTGCCGGGGATGAACTCCGGGACCAGCGTCCAGACGCCGTCGGGCACCAGGCACCCCTTCGCAACCAGGAAGTCCCCGAGCCCGGTCGAGTCGCCGTGCGCCCGCTTACGCGACCCGATGCCGTCGACCGCGTCCCAGAACAGCGCGGCGGCGCTGGTCCGGTCCAGCTCCTCGCGCAGCAGCTTGACCAGCGAGCCGTGCACGCCAGAGCAGGCCTGCGAGAGCGCCTTGCGCCGCGCCCAGCGCGACAGCTCCCAGGCGACCCGCACGGCCGGCACCTCGGCCTCGGCGAGTCGGTCGAGCCAGCTCACGTCGATTTGGTTGTACTTGCACCCGAACAGCGCCGCGAGCGCCCGGCGCTGGCCCTCGACGTCGGCGGCGAGCATCGCGAGCGCACGATCGGCGTCCACCGGGTCGAGCTCTCCGGCCTTGAAGGCGCGGCGCAACGCGACCACCAACTCGGCGCCGAGCTTGATCGCGTGCTCCTGATCGGCGGCCGACAGCTGCACGAACGAGGCCGCTCGGACGCCGCCCTTGATCACCCCGGTCGAGCGCGATGAGCCCGGCGGGAGCGGCGGCGGCGGCGCGTCGGCGCGCGGGCGCCGCGTGGTCGGCGGTGCCGGGTCGAGC
>JBFYZW010000046.1:0-3290 GCA_041309305.1 Deltaproteobacteria bacterium | reverse complement strand
GTCGCGCTGGGCGGCGCTCGCCGGCCGCGGGCCGCTGATGCTCGGCCTGCTCGCGATCGCCGGGCTAGTCGGCGGCGTCGCCTACCTGGTGCTGACCATCGGCATGCTCCCGCACCCGAGCGAGTTCACGCGCCCGCGCATGCCGGAGGTTTTGCTCAGCTCGACGGTCGACGAGGTGTGGACCGAGCTGCGCTTCCCGGGCGAGGCCGAGGTCTGGGTCGACGGGCGCCCGGTCGGCCGCTGGGACAGTCAGGTTCGCCTGACGCTCACCCCCGGCGCGCACCGACTCGCGGTCCACTTCGCCGCCGGGGTCGTCGAGCGCGAGGTGCTGCTCGTCCGCGAGACCGCGCCGACCTTCACCTTCGACCCGGCCGAGGCGGTCGCGCCGCCGCCGGGCGGTGACCCGACGGCGGGAGATCCACGGTGAGCTTCAAGGACCTGGTCACCCGCGTCGTCGACGCGGTGGCCATCGCCACCGACGCCACGGTGCACGAGCGGGCAGTCTTCGAGGAGGAGCTGCTGCGCGATCCCCGGGCCTTCGTCGGCGAGTGGCGCGAGTACATCCCGGCGGAGCTGGCCGACGAGCTCACCGCCGCGCTGCAGCTCGACGACGACTGAACGGGGGTGCGCGATTCGCGCACACCCGTTGTCGGTTTTCCCTCGGGCGAAGCCGCGCTTTGGCGATCGGGAATCGCGACCGTCCGTTTGGGAGGACGCGCCGCGCTGACGCTCACCACCCCTGCCGCGACGCGAGCCAGACCAACCCGAGGAGGCCAGCGGCGATGCCGAGCATCAGCGGGATCTTCGGCACGAAGATGGGGAAGATCATCAGCGCCAGGCCACCGAGGATCTGCGCCGCGCTGCTCCGGCGCTTGCCGTAGAGGAAGAGGCAGAAACCGACCAGGCTGACCAGCCCCGAGGCGGCGATGAAGCCGGGATTGAGGTAGTCCACGCCTGGAGCTTACCGCTGCCCGGACAAGGAGGCCATCCCCGCCCCCCAGCTGAGCATCCGGCTCGCCCACTCTCCGGCGTGCGTCGCGCAGCGCGCGCCGAGCAGCGGCAACGCCTGGGCGATCTCGACCACCGCGGCCGCGGGAGGATTGACCAGCAGCACGCCGCTGCCGTTCAGCCGGTTGCGCCGCAGCTCCAGCGGCGTGGTGACCAGCTCGAGCACCGTCGCCGGGACCGCCGCACGCTTGAGCTCGAGGTGCAGCGCGTTGGGCCGGGTGTAGCTCTTGAGCGGATACCAGAGCAGCACCTGCGCGGCAGGGCGCGCGACGTACACCGCGGCGACGGCGCGGACGACCGCCTGCCACTCGGCCTTCTCGGTGTAGGGCGGGTCGATGATCACCAGCAGCGCGTCGCCGGCCGGCGCCTCGGCGACCAGGCCAGGTAGGGCCGCAAAGCCGTCCCCGCGCCGGACGGCAAAGCGCCGATCATCGAGGTGTCGGGTGAGGGCCGTGGCGGCCTCGTCATCGAGCTCGCACAAGGTCGCCCGATCCTCTGGCCGGAGCCAGGCACGCTCGAACAGCGGCGAACCGGGGTAGACGTGCTCGCTCGGCGACGACAAACCGTCGAGGTAGCGCTCCACCGCCGCGGCGCCGCGCGGCGGCGCGGCCCACACCTTGCCGACCCCCTCGGTCCACTCGCCGGTCGGGCCGAGCGGGTAGCGGCCGGCGCCGGCGTGGGTCTCGATCAAGGTCAGGCGGGCCGCCCCGGGCGCCCGCGCGGCGAGCAGCGCGAGCAGCACGCAGTGCTTGAGCACGTCGCCGACGTTGCCCGCATGGTACGCGTGGCGGTAGCGCGCGTCGCTCATCGACGGATCAGGCGTAGACGAGCACGCCGGGCTTGTCCAGCTTCCGGCCGGCCTCGCGCAGCCGATAGAAGGAGGGGCCCGGCGCGCGGAAGTGCACCGCGTCGACCGCGGCGACCAGCTCGAGCGACCGACGGCGCAGGCCCGCGCCGACGGTCAGGCGCACGGTCACGTGCCGGCCATCGGCAGACGCGGGGCCGACCTCGTAGTCGGCGACCTTCTGCGGGCGGAGCGGGGTACCGTCCTCGTCCTCACCGCGCAGGTACAACCCGACCCCGGGCGTCTCCTCGAGGCGATAGCGCGCCGGCCCGGCGGCGGTCGCGGCCAACGGCAACGGCTCGGCGACGGCCAAGAGGTCGGGCCCCATCAGGTCGGCCAGGGTCCGGAAGCGCGACGGGGCCTTGGCGACCATCGCCGCGAGGATCTTGCCGGTCAGGCCGACGTCCTCGGCGGTGACGTGCTGCGGCCGGCGCTTCTTCGACACCTTCAGGCGGGTGGCCACCGCGTCGAGGTCGTGGCCGGCCGCCTTGGGCGAGAGCTTGAACGAGGCGTGCATCGTGTCGACGAACGGGCCGTCGAGGGTGGCGCGCTCGACCCCGGGCAGCGCGGCGATGGCCTTGCGCGCCAGCGTGTGGTCGAGGAAGCGCAGGTCGAAGGCCAGGTTGTGGCCGACGAGCACCACCTTGCCGTGCTGCTGCTGCCGCTTGATGAAGGCGAGCAGCTCGGGCATCACCTCGCGCATCCGCTTGGCGCCGAGGGCCTTGAGCCGCTCGTTGTCGAGGCCGTGCAGCCGGACCGCCGAGCTCGGGACGCTGTAGTCGCCGCCGATCGGATCCCGCCCCGGCGTGACGTGGGCGCCGAACTCCTCGAGCTCGGTGATCGATCCACGCGGACCGATGCGGATCGCCCGCGCGGCGATGGCCAGCACCCGATCGTCCTGGCGCGGCGAGGTCCCGGTGGTGTCGAGGTCGAGCACGACGTAGACCAGCTCGCCGAGCGGCGTGTCCATCGCCACCGGCGGCAACAGCGGCACCCGGGTCTCCTCGGGCACCAGCTCGAGCGGCTCGGCGGCGCGGCAGCGCTGCCACAGCGGCTCGAACAACCGGTCGGTGAACTGCCCGGCGACGGTGCGCGAGTGAACCAGGCGCCCGTCCTCGACGTTGACGAAGAACCCCTGGCGGGTGAAGTTGGCGCTGCCGCCGAGCACGCGGTCGCCGCCGAGGATGATGATCTTGCTGTGCAGCTTGACGTTGGCTGGCGCGGCGGCATCCGGATGGGCTAGCGCTTGAGCGGTGACCGGGTCGAAGACCTTGACCTCGACGCCAGCGGTGGTCAAGTGAGCGATCGCTTTGCGGTTGATCATCAGACCGTCGATGATCAGATCGTCGACCAACACCCGCACCCGGCAGCCGGCCTTCTTCGCCGCGATCAACCGGTCGATCAATCCGTTCTCACTCAGGCAGTAAGCGGCGACATC
>JBFYZW010000045.1:0-11090 GCA_041309305.1 Deltaproteobacteria bacterium | reverse complement strand
GCGCTGCTCGTCCGCTTGCCCCCCGGCGCCTTCGTGCTCGCGCTGGTCGGCGCGATCTTCACCGGCGTCGGCGCCATCTTCGCGACCATCTTCTGCTGGGGATTGCCAACCGACGTCGCCCTCGACGCCAACGGCGTCCTGACGCTCGCCGAGCTCGAGCGCGTCACGGTCGACGAGCGGGTGCGGGTGAACAACCAGCCGCTGCGCCGCCTCACCGTCAGCTTCATGCTCGACGGCGAGGCGCACCAGGCCGAGCTGTCGCTCGCCGATCCGCAGCGCGTCGCCGAGCTCGAGCGCGCCGGGGTGATCGAGCTCGAGGTCCTGCCCAGCGATCCGAGCCGCGCCCGGCTGCGCGGCGAGACCTACGCGCTGTTCGGCTGGGGCGGCGCGGCGACCCTGGTGATGCCCATCGGCGGGCTGGCGCTCCTCGTCGTCGGCTGGCGGTCGCGCCGCCGACTCGTCCACGCCTTCACCCATGGTCGCCCGACCCCCGGCCGGGTCGTCGCCCGCGACCAGGACCTGCAGGTGCGCATCAACCGCCGCCATCCGCACCGCGTGCGCTGGGAGTTCGCGCTCGGCCGGGAGGTCTACCGCGGCTCGCTGTCGGCGATGGAGCGCGCCACCCTCGACGCCGCGGCGCCGAGCGACGAGGTCGTGGTCCTCTACGACCCGGCCGACCCGCGCTGCAACACGCTCTGGCTGCCCTGAGCCGGGCGGCCGAGCACCTCGGCGACCCGCGCGGCCAGCGTCTCGGGAGTGAAGGGCTTCTGCACGAAGCCCCGGCAGCCGCTGGCGAGCAGCTGGCTGGCTTCCTCGCTCAGGCTGTAGCCGCTGAGCAGCAGGACCGGCAGCTCGGGGCGCAGCGCCCGCAGGCGGTGGAAGGTGTCGACCCCGCCGAGCCCGGGCATCACCATGTCGAGCAGCACCAGATCCGGCCCGCTCGCCTGACCCTCGACCAGGGCCAGCGCCGCCGCCCCGCTCTCGGCGGTGACCACGCGGTGACCGAGCTTGCGCAGCACCGCCGCGGTGACCTCGCGCACCAGCGGCTCGTCGTCGACGACGAGGATCTGCGCCGCCGCGCCCGGCGCGACCGCGACCGGCGGGGCGAGCTCGTCGGGCTCCCGGTCGCTGAGCGGCAGGTCGACCTCGAACCGCGCGCCAGCGCCCTCCCGGCTGTGGACCCGGAGCTCACCCCCGTGCGCCTTGACGATCCCGTAGGCCGAGGCCAGCCCCAGGCCGGTGCCGCCCTGCGCCGCGCGGGTGGTGAAGAACGGCTCGAAGATGCGCGCCTGGACCGCCGCCGACATCCCCGGCCCCTGGTCGGTGACACTGATCCGCGCCCAGCGCACCTCGCCCGTCGACGCCGCCGGGTCAGCGGCGGTCGATCGCTCGACCGTCGCCAGCGCGACGGTCACCGTGCCGGTCGGTTGCGCCTGCCAGGCGTTGACCAGGAGGTTGAGCAGGACCTGCTCGAGCTGCGAGCGGTCGGCGAGCACCGCCCACCGCTCGGCGCCGAGCTCGAGCGAGAGGGTGAGCTCGCGGTGGGTGCGCCCGAACAGCTCGGTGACCTCACGCACCATCGGCGCGAGCGCGATGACCCGCGGCTCGTAGCGCCCGCCGCGCGCGAAGCCGAGCAGCTGCGCGGTCAGCCGCGCCGCGCTCTCCACCTGCGCGGCGATGGTCTTCAGGTGCTCCTGGTGGGGGTGGCCGAGCGGGAGGTCCATCGCCATCAGGGCGCTGTGGCCCCGGATCCCGGTGAGCAGGTTGTTGAAGTCGTGGGCGATCCCACCGGCCAGCGTCCCCACCGCCTCGAGCTTCGAGGCCTGCAGCAGCCGCCCCTCGGCCTTCTCGCGCGCCGCCATCTCGCGGCGCAACGCCTCGTTGGCCTGCGCCAGGATCGCCGCCTGCTCCTCCTGCTCGGTCATCGCCCGCGCCAACCGGCGCAACAGCGCCCGCGGGACGAGCGCCAGGCTCAAGGCCAGCAGCGTGAAGACCACCCCGCTGTTGACCCACAGGTACGCGTTGCGCGAGGTCGCCAGCTGCCGATCGTCGATGGCGATCACCCCGCTGATCATCCCGGCGCCGACGACCACCGTCGACGCGAGCCCGATCGCCCAGACGGTCAGGCCGAGCCGCGCGCCGAAGAAGACCGTCGCCAGCACGACGAAGGCGATCAACATCTGATAGCCGGCGCCGCTCAGCCCGAGCCGGGCCATGATGACCATCGCCAGGGCCATCCCGGAGACGATCAGGATCCCGCCGCGCACCTCCACCGAGCGGCCGCGGGTGAGGACCACCGCCGCGGTGAACAGGCCGTAGATCAACGCGTAGGCCAGCGCGAACCCGGGCATGCCCGCCTGCCAGGAGGACCAGGCCCCGAGGCCGATCGCCGGCCAGCCGACGAGGATGAAGCCGACCAAAAGGTTGTCGAGCAAGCGCGAGCGCAGCCCGTCGACCGCCGGGTGCAGCGACTCGTCCTCCCACAGCGTCCGCAATACTGCGCGCCAGGCCATCTCCGGCCTTGTGCCGCACCGGCCGGAGGTTGACAAGCACCTTGACTACACCCGCGGCGCTGGCCGACAACCGGCAGGACAACGAGGAGGCTCGCCGCGATGTCTGCTCTCGTCGACTCCCCGGCCTGGACCGCGCTCGCCGCCCACGCCCGGACGATCAGGGACGTGCACCTGCGCGACCTGTTCGCCGCCGACCCGCGGCGCTTCGCCCGCTTCTCCTTGCGTCTCGACGATCTGCTGTTCGACTTCTCGAAGCACCGGATCACCGACGAGACGCTGGCGCTGCTCGTCGCCCTGGCCGAGCAGGCCGAGCTGCGCCGCTTCATCGCCGCGATGTTCGAGGGCGAGAAGCTGAACCTGACCGAGGGCCGCGCGGTGCTGCACGTCGCGCTGCGCAACCGCAGCAACCGGCCGATCCTCGTCGATGGCGCGGACGTGATGCCGGGCGTCAACGCGGTGCTCGAGCGGATGGGCAACTTGAGCGAGCGGGTGCGCAGCGGCGCCTGGCGGGGCCACACCGGCCAGCCGATCACCGACCTGGTCAACATCGGCATCGGCGGCTCGGACCTCGGACCGATGATGTGCTGCGAGGCGCTGCGCCCCTACTGGCGCGCCGGGCTGCGCGTCCACTTCGTCTCCAACGTCGACGGCTCGCACCTGGCCGAGACGCTGGCGCGGCTCTCGGCGCCGAGCACGCTCTTTTCGGTCGCCTCGAAGACCTTCACCACCCAGGAGACGATGGCCAACGCCCACTCGGCGCGCGACTGGCTGCGGCGCGAGCTCGGCGCCGACGTCGACATCGCCAGGCACTTCGTCGCCGTCTCGACCAACCGGGCGAAGGTCACCGAGTTCGGCATCGCCCCCGAGAACATGCTCGAGTTCTGGGACTGGGTCGGCGGCCGCTACTCGCTCTGGTCGGCGATCGGCCTGCCGATCGCGGTGGCGATCGGGATGGACAACTTCACCGAGCTGCTCGGCGGCGCGCACGAGGTCGACGAGCACTTCCGCGCCGCGCCGCTGGCGCAGAACATCCCGGTGGTGATGGCGCTGCTCGGCGTCTGGTACCACAACTTCCACGGCGCCGAGAGCCACGCGATCCTGCCCTACGACCAGTACCTCTACCGCTTCCCCGCCTACCTCCAGCAGGGCGACATGGAGTCGAACGGCAAGCGGGTCGACCGCGACGGCCGGGAGATCACCGACTACACCACCGGGCCGGTGATCTGGGGCGAGCCGGGGACCAACGGCCAGCACGCCTTCTACCAGCTGCTCCACCAGGGCACCCGCCTCGTCCCGGTCGACTTCCTCGCCGCCGCCCGGTCGCACAACCCGCTCGGCCGCCACCACACCATCCTGCTGGCCAACGTCCTCGCCCAGGGCGAAGCCCTGATGAAGGGCAAGACCCGCGCCGAGGCGGAAGCGGAGCTCGCTCGCCAGGGGCTGTCGCCGGCCCAGATCGCGGCGCTGGCGCCGCACAAGACCTTCCCCGGCAACCGGCCGTCGAGCACGCTCCTCTACGACCAGCTGACGCCGCGCACGCTCGGGCGGTTGATCGCGCTCTACGAGCACAAGATCTTCGTCCAGGGGATCCTCTGGCGCGTGCTCAGCTTCGACCAGTGGGGCGTCGAGCTAGGCAAGCAGCTGGCCAACACCCTGCTCACCGAGCTCGAGCAGCCCGGCGAGGTGACCACGCACGACAGCTCGACCAACGGCCTGGCGAACGAGCTGAAGCGCCGCGCCCGCGCCTGAAAGGGCCTACGACCACCGCCAGGCGGCGCCGCGCCGCCGCGCGAAGGAGTGACCGATGGACAGCACCCACCCACAGATCACCGCGCTGCTCGCCGACCTCGAGGCGCTCCCCGGCGGCCCGCGGCTCCCCGCCGACGCCCTCGAGCGCTGGGCGCTGGAGCTACGCGCCGATCCGGCCCGCTCGACGCTCGGGGATCAGCTGATCGCGCTGTCGCTCCGCTTCACCCGCGAGGGCGGGCAGATCGCCGCGCAGCAGCTGCTCGGCCTGGCGATGCTGCTGGTCGACGAGAAGTCCTGGCGCGCGGGGCTCGCGGCCGGAGACCTGCCGGCCGGCGAGGCGAAGAAGCTCATCGACGCGGCCAAGGGCGGCGCCAGCGCGCTCGGCAAGGGACTGCCGCCCCCGGGCGACGCAAAGCGCAAGCGGCGTTAGGCGGCGTCAGCGGATCGGCTTGCCGTTGGCGTCGAGCCCGGCGTCGGGCACCGGCCGGCTGGGGTCACCGCCGAAGACGACGCCGAGCACCCAGCTGTGCACCCACCACTGCTCGCCGTACTGCTGCTCGACCAGCGCGACGACGCTGTCGACCGCCTCCTGGTTGCGCGCCGCGAGCAGGCGCACCTCGAGGTTGGCGGCCGCCAGCTCGAGCAGCGCCGCGGCCTTCTGCGCCGTGGTCGTCGCGCTGTCGAGCTTGCGTTGCGCCGCGGCCTGCCGCGGCCACATCCCGTGGGCGATCAGCACGTCGTAGAGGCGCTGCTTGAGGATCTTGGCCTGCGCCAGCTCGCGCGGCGCGATGCCGCCGCCGCCGCGCACCGCGTCGAGGATGCGCAGCGACTCCTCCTGCGTGATCACCCCGTCGTTGGCGACCAGCGGCGCGATCGTCTCGTAGAAGCCAGTGCTCTTGATGATCGGGTCGGCCATCTCTATCCTCCAGCCAGAGCGGTCACTGTAGCACGAAGCCGCGGCGCGTGGCTACGCGTCGGCCGTGCTGACGTGCCGCGCCTCGGCGAGCGGGTCACCCGCCTGGTGTCCAGATGACGTCCGGGCTGATGAGGCCCCAGCGGGCCAGCGTCGTGTAGAGGATCAGGTAGGTCGGCCCGCCGAAGCCCCCCTCGAGGATCAGCATCGTCGCGGTGAAGAGCAGCGCGGCGAGGCCGAGCACCAGCGGCACCCGCAGCCAGAGCCAGGCGAGGTGCGGGCCGTCGGCGATCGCCTCGGGCGTGAGCTGCAGCCGGGTCTGGCGCCAGAAGAGCAGGAGCGCGAACGGGAAGACCGCGGCGCCCCAGGCGGCGAAGTTGAGCCACGGCACGCCCAAGAAGCCCGGGGTGAGCGCCGGGTGCCAGGTCCAGAAGCCCACCGCGGTGGCCAACGGATCGATCTGCAGGTCGAGCGCCAGCGCCGCGAGCATCGCGACGAGCGCCGAGCCGACGGCGCTGCGCTCGAGCCACGGCAGGCGCGCGCGCAGCTCCCAGGTGACCCAGGTGACCAGGTAGAAGACGGTGATCCACCCGGACATCGTCGCCAGCGGCGCCGGCAGCGGGCCGAGGTAGAGGGCGTAGTCGAGCTCGCTGAAGTAGCCGAGCAGGATGCCGCCGTTCTCGAGCAGCAGACCGTAGGCCGCCGCCGGACCGAAGAACAGGCCGAGCCAGGCGCGGTGCCGACGCCAGGCGTGCACCCCGAGCAGCACGGTGTTGAGGATGGCGCTCGCCTCGTAGATCCGGCGCAGCGTCGTCGCGGCGATCGGCTGCGGCGTCGCCAGCGTGCCGGTGACCAGGAGCACCAGCGCGACCAGGCCGACCAGCAGCGCGGCGGCGAGGCGCTCGACCGGCGCCGCCTTCGGCCAGCGCAAGGCGTAGACCAGGAGCGGCACCGCCAGCGGGAAGACGAAGGTCCAGAACAGCTCCGGCCGGGGTGGGTCGAGGTTGACGACCTCGGCCCAGGCGATGCCGACCGCGTAGACGGCGTAGTTGACCAGCGGCAGATCGAGCCACAACGCCCGCAGCACCGCCCCCGGCCTCAGCTCATGCATCGCGCACACCTACCCGATCGGCGCAGGCCCGGCAATTCTCACCAGGCCAAGCTGTAGCCGAGGTAGACGAAGTCGTTGCGGGTGAAGCGCCGCCCGAGGCTGCCGGCCGGCCCCTCGAGCACGACCAGGCCGAGACGCGCGACGTGCGGCTCGAGGTGGTCGTAGCTCAGCTCGACGGCGAGCAGATGATCGCCCGGCTCGAGATCGTAGGCGCCGGTGCCCTGGACGAGCAGGCCCTCCTCCTCCCAGCGCCAGCGCGCGGTGAGGCTGACCCCGTAGAGCGCGGCGTGCTTCCGATCGGCCGGGTCGCGCGCCTTGCGCTCGAGCCCGAGCAGCAGCGCGTCGCGCGGCGCGCCGAGCGCGACCAGCCCGTAGCCGGTCAACGCGACGTACCAGGTCTCACCGCGCGTCCACTCGACGCCGACCGCACCGAGCCAGGCCGGCAGGGCGCGCGGCGTCCGCACGCCGTCGTAGAAGGTCTGCGCCGGCGTGTAGCCGGCATCGGCGCGGACCACCAGGTCGCCGATCACCCCCTGCGCTTCGAGCGCGAAGCGCCACAGCCGGCGGTGCCGCCCGCGCACCAGCTGCTCGCCGACCAGCGTCTTCTGTTGCACCCCGAGCGCCGCGTCGCGCAGCTGTGGATCGGTGAGCAGCAGCTCCGGGTCGGCGACCAGCGCGTCGGCCGCGCCGAGCAGCACGAGCAGGTCCTCGTCGACGCGTAGACGGGGCGTGCGATCCCAGCCGTGGTAGACCGTGGCGGCCAGATCCCAGCCGCCGAGGCGCAGCCCGCCGCGCAGCGCCAGCGAGGCGTTGAGCGGCGACTCGTCGGGCAGCTCGGTGCCGGTGACCGCGCCCTGCAGTTGGTCCTCGACGCTCGGGTGCACCGCCCCGACCGCGGCGAGCTCGGCCGCCTCGCTCGAGCCGGGCGGCGCGAGCGCGAAGTCGCGGCCGACCACCAGCAGGCGGTTGGCCTGAAAGAAGGGTACGACCACCAGCTCGAGCGTCGCGTCGCCGAGGCCCAGCGCGCCGCTCAGCGCGAAGACCGGCACCCGGCTCTCCTTCGGCGCGCGCACCAGCACGCTCGGGTCGAAGCGCAGGTCCGAGGGGTTCAACACGTCGGCGCCGGCCAACAGCTCGTTCTTGCCCCAGATGAACAGCTGGTTGCCGCAGCGCAGCTCGACCGGCCCGGCCTGCCAGCGGACGTAGGCCTCGCGCAGCTCGACCTCGCCCAGCCACTTGCCGTCGCGCACGTTCACGAGCCAGAAGTCGTGATCCGGCGCCGGGTCCTCCCCGGCGACCCCCCAGCGCACCCAGCCCTCGGCCACCGCCCCGAGCGTCGGGCCGTAGCTGACCTCGAGGCGCAACGCGCCCTTGTTCCACCACTCGAGCACGTCCTCGCCGGTCGCTTGCCGCTCGAGGTCGGTGAGCAGCCGCGTGTCCAGCTCGCGACGCACGATCACCCGCGGCGGCGGTGGGGCCGGCGCCGCACTCGGCGGGGCCGCCGCGCCGTCGTCGACGATGACCAGGAGCTCGTCGCCGCCGCCCTCGCTCTCGGCCGGCGCCTCGTCGACGATGATCACCGGACCGTCGTCGGGGGCGCTCTCGGCCGGCGCCTCGTCGACGATGATCACCGGCTCCTCGCCCGGGGGGGCCTCCACCGGCGTCGCCTCGAGCTCGGCCGGCTGCGCCACGAAGCAAGCGAGCGCGACCAGCCAGCTCATCCGCCGGCCAGCGCCCGCTCGGTGAACTCGCTCTCGGCGAGCTTGGCGGCGAAGTCGATGCTGTCGACCGTGAGCTGGGTCGCGGTGCCCGCCTGGACGTTCTCGACCGTCGAGTCCATCACCACCCAGCGCCCGTCCTTCTTTTCCAGCCGCTTGACCAGCAGCGTCTTGAGCAGCGCGCCGCGCTGGTCGTAGAACTCGATCTTCAAGGGCACGAACGAGACGGTGTGGATCCACGAGACGGTCCGCCCGTACTCGCTGTCGCTGCCCTCCTTCGGCTTGGCCTCGATGACGTAGGTCGGGTTGCCGCCGACCGCGGCGTCGGCCAGGCGGGTGAGGTTGGCCCGGCGCAGCGAGCGCGACTCGAGGTCGGCGTAGGTCAGGTCGGTGCCCATGAAGCGCTGGTTGCGCTGGTTGCCGCTGATCCGCTTCACCTTCCCGAGCGCCGGCAGGTAGAGGTACTGGTCGTCGTCGCGCTCCTGGTTCTCGAGCACCAAAAAGCCCGTGCCGGCGACGTCGGCCGGGGAGAGGAAACGGACCAGGGTGCGGTTGAGCTTCTGCCGCTCCAGCGAGCGGATCTCGATCTCGCGCCGCCGCTCGTTGCCGCGCTTGCTGGTCAAGACCAGCCGCACGCGCGCGATCGCGTTCTCGAAGCCGAAGGCGTTGTGCTCGAGCACCCGGTCGACGATCTCGGTGGCGCCCAGCTCCGCGGCGTCAGCGAACCGACCGGGAAGCGCCACGAGCGCGAACAGCCCGAGGCACAGCAACCGGAGCAGGACAGCGTCGCGCATCGCACCCTCCATGCCGCCTCTTCTACCGCCACCGGGGCGGGGAGGGAAAGCGCGGCGCGCACGCCGGCCTCGGCGCGCTACTTGGCCGGCTCGTCGCCGCCGACGGCGCCGAGGTCGAGGATCTGCGAGCCGCCGACGTAGGGCTTGGTCTCGTAGGCGGTGATCTGACCAATCTTCTTGACGATCTCGGCCATGCGCTCGCTCTCGCGGCAGATGACGTCCACCGGCTTACGGTTCGGGTCCCCGTCCGGAAGACGCCGGCGCAGCATCTCGGCGTAGCCGAGGATGGAGGTGAGCGGCTGGTTCAGCTCGTGCGCCGCGGCGCCGGCCAACTCGACCGCCACCGCCTGCCGCTCGCTGGTCTGCAGCTGCCGCTGCACCTGGTCGAGCCGCTCTTCGATCTTCAATCGCTCGCGCAGGTCGGTGAACACGCCGACCGTGGCGACCTCGCGCTCCCCCTCGTAGATGACCGCGGCGGTCAGGCTCACCGGCACCAGCGTGCCGTCCTTGGCCACCAGATCCTTGCGGGTCATCTCCAACCGCCCGCGCCCGCCGTAGGCGTCGGAGCGCAGCCGCCGCATCACGTCGCGCGCCTCGTCCGGCGGGTAGATGGTGGCGACGTTCATCCGGCCGACCACCTCGCGGGCGCTGTAGCCGAGGATGCGCTCGGCCGCGCGGTTGAAGAGGATGATCGGCCCGGTGACCTCGGCGGCGACGATCGCGTCGACCGAGCTCTGGATCAGGTTCTCGAGGAACTCCTTGGTCTGCTTCAGCTCGGCCTCGAGCTCGCGCAGCTCGGTGACGTCGCGGAAGCTGATCAGCACCCCGGCCGGTTGCTCCATCTTGCGCGCCGCCGCCGAGATGATCACCTCGCGCTCGTCGCCGATCGGCACCGCGAGGTCGACGTAGCCGAACTTGTCCCCCACCGACTCGCCGCCGAGCGCGCGCTCGCCGATGACCCGCGACCGGCCGCCGAGCAGCGAGACGAACGAGAGGCCCTGCAGGGCCTGCGGGTCGCGCGCCAGCACCGTACCGGCGGCGGCGTTGGCGTAGCGGATCGCGCCCTGCTCGTCAGTGACGACGATGCCGTCGTGCGACTGGGCGAAGAAGTCGGAGAACTGCTGCAGGCCGGCGATCTTCTCGTCGACCTCGGCCTTCTTGCGCTTGAGCGCCCGCTGCTCGCTCTGCAGCGTGTCCTGCTCCAGCGCCGCGCCGATCGCCACCGAGGTGACCACGGCGATCAGCTGCCCCATGCGCATCAGCCGCTCCTCGACGTGCGCCCGGGGCTGCTTGTCGCGCAGAAAGAGCGCGCCGACCACCTCGCCGTGGTGCATCAGCGGAAAGAGCACCGACAGGCGCGGCGGCGCCTTGGCGCGCTCGAGCTTCTGGCGCACGCCGCTGAGCAGGTTCTCGCCCAAGGTGTCCGGGATGACCACCGGCTGGCGCCGCTCGATCATCGCCCGCAGCTCCGGGTAGTCGCTGATGCGGATCACCAGGTTCTCGATCAACGCCTCCTCGTGCTCGGCGACGACGAACGCGACCTCCTCCCCCGGCTTGAGCAGCACCACCGAGACCCGGTCGATGTCGAACAGCTCCGACATGCGCAGCACCGAGGTGCACAGCACGTCGGCCAGCTCCGGCCGCTCGTTGATCTCCTCGAGCAGGTTGACCAGGCCGCGGTGGATCTCCTGCTGCTCGGCGTTGCGCTCGGCGAGCTCGAGGTTGCGCGACCAGCGCCAGAGGCAGTGCTCGAGGTGCCGCTCGCCGAACGAGACGTCGTCGAAGCCGCGGTCGATGCAGCGCGCCACCGCCTCGTCGCTCGGCGCCGCCAGCCAGGCGATCAGGCGCGCCTCTGGGAGCCGCCGGCGCACCCGGGCCACCGTGTCGGCCGGCCGCTCGGCGCGGCTCTCGACGACCACCAACCGCGCGCCGTCGGGCAGCGCCTCCGGCGTCGCGTAGCGCGGCAGGTCCGCTCGCGGCACCTCGCCGAGCACGACCACCGACCCTGCAGGCAACAGCGGAAGGGACATCTCAGCTCTCGGCCGCCCTCTCCCCGCGATACCCGAACAGTCGTACCACATTGGCGCGATCAGGGAAGCGCTGTTTGCCGGCCCCGACCCCGACCGCCACCTCGCCCGCCGGCCGCGCGCCCCAGTCGCGGCAGAGCGCGGCGAGCACCGCGACGCCGGTAGGGGTCACCGTCTCGCCGACGACCGGGATCGGCCGGAGCGGCACCCCGGCCTGCTCGGCGATCAGCCGCACCGCCGGCACCGGCACGGTCAGGCGGCCGTG
>JBFYZW010000044.1:0-2697 GCA_041309305.1 Deltaproteobacteria bacterium | reverse complement strand
CCCCCGCCGCCGTCGGCGCGGGAGATCGCCGAGCGCAGCTGGTCCGCCCGTGATCAGCGCACGGCGCTCGAGCAGAGCCTCGCCGCCTGGCGGCAGCTCGCCGCCGCCGCGCCCGAGGACCCCCTCCCCTGGGCGCGCCTGGCCGAGGGGCAGCTGAACCTGGCCGAGTGGTTCGTCGCCGGCGAGGGCGACCTGCGGGCGACACGCGCGGTGCTCGACGAGGGCCTGGCGGCGAGCGAGCGGGCCCTGTTTGCGCTGGCGCCCGAGTTCGCGGCGCGGGTCGGCGCCGGAGAGGCGCCCGAGACTGCCTTCGCCGCGGTGCCCGCCACGGCGGTCGAGGCGCTGCTCTGCTACGCCGCCCTGCTCTGGCGCTACGTCGCCGTCGATCTGAGGACCGCCGCCCTCTACCAGGCGCGGATCGAGGCCGCGCTGCAACGGGCGCTGGCGTTGGACCCGGGCAGCGCGGCGCACCGCTGGCTCGGGATCCTCAAGGCCAGGCTGCCGGCTGCGCTCGGCGGCGATCTGGCCGCCGCGAGACAGCACTTCGAAGCCGCACTGCGGCTCGACCCGGCCAGCATCGTCACCCGGGTCGACTACGCCGAGCACTACGCGCGCGAGGCGCGCGACCGGGCGCTGTGGCAACGGCTGCTCGGCGAAGTAACACAGCTCCCCGCCGACGCGATCGCCGCGCGGCCGGCGCCGGAGCGACAGGCCTACCAGCGCGCCCACCTGCTCCTCAACCACGTCGACGAGGTGTTTTGACCCATGGCCGCCGAGCACACCGAGCTGTTTTTGACCGCCGCGGACGGCACCGCGCTGTTCGCCCAGCGCTGGACGCCTTGCGCCACCGAGACCCGCGCCGAGCTGCTGATCGTCCCTGGCTACGCCGAGCACGGCGGCCGCTACCGGGAGCTGGCGCACGCGCTCGGTGAGGTGTGCGTCGCGACCACGGCCGTCGACCTGCGCGGCCACGGCCGGTCGAGCGGCCATCGCGGCCACGTCGCGGCCTTCGCCGAGTACCTCACCGACATCGACGCCGCGTTCGCGACGCTCCGCCGGCCGGTGCGCTTCGTGCTCGGCCACTCGCTCGGTGGGCTCTGCGCCCTCGACTGGGTCGCGGCCCGCCAGCCGCAGCTCGCCGGGCTGGTGCTGACCAACCCGTTCCTCGAGCTGGCCATCCCGGTGCCGCGGGCGAAGCTCGGCCTGGCCCGTCTGCTCTCCCGCCTCTGGCCGACGCTGTCGCTCCCGACCGACCTCGAGCCGGCGGCGCTGTCGCACGACCAGGCGGTGGTCGAGGCGTACCGCCGGGACCCGTTGGTCTTCCGCACCGCCAACGCCCGCTGGTTCACCGAGACGCTCGCCGCCCAGGGGCGCGTCCGGGCGCTCACGCGCTGCGATGTGCCGCTCCTGTTCGTCTACAGCGACGGCGACCGGGTGACCTCGCCGGCGGCCAGCGCCAGCCTGGCCGCCGCGCTCGACTGCCCCGACAAGACCGTCTGGACGCGCGGGAACGAGCTGCACGAGGTGCTCAACGAGACCGGGCGCGCCGCGTTGCACCGCGAGCTCGCCGCCTGGCTCGCGGCGCGCATCGGCGCCTGATCAGGCGCCGAACAAGAGCGCGCTCATCGAGCGCTCGTCCGCCGGCGTGAAGGTGTAGCGCTCGAACTCGCTCGAGCGCACCCAGGCCAGGTCGCGGACCTTCAACGGGCGCGGCTCCTGCTCGCCGAGGCGGCACTGGTAGAGCCGCAGCTCGACCACGTAGTCGGCGTAGGCGTGCTCGCGCGTGGTGAGCAGCTCGCCGACCTCCGCGTCGACCCCGAGGCGAAAGCGCAGCTCGCGCGCCAGCGCCGCGACGTCGCTCTCCCCCTCCTCGACCTTGCCGCCGGGGAACTCCCACAGGAGCGGCAGCACCGCCTTCTCGAGCCGTTGGGTGATCAGGTAGCGGCCGTCACGCTCGATCGCCGCGCTGACCACCAGGATGCGCCGCTTGCCCATGCCGGACCCCCGGAGTTGGCCCCCTTATAACCCAACGGTGCGGCGCAGCGCTACGCCTCGCCGGCCCCCTCGATGCCGAGCCGCTCCTTCATCTTGGCGAAGAAGTCGTTGGCCAGCTTCTGCGACTCGGCGTCCGGCTCGGTCGCGTCGCGGTTGCGCCGCCGGACGCCGTCCCCGTCGGGCAGCTCGGCCAAGAAGCGCGACGCCGCGCGCTCGACGCGACCGCCGTGGCGCGCCCGACGCCGCGCCCAGGTCAGCCACAGGCGCCGGCGGGCGCGCGTCATGCCGACGTAGCAGAGCCGCCGCTCCTCGGCCAGGTCGCCCCCCTCCTCCATCGTCTTCTTGTGGGGTAAGAACTCCTCTTCCAGGCCGACCAGGAACACATAGGCGAACTCGAGCCCCTTCGCCGAGTGCAACGTCATCAGCGTCACCTGCGGCCGCGGCTCCTCCTCTTTCTCGCTCTCCTGGGTCAGGGCCGCCGCGCGCAGGTACTCGGCCAGAAGCCCGCGCGTGGCGTTGGTCTGCCGCTCGAAGGCGACCAGTGAGCGGACCACCTCCTCGAGGTTCTCGAGCCGACGCTCGGCGATCGTCGGCGCGTCGTCGGAGGCGAGCACCGCCGCGCGCAGGCCGACCTCCTCGAACAGCTGCCGGGCGAGCGGCGCCAGCTCGCCCGGCCTGGCGGCCTTCAGGCGCCGCGCCGCC
>JBFYZW010000043.1:0-13014 GCA_041309305.1 Deltaproteobacteria bacterium | reverse complement strand
GTGGTAACCGAGCGTGCGGAAGCTGTAGATGCAGCGCGAGCGGATGCGGCAATCGCCGTAGCCGGCGCAGGCGTCGGCGATCGCATCGTTGATCTTGTCCTGGGTCGTCGTACCGGTACCGAGGAAGAGCTGGCTCCACGGCTCCTGGTAGACCGAGCCGGTCGGGAAGTAGGTGTCGGAGCCGGAGGTGTAGTAGACCGGGTAGCGGGTGCTGTTGTAGGTCGTACCGTCCGACTGGTAGGGCGCGACGTAGGCCTGGTTGATGCCCGTGCCGGCCGGGTCGCGGCCGCGGACCCGCTCGAGGCCGTCGTTCTTACAGATCGTGCTCGAGTTCGGCGCCGCGAGCGACAGCCGGTCACCGTTGGTGCAGCGGCGCGCGTCGGATGACGGCAGACCGCTGCAGACCAGCTCCTCCATCGAGCCCGAGCTGTCGAGCACGAAGAGGATGTTCGGCGGGATGCCGCCGGCGGCGGTGCCGAAGCTGCGCAGAAGGTCGAGATCGTCGGCGCGGGCGCCGTCGAAGTCGCTGAGCGCGGCGAGCTCGAAGGCGACGATGCACGCCGACGCGGTGAGCACGAAGCGCCAGGAGCGGGATTCACGCAGCATGACTCACTCCTTGTCCAACTCAGATGCCGCTGTTGTCGATGAAGATGTACTGGGTGGTGGTCGTGTGCAGGTTGGGCAGCGCGATGCGCCGCACGAAACGCTCGACCCGGTATTGGTTCGAGGCCGGATCTGGCTGATCGGAGCGGATGCGCACCTCGACCTCGATCGCGACCACGTCGTCGTTGGTCGCATCGTCCGGGTCGGCGTCGAAGGTCAGGCTGGTCACCGGCGCGCCGTTCGGCTGCCCGTCGCCGTCGGTGTCGAGGAAGAAGCGGAAGACCAGGCCGACCGCGCCGCCGACCGACGGCGTCGAGACGTTGCTCGCCACCGGCGTACGCACGCCGGAGAGCCGCTCCCAGTAGAGGTAGGGGTGGGCCGCGTCGTCGGTGCAGTTGACGCCGAAGGCCGAGACGTCGGCGAGGAAGGCGAGCAGCGGCCGGCCGCTGGCGGCGTTGTTCAGCTCGCCGGTGCCGGCCAGGTCGAGGGAGGATTGCGCCACGGCATAGTTCGTGTCGCCGAGCGTCACGCCGGTGTTCAACGCCGCGCGCGCCGCGGTGACCTTGGCGAAGCCGTGGCCGCCCGGGGCAGCGCTACGGTAGAGGTAGAGCCACTGGCCGATCGAGAAGGCGACGTCGGCGCTGGCACCGCCCGGCGAGGGGTTCGGCGGCGGGCCGTTGGTGATCCCGCTCAGGGTCATCGCGCCGGCGGCGGTGCTCGCCACGGTCCACTGGCGCAGGTAGTCGACCGAGGCGACCTCGAGCCTGGGGAAACTGGTTGCGCCGCAGGCCTCGGTGCCCAGGCTGCGGATCGCCAGCTCACGCGGCACGCCGAGCCCGGCCATGCCGAGGCGCTCGTCGAGCAGGCTCAGCGCCCCGCGCCCGCCGCGCTGGATGGCGCTGCGATCGAAGCTGCCGGCGCCCATCTTGCCCTGGGTGACCAAAAAGGCGGTGATCCCGGCCATCAGAATGCCGAGCACCGCCAGCGAGACCGACAGCTCGATCAAGGTCAGGCCGCGCGCCGTCGCGCCGCGCCCGCGGTTCTTCGCGCCCGGCCGGCTCATTGCTCGCTCCTGCCGCCGCGCACCTCGATCGCCCCCTCGCGCTTGTAGTTCAGATCCCACCAGCGCACGCGCACGACGATGCTCTTGAACCCGACGCCGCTCACGGGCGTCGCGACGGTCCACGAGCGGGCGAACAGGCCGTCGTTGGCGTTGAAGGTGTGGCCGGTCTGCAGCGCCCCGGCCGAGTCGATGTTCAAGGTCTCTTCGTGCGCGCCGACCGCGAGCTCGGCGTGGTCGTACGGTTGCTGCATCAGCTCGTTGAGCTTGCTGGTCGCGAGAAGGGTCGCGTGGGTGACGTAGCGCGATGAGGTGACGCCCTGCGCGCTCGAGTAGATGAGCGCGAGCAGACCGAGCGCGCCGATCTCGAAGACGGTCATCGCCAGCATCAGCTCGATGAGCGAGAAGCCGCGCTCGCCGCGACGGGCGCGGCGCGGGCGCTTGGGCAGACAGGGACCGAGCCAGGCCATCACCCTCACTCCTTGGTGTCGAACAGGCGCAGGTTGCCGGTCGCGCCGATGAAGACCAGCGCCATCACCCGACCGCCGGCCCCGGCCATGCCGTCGTGGATCATCACCGCGCCGTCGCGCAGCGTCCCGGTGCCGTCGCGCACCCGCCCGTCGCTGTCGAAGAACAGCGCGCAGCTGCTCGCGGTCGACGCGCAGACCGTACACCAGGCGTCGTGCGCCACGCCGGCGTACGGCGCCGCGAAGGCGGTGCTGATCCCGTCGAGCGGCCCGAAGCCGACGCCGGCGGGCAGCGGCTCCGCCGCGCCGCCGCGGTTCATCACCAGCGGATCATTGACGTTGCAGTTGGCGTCACCGTTGGCGTTGCGCCGCACCGACCAGCTGCCGCCGGCGCGGTCGAGCAGCAGGCAGTGCGGCGTGCCGGTGCGCGCCGCGGCGCCGAGCGCCTCGAGGAAGCCGCCGTACAGGCGCCGCCCCTCGGTGCCGACCGAGACATGCCGGTAGACGCCGCCGAGGTTCGGCGCCGCGAGCGCCGCGGCGACGCCGATGACCGCGACGATGATCATCAGCTCGATGAGCGTGAAGCCCACCGCGCGCGCCTCTCGCCGCATCAACGGTCCCCGATCGGCGTGCCGTAGCGGAAGAGCAGCTGCGTCTCCGAGTCGGCGTGGCCGCTGCCGCCGCACTTGGTGACCACCGACATCACCCGCAGCGCCGAGCCGGCGCCGGTGCCGACCAGCGCGTTCGAGATGTTCTCCCCCTCGAGTACCGCGGTCATGTCGACCGCCTCGTTGGGCACGTCGACGGCGGTGACGGTGGCGCTCGAGGCGCCGGTGTGGCCGGTCATGTAGGTGAGCCCGCCGCCGACGTCGCGCGAGATCGCGTCGGTCGCCGGCAGCACCGCGCGCGCGTGCTCGAGCGCCGCCTCGGCGCAGGACTGCGTGCTCTCCTTGGCGCGAAAGCCCCCCGCGTAGCCGAGCTCGCCGGAGGTCACCGCGACGGTGGCCAACCCGCCGACCAGGACGATGAGCAGGATGACGACGACCACCACCAGCGCGACGCCTCGCTCGCCGGCGCAGGCCTCTTTGGAATGCGGCAGACTGGCTCGGATCATCTCGGCCTCCTGTCCTCGGGAATATCAAGAGCCGTGCCATGACCCTAGCCCAGAACCCATCGAAATGGCGAGACAACCCCCCCGGAGCAGGCGGAGCGCTGCGCAAAGAGTTGCGATCCACGCAAGAGTTGCGATCCCAACTCATTGAATCTTCGTGAGCCGCCGAGCATCCAACCAGCCATCGAACGGCAGCGGAGGCTTGCCCTTTTGGCGCTCATCCAGGAGAATCCCCCCCCATGACGCCCGGCCGCCTCCTCGTCGCCACCTGCCTCTGGCTCGCCACCGCCGGTCAGGCGGAGCCGCCACCGGCGGACGAAGCGGCGCCGACGTTGGCCGCGGCCCCGGCCCAGCTGCCAGCCCAGGCGAAGCTCTCGCTCGAGGTGCTGCTGGTCAACGATCCGGACTTCCCGCCGGTGACCCCCGAGCAGGCGGTCTCGATCTTGAAGAGCGCCCAGGCGACGCTCGCCGACAAGCTGAGCTTCCCGAGCGTCGAGTTCCGCATCCTCGGCACGACGACCACCGCCGAGTTCATCGCCAAGCACGTCCGCGCCGACGACGCGTGCAGCCAACACTTCGAACCGCTGCGCGTGCGCCCCGGCGTGCGCAGCGCCAGCGCGGTCGACCCGAAGCTCGTCGACCAGTTCCTCAACCGCTGGCCGGTCGGCGAGCTGGCCGCCTTCTTCCCGCCGGCCGAGCGCAAAGGCCTGACCAGCTACGAGGCGATCCGCAACAAGCTGCTGGTCGAGTTCGACCGCAAGGTGGCGTTGATCGCCGACTTCAAGCTGAAGGACGGCAGCTCGCTGCTCGCCGCCGAGAAGCTCGATCAACGCTCCTACGTCTCGTGGGTCTGCGCGCTGCGCAACCAGGACGACGCCGACTTCGTCTTGACCAACGCCTTCATCCTCTACGACCTGGCCTCCGAGCCCTACCCGCACAGCATCTTCCAGAAGTGCAAGATGGGCGGCGCGTCGCTGCTGAGTCCCAAGCGGCGGGCGATCCACCGCCGCGCGCTGGTCGCGTCGACCTTCTCGATGGTCACCGACCTGCCGTTCTTCGTCGAGGAGGGGGCCGAATGGCTGACCACCAGCGAACGGCTCGAGGTCATCGGCGCGTTCATCGTCGCGCACGAGCTCGGCCACGCGGTGTTCAAGATCCCCGACTTCTACGACCACCCGCCCGAGTGCTTGATGACGACCAAGGCCGAGACCGGCTACGTCTCGGGGTTCCGCGAGCTCCGCGAGCACCCGGGGCCGTGCCCGAAGTGTCAGGTCTACGTCGACGCCAAGCGCCAGGTCTTCCTCGCCGGCGAGGCGATGGCGGCCAAGCGCTGGGACGAGGCGATCAAGTCCTACAAGCTGGCGATCCAGAAGACGCCGAAGCACATCGACGGCAGCTACCTGCGCTACGTCGCCGACCTGTCGGTCGAGATCGCCCGCGCGCAGCTCGGCAAGGGGGACCGCGCCCAGGCGCAGCGCTGGGCCCAGGCGGCGCTGCGGGTCGTCCCCGACCACGAGGAGGCGTTGGCGCTCAAGCGCGCGCTGGCCGAGCCCGACGGCGCCGCGCGTTGACACGCGGCGAACGTTGGTGTTACCCGGGGGGCAATGCCCAACGACAGCGTCGTCGAGACCTTCGCCAAGCTGGTCGAGTTCATCGCCAAGAAGTTCTTGCGCGGTGAGGTGACCCTGGCCGACCTGCTGAACCTCGACGATCAGGAGATCGAGGTGATCTTCCTGATGGGGCACTACCTGTACAACTACGGCAAATACCAGGCGGCGCTGAACGTGTTCAGCGTGCTCACCCTGTACAAGCCGTTCGTCAGCCGCTACTGGCGCGCCGCCGGCGCCGCGAACCAGGCGCTCAAGAAGTACAACGAGGCGATCGTCGCCTACGACATGGCGCTGACCACGAACCTGAACGACGTGATCAGCTACACCTACCGGGGCGAGTCGAAGATCAAGGCCGGGCTCGAGGACGAGGGGGTCTCCGACCTCAGGATGGCCGCCGAGGTCGGCGCCGCGCAGCCCTTCTACGCCCAGTGGGTCAACCGCGCCAAGACGCTGCTCCGGGTGCGCGGGGTCCAGGTTTGATCTAACCCCAGATCTGGTATGCTGTTTAGGTCCTCTGGTTGTCCAGGAGGCCGCTCGTGACCAAGGCGAACGAGATCCGCCCGGGAATGCTGCCGCAGGTGCCGACCCTGCAGGAGCAGGAGGCCCAGAAGGCGCAGCAGGCCCAACAGCAGAAGATCTCGCAGACCGACCAGGCGCGCATCGCCCAGCAGGCCGGCTTCGTCCGGGCACAGAAGCAACAGAAGAAGAAGGGCCTCGACATCGGCGACTCCTCGCGCGCGCCGATCCCGCTGCCCGACGACGACGTCGACCCGGACAGCTGGACCGCCGAGCACCTCGACGGCGCGCGGGAGAATCTGACCCTGGCCAGCGCCCAGTTCGACGAGATCTCCAAGAGCGAGAACCCGGACGAGGACATGGCCGGCACGGTGGTCGGCAGCTCGTTTCTGCCCACCGAGGAGGACGTCGGCCGACTCGACACGCTGGCCAAGCGCCCTGCCCCCGAGCCCATCCCGCTCGACGAGGTGACCACCAACGTCGAACGGCTCTTCCGCATCAAGCTCGACAAGGACGTCCCCACCGGCCACAAGCTGCTCGCCGCCGGGCTGGTCGCCGCGGGTGAGAGCGGGTCGGTGGATGTGGCCCAAGGTAGGCTCAACGAGCAGAAGCTGGCAGCAGGTATTCAGAAAGTCACCGAGAAAAGTAACCAGGCGGTCGGGGAGGCGCAAAGGATGAGTAAGGGGATTGGTCGTGAGCTGAACGTCCAGCGTACCTTCGTCCACAAGCGGTAGGCGCGCTGGATTTCAAGAGTTTTTGTTTTGGTGGTTTGGTTGCTTTGGGCCTTTAACCTTTGAGGAGTTTTTCATGTCCAGCATCTCTGGTGGTGGTATTCCGCCGTTCCAAGCCCCTACCTTCAACGAGGCCTCTGGCGTCATCAGCCAGATCCAGACGGTGGTCGGGAGCATCACCGACCTGTTCGCCGAGGTCCAGTCGCTCCTGCGCGAGATCAACGCGCTGAAGCCCCCGCAGCCGCCGACCCGCGGGCCGAAGGAGTCGGACGAGTCGTGGAGCAAGCGCCTCAATGAGTTCAACGCGGCGATGGGCGACTTCCAGCGTCAGCTCGCCAACCTGAACCAGCGGCTCGAGCAGACCTACCGCAAGCTCGGGATGGCGCAGGCCAAGTTGCAGCGCCTGCAGAGCCAGGACCTCCCGGCCGCCGAGCGCCGTGACGCCGACAAGCTGAAGAAGGCCTGCGAGGACGCGATGAAGGCGCTGAACGAGGCGGCCAAGCAGATCAAGGCCGCCGGCGGCGGCAGCGAAGAGGGGGGCGAGGCTCGCGTCAGCCTGCGCGTCGAGGACAGGAAGTTCGAGATCCGCATGGACAGCCTCAAGAGCGTCGTCAACGGCTTCGCGATCATGGCGAGCGTCGTCGGGATGCCGAAGTCGGACAACCCGTTCACGCGCGTGCCGCACACGCCCGGCTCCGGCTTGCCACCGGCCGGGATGCCGTAGCGAGACGCGAGAGTAAAGGAACCAACGCCTGGGCCGTTGGGGCCCCGGCGACGGAAAGTTTGCGACCTTCAAACCTTTAGCCTGACAGGAGCAGCCCATGAGTACGCCAGAGATCAAAAACGCGGGATTCCCGGCCTCAGTGAACACCTCGCAGCAGCCGACCGTCAGCCAGCCGCCGGCCGAGGCGAGGGTCGCGGTCAGTGAGCCGCCGAAGACCGGCATCTACAACATCCAGTCGGAGGAGGGCCGGCAGGCGATCCAGCGCACGCTGCTCGACCTCGGCCTGACGATGCCGGAGTTCCTCTCCGGCGCCGACTCGAAGTTCGTCGCCAACCTGCCCAAGCAGGCCAAGGACGGGCTGATCCAGCTCGGCCAGTCGGCCGCGGCGCTGACCAGCGCCGGCACCACCTCACCGCAGGCGACCGCCGACCTGCAGGGCCGTTGGGCCGACTACGTCTCCGGCCAGAACGTCACGGGCTTCATGGACGTCAACGCGCTGGTGCAGTTCGTCCTGCGCGAAGCCTACATGGAGAACACCAAGGACCTGCACTTCTACGCCCAGAAGGTCCGCTTCTACAACGACCTGAAGAAGCTGGTCCGCGAGGAGCTGACCAAGGCGCGCGAGCACCTGTCGAAGCAGGCGGGCAAGAAGCCCGAGGACAACCTGACCAGCAACTACACCTCGATGGAGTTCCCGACCGAGCCGAAGTTCGACCAGGCGACCGGGGCGATGGTGCCGCACGATCCCCAGTCCTCCACCTCGCTGAAGAACAAGGAGGAGCTGGAGACCTACATCAAGAACCTGGAGGAGAAGCTCAACTCGATCGGCGACGACGCGCAGCTGGCCAACGTCGATCTGCAGAACATGCTGCAGAAGCAGCAGCAGACGCTGCAGATGATGTCGAACATCTCGAAGATGCTGCACGACACGGCGATGGCCATCATCCGCAAGATCGGCAGCTAACCGGGTGCGTGCCGCGGGGTGGGCTCGCCCACCCCGCGGGGTCCTTGCGGCTGCGCTCGCGCATCCAAGAAGCGGCGATCGCCGCCGCCGGAGAGTGATGGGATGCACAGGAGCCGGCCATGCCAGTAGACGCCATTGATGCCCAGATCCAGAGCCTGATCTCCAGCGCTCAGGTCGATCTTCAGAAGAAGGTCGGCGCCGAGGACGAGGCCGACGCGGCACGCAAGGCGGCCGAGAAGAAGATCGAGCTGAAGAAAGAGGAGCTCAAGGGCTCCAACCTGCAGCGCGAGGTCTTCCAGAAGCAGAGCGATCTGCAGAACCGGATGAAGCAGATCCTCGGCGGCGCGGCCGGACGCGAGGCCGCCGACGGCCTGAATCAGTGGCAGGACAACCAGAAGCTGCAGAGCAAGCTGACCGAGGCGCAGAAGAACCTCTTCCGCGAGGCGATGGCCAAGAGCCCGCAGAAGACCGGCGAGGCGGGCCAGGCGCTCAACCGGCTCAGCCAGCAGCCGGGCTTCGAGCAGGCGGTCAAGACCGCGCCGCAGATGGGCACGCTGCAGCAGGGGCTGGTCGAGAACCCCAAGGCGGAGAAGCAGGTCTCGGAGCTGTTGCAGAACCGGTTCATGCAGTCGCCCAAGGCCGACAACCAGACCAAGAACCAGTTCCTGCGCTTCGGCCTGCAGCAGCTGAAGAGTGGCCAAGAGGAGTCGGTGCGCAAGGCCGGGGACATGCTCGGCACGCTGGCCAAGCACAACGTCGGCAAGTCGGCGCAGCGCAGCGCGATGAACATGGCCCAGCGCGCCCCGGCCGACGGCAAGGCGATGGGCAACGTCGACAGCTTCGTCGAGAACCCCAACGTCAACAAGATGCCCTCGTTCGCGCGCACCAAGGCCACGGAGCTGTTGGCCAAGGCGAGCGGCAAGGAGGAGGTCAAGGAGGGGTTCGAGAAGTTGGCCGGCGATCCGAAGTTCCGCGGCCAGACGGCGCAGAACAAGGGGCGCTTCTTTTCGACCATCGGCTCGGGCCGGACGAGCGAGTTCCGCGCCATCACCGATCAGGCGCTGGTCGCGCTGCAGAACCCCGCCTTCCCCAAGCGCGCCGGCCAGGTGGGCAAGTTCCTCGGCAAGATGAGCGCCGCGGTCCAGCAGGGCGGCGCGGCGAACGTCGACCCGGAGAAGCTGATCAAGAGCGCCAAGAGCTCGCCGCTGCCGACGCCGCCGGCGATGCAGTCCCTCGACGGCCTGAGCGAGGAGGACGCGACCAAGGTCCGCTCGCAGAACCGCGCCAAGGTCATCCAGTTCTTCACCAAGCTGCAGCGCACCTACGAGCAGGGGGAGAAAAAGCTGGCGGCGGCCAAGTACCTCGAGGACGTCAACGCGCTGCAGAACCTGCGCGAGGCCGGGGAGATCGACGTCTCGATGCTGCCTGCCGAGGAGCAGGCCTTCATCCGCGAGCGCCAGAAGGCGACGCAGGAGAAGCTCGACCAGGTGCGCACGCTGCAACGCCAACGCTCGCGCGAGCTGCGCACCAAGCGCATGCCGCCGGCCAAGCGGCGCGCCCAGGCCGCGGCGCGCCGTGCCCAGGGGGCCCAGCCGAAGTACTTCAACCCGAACACCGGCCTGCGCACCGGCTCACAGGCCTTCGCGCAGCAGGCGGTCAACGACTCCCGCCCGGCGCCGCTGCCGCAGAACCCGATGCGCGCGCAGGTGAACACGCCGGGGCCGCGCCCGGCGCAGACCGCCGCGGCCTTCTCGGTCGGCGATCAGATCAGCGGCGCCTTGGCGCAGCTCGGCGGCAGCCCGATGACGCCGCAGCAGGCGACGCGCGTCGCGCAGGCGATCGCGCAGCAGGTCGCGCAGCAGGTCGCCGCCCAGGTGGCCGAGCAGCTGCTGGCGCAACAGCCGGTCGGCATCGCCGATCCACGCATCGCCGAGATCCCCGAGGGCGAGCGTGAGATCATGCGCCGCCAGGAGCGCACCCAGAAGGGCAAGGTCGACGGCTGGGGCATCCAGCGCACCTTCGACCGCGACCTCGGCGGTACAGCGCGCGCGCCGGTGGCGCCGCGCAGCGAGGACCCCGAGGCCGTCCCGAGCCACGAGGCGGTCGAGAACGAGACCTACAAGGGCAGGCTGCTGGTCAAGGACGCCTCGGCGGTGCGCGCCTCGGGCGAGCTGTTCGCCCAGAGCTGGAAGCAGCTGTCGAAGGCCGAGATGGCGCTGCTCAAGAACCTGGGCTGGAGCCAGCAGAGCTGGGACACCAAGGACACGCCGGCGGCGAAGTGGCCGATCGCGATGGCCACGCCGTTCGTCAACCTCAACCCGACCCAGCGCGAGTCGGTGCGCAAGCTCGGCTTCTCCCCCCCCGAGTGGGACAAGCGCGTCCAGGCCTTCACGATGGGCAAGAATGCCTGAACGGGGCTCGCCGAAGGCGAGCACCCGTTCAGCTGTGTTTGTTCGGGCGGATACGTCCCTCGGCGGTTCCCCACTTCGCGGGCGGCGGAACGGGGCTCGCCGAAGGCGAGCACCCGTTCAGCGGTGTTTGCCCGGGCGAACACGACCCTGACGACTTGACGACACGACGGCCGGCGCAACGGGGCTCGCCGAAGGCGAGCCCTACCTGGTCTTGGTCAGCGTCGGCTGCGTTGGCTGGGTTGGCTGCGTCGACTCGGTGCTCTGCGGCTTTGGCGCGGCGGTGCCGGTGTGCAGGCGGATGAGCAGCTCCGAGCGCTGCACCCAGGGCGCGAACTGCGGGTAGGCCGAGCCGATCTGGAGCACCTTCTTCAGATCCTGTAGCCCGGCGTCGACGTTGGCGGAGAGGATCTGGGACTCGCCGCGGTAGACGTAGGAGACGACGTCGTTCTCGTCGTTGGCGATCGCCATGTCGTAGGCGGCGATCGCCTCGGCGTAGTCCTTCATCTGCTGGTTGACCGCCCCGAGCGCCCGCCAGTAGTGCGCGGTGTAGGGGGCGTAGGCGGTCAGACCGGTGAAGATGTCCTTCGCCGCGTCGTACTTGCCATAGGTGAAGAAGTTGTAGCCCAGCGCGTAGATCGTCTCCATCTCCTCGTCGCTGATCCCCTCGAGCTCCTGCAGCGTAATGAGCCCGTTCATGAAGCCGTGGATCATGAACTCGAGATACTGGGCGGCGGTGTTCTCGATCTCGATGTACTGGCTCATGGGGCGACTATAGGCGAGGCGGCCCCCGGCTGCCAACGCCGTTCCGGTTTGGTCACCAGGGCTTGTACGCCTGACGTTTTCTGTACAGTATCCGTTTCGGACACCGTGCTCCCGCGGAGGGTCGACCATGTACCTGCGCGCCCTGCCGGCCCTGTGGCTTCTGGCCCTCGGCTGCTCCCAACCGTTCACCGTCGAGCTGCGCCGCGAGCTGCCCGCGCCGAGCGTCTCGACGCCGCTGGTCACCGCCTCGTTCATCGCGGTGGGCCACGAGCTGGGCGTGACCATCGTCGAGCCGGACGGCGTGTCGCGCTGCGACTTCACCACCCACCACGACGTGATCAGCGCGCCAAAGACCGACGGCAAGCGGATCTTCTTCGGCAGCACCAACTACATCTTCTACGCCATCGACTCCGGCTGCACCGAGGTCTGGCGCTTCCCCACCGGGGACCGGATCAAGAGCGACCCGCTGGTCGCCAACGACAAGGTCTACCTGACCAGCTACGATGGCCACCTCTACGCCCTCGAGGCGAGCAGCGGCCGGCAGCTGTGGACCTTCCCCCCCCTGGCCAAGAAGAAGATCAACCCGCCGAGCGAGCCCGCGCCCGCCAAAGCGAAGAAAGCGGGCGGCGAGAAGCCCGCGGAGCCGCCGCCGCCGGTCGCGGCCGCCAGCGAGGCGTTCACCGTCGGTGACTTCTCCTACTCGTCGCCGACGCTGGTCCGGGGGGTGATCTACGTCGGCAACCTCGATCACCATCTCTACGCCATCGACGCGGAGACCGGCGCGCCGCGCGGGCGGTTCAAGGCGGCCGGACCGATCACCTCGACTCCGGTAGCCGATGCCGGCGGCGCGTTCCTCTACTTCGGCGCGAACGACAACAACATCTACGCGTTGAACCTCGACACCTTCACCAAGCGCTGGTCGTTCGCGACGCTCGACTGGGTGAACTCGTCGGCGCGGGTCACCGATGACACGCTCTACATCGGCAGCAACGACCGGCACGTCTACGCGCTCGACCGGCTGACCGGCAAGGTGACCTGGCAGTTCGCCACGCGCGGGCCGGCGATCGCGATGCCGGCGCTGATGGACGATCTGGTCATCTGCGCCGGCGCCAGCGGCGACGGGCAGGTCTACGCGTTGCGCCGCGACACCGGCGCGCCCTTCTGGCAGTACGCGACCGACGGCAAGATCGAGTCCGACCCGGTGGTCGTCGGCGAGACGGTGTACGTCTCCAGCGCCGACCAGACGCTCTACCGCTTCGCGCGCCGCGCGATCGCCCCCTGAACGGCCGCGCGGCTCAGGCGTCGAGCTTGACCCGGCGGCGCACCAGCACCACGCCGCAGGCGATGTCGTGCCAGGGCCGGTGCCAGCGGTCGATCAGCGCCCAGTAGTACCCCGCGCCGCAGCAGAGGAGCGAGACGAGGGCGAGCAGCGCCCGACAGACGAGCAACGGCCAGCTCAAACGCCTTCCGGAGGTGCGCACGAGGATCGTGCCGGTCAACCGGCGCCCGAAGGAGCGCCCGACACGACCGGCCAGCACCGAGTAGACGAGACCTCCGGCGAGCATCACCGCGCCCCCGATCACCGCCGGCCGCGGGTCGACGCGCAGCCAATCGGCGAGGCGATCGAGGATCGGGCCGTTCAAGCGCGGCCCGACGCCGAGAAGGAGGCTGGTCACGGCCGTGGTCAGCAACCCGCCGGTCACAACGATGACGACGTCGACCAGGTGCGCCAGCGCCACCTGCGCCAACGCCGCCGGCTGCACCGGGACGTCGATCGAGGCGCCATCGCCGCCCAGGCGCGCCGCGGCCTCGGTCACCTCTGCCGCGTCCAACTCTCCGGCGACCGACTCGACCGCCTCCGGGAGCTCGTCGAGCCGCGGCCCTGCCGGGCGCGGTTGGTCGGCCGGCGCGACGGACGCCAGCTCAATCGGCAACGGCGGCGGCGCCACCGCCTCGACCACCGGCGGCGCCGGCGGCGGCACCGCCGGCATGCTCAGCCTGGCCGCCGCCGCCTCCGGCGGACGACCGGGGCGCGGTGGAGCCTGTCGCACCGGG
>JBFYZW010000042.1:0-2959 GCA_041309305.1 Deltaproteobacteria bacterium | reverse complement strand
CCCGTGGCGTTGCAGCCGCCGTCATCCGGCTCGGCCGGCGTGTAGTAGGAGGTGCCGCCGGTGCCGCCCGGCGGGGTGGGCGGGCGCGGGGCGGTCGGCACCGGGAGCACGCCGCCATTGGTGCAGTCGATGCGCCAGCCGTTGGTGCAGGCGGTGGTCAGCTGCGTCTCGATCCACTCGCGCCAGACGTCGACCCGGGTGTCGACCCCGCCGCGGTTGCAGTCGGTCTCGTCGTAGGCGTGGCTGGTGACCCCGATGAGCCGCTGCGCCGGGGTCTTGCCGTCGGTGTAGGCGAGGAAGGTCGGCCCGCCAGAGTCGCCGTGGCACTTCTGCGGCACCGGGGCGTAGTCGCCGATCTGCAGCTCGTACGGGCCGATCTCGTTGATCCTCGAGACCGCGCGGTACTGGATGCCGGCGTCGTCCGGGTTGCCGCCGTACGGATCGTAGTCGGCGGTGCGGATGCCGTAGCCGACGATCAGGACCTCGGCGTCGAGGACGAGCCCGCTCGAGTCGTCCGGCTCCATCACCATCGCCGGCGCGCGGTCGGTGACCGCGCTGTCGAGGAAGGCGACGGCGATGTCCTTGAAGTCGCCCAGCCCGGTGACGCCGTTGTCGAAGGCGCCGATGTCGAAGCTCGGGTGCTTGACCGCGCGGTCGATGCGGGTGGTCAGCGGCGGCAGGTCCACGCTCGAGGAGCCGAAGTCGGTGACGTCGAGCGCGAAGCTGAAGTAGAAGTCGAACTCGGTCCCGGGCGGCAGCCCGAGCGTGTCGGTGTCGACGCAGTGGGCGGCGAGCAGCACCGTGTCCGGCGCGACGAGCGTGCCGGTGCAGATCGACATGCCGAACTCGCCGAACCACTCGTCGTAGCCCTTGATCAGAAGCGTGCCGACCGCCGGGAACTCGCCGACGGTCGCCGGCGTGCCGCCGATGATCGCCTGCGCGCGGTTCGACTGCCCGACCGCGATCTCGGGGAGCTCGCCGCAGGCGGTGGTGCCGAGAACGGTGGCGACGAAGAGCTTGGTGAGTCGATGCATCGTGGTCCCTGCCGGTTACGCCATGGCGACGCTCGTGGGCGGGACGAAGATAGGGCTACCGATGCTCGCTTGGCAACTCGAATGCGTCGTCAGTCGTGCGCCGGGGTAGGCGGCTTGACTACATCGACCGCGGCGGGCTTGAGCTGGGCGGTCCTCAGGTGGCGGTAGACCGCCGACTTGGTCATGCGCAGCTCCCGGGCGGTGGCGGTGACGTTCTGGCCGAGCGCGCGGTAGGTCTCGACCACCTGGCCGCGCGTGTTGGCCGGGGGAGGTCGCCCGGAGCCGGTGTGCGCCAGCGTCAGGTCACGGGGCTCGAGCGTCGTTTGATCGGTGGTCACGCAGGCGCGCCACAGGACGTTGAACAGCTCGCGCACGTTGCCCGGCCACGGGTGGGCCACCAGGTGCTCGACCGCCGCCGGGCTGAGCGCGCGCGGCGCGGGCTGGGCGGCGAGGAAGTGCTCGGCGAGCTGCACCAGGTCGTCGGGGCGCTCGCGCAGCGGCGGGACGACCAGCGGCAGGACACACAGGCGGTGGAACAGGTCGGCGCGGAAGGCGCCCTGACGCACCGCCGCCGCCAGGTCGGCGTGGGTCGCGGCGACCAGGCGGACGTCGACCGGCGTCTCGCCGAGCTCGCCGAGCCGGCGCACGCGCTTGAGCTCGACGACGCGCAGCAGCTCCGCCTGGGTGGTCAGCGGCAGCTCGGCGATCTCGTCGAGGAAGAGGGTGCCGTCGTGGGCGGCGAGGAAGGCGCCGTCATGGTCACGTTCGGCGCCGGTGAACGCGCCCTTGACGTAGCCGAACAGCTCGCTCGAGGCGAGGGTGGGCGGGATCGCCGCGGCGTTCAGGGCGATGAACGGGCCGCGCCGCTCGCTCAGGGCGTGTAGCTGGCGGGCCAGCTCGTCCTTGCCGACGCCGGTCTCTCCCTGGATGAGCACCGACACGTCGGTGGGCGCGACGCGCCGGACCAGCGCTGCGAGCGCGCGCATCGGCGCCGAGCGGAGCTCGACGCGGGTGGGAGCCTGGACCGCCGGTCGGAGCAGGAGGCGCCGCGTGCCCAGGCGGAGGTTGGCGCGCTGGCTCAGCGTCGCGGCGCTGACCCGCGCGCCGTCGACCCAGGTGCCGTTGCGGCTGCCGAGATCGATGAGGCGCACGCCGGCGGCGGTGCGCTGCAGCGCGCAGTGCCAGCTGGACAGCTGAGCGTCGTCCAGGCGAACGTCGCAGGCCGGGTGGCGGCCGACCAGGGTCAGCGTGCCGTCGACCTCGCGCTCGATCCCGCCGCCGGCGAGAAAGAGCTGGATCGTGCACGTCCGCTCCGGTGCCAGCTCGGTCGCCTCGCGGCCGAGCGGCGCCGGGCGAGCGGGGCGCGCCGGTTGCCAGCGGACCGTCCGGCCGCCGCCGAGGCTGGCCTCGACCCCGGCGGCGAGGACCTGCGCGCGGCGGCCGACCACCAGGCGGGCGGCCTGCTGGTCGGCGATGACCATCACCGGCCCGGGCCAACCGGCCGGCGCCGGGCAGAGGCCGTCGGGGTGGAGCTGGGTTTGTCGCTCGCCGCCGCACTGCCAGCTGATCTCGTGCATCGCGACCTCCTCGCGGGAATCCGGATGCAAACGCTGTGCCTGGCGCAAGCGGTCGAGATCGTGTCACCTCCGGTGCCGCTGTCGCGATTTGCGACAGGCCCGCGCGCCAGGTTGCGACGCGCTTGTCTCGCCGGCCGCTTTCTGTTTGTGTGCGCGCCATGACCGCGCGGTCCAACCACGCCGCCCGGCTCGGCCCGTCGCTCGCCGCCGTCGAGCCGTGGATGGCCGAGGTCGAGGCGCTGATGAACGAGCTGCTCTCGACCCTCGGCGGGCCACACCTCGGGCCGATGGCGCTCGAGCACCTCGGCACCGGCGGCAAGCGGCTGCGCGCGCGCCTGGCGTTGGCCG
>JBFYZW010000041.1:0-11375 GCA_041309305.1 Deltaproteobacteria bacterium | reverse complement strand
TCGGGTCGCCGGCGGTCGGGGAGGGCGGGCGCGGTGCCGGTGAGCCGGGGCAGGCGGCGAGCGCGAGGCAGAGGAGGGGGACAGTCAGCCGAGCCATCGCGATCCTCCGCGGCGTCATCGGTCCGGTGGGCAGAAACCGGACAGCGGCAGGCGGGTGGGTAGTGCGTCGGGCCGAAGTGGCGTACGGTCTGCGGATGGCGCGCTCGATCTCCTGGCTCGTCGCATCGGTCGTCGTCACGGGGTGCAGCCACTCCTACCGGACCTTCTACCGCGATCTGCGACCGGTTGGCAGTGATGTGACCGCCGAATACGAGAGCGTCAGCGCCGCCTTGCCGTCTTGTCTCGACGCCCCGCGGACGGCGGCGCTGCGCCGCTATGACGTCCTGTTCGTGCCCGGGTTCATGTCCGATCCTGCGACCGCGTTGGGGATCTACTTTGAGGACCACTCCGCTTGGCTGCGCGAGATCGAGGTCGAGCAGCAGGTGGTCGCGATTGAATCCGAGGCCGCGCCTGGCCAGAACGCTGCACGCATCCGCAGCGCCATCGACGGCGTTGACAAACCGGTGCTCGTCGTCTCGCACAGCAAGGGGGGGATCGACACGCTGACGGCGTTGCTCGGCCATGCCGGCCTGCGCGCCCGCGTCGCCGGGTGGATCACCATCCAGACGCCGTTTCGAGGCTCGCCGGTGGCCGACCGGTATCTCACCTACTCGGCCTACCACGGCTTCTACCGCGGTCTGCTGCAACTCCTCGGCGGAAGCCTCGCCTCGCTCGAGTCGCTCGGCTTCAAACGCCGAGCGGCCGAATACGACGCCCATGCGCAGCAGATCGACGCCCTGCTCGCCGACCTCCCCACCCTCGCCTTTGCCTCCTGGCAGGACGACACCTGGCCGTGGCAGGGCGACACGCTCTTCGAGCCGGAGCGCGACCTGATGCTCAAGGAGATGGGGGTGAAGAACGATGGTCTGGTGCCGGTCGTGTCGGGGGCGCTGCCCGGGATGGAGCTCGTTGCGATCTCCGGCGTCGATCACCTCAGCAGCGTCGTGCGCAATCCGTTGATGGAGTTCGACCGGCGTCGGAGCTTCCAGACTCTCCTGCTCATGCTGCTTGGCCGACTCCAACCCGAGCTCGCGTGCCTGCCGCGCCACGCGGACGCGCAGTGACGGCCGGGGCGCCTCCTCGACCTCGGCGAGCGGCAGCGCGGCTGCTCATGCGCCGCCGCGGGCCAGGTTGACGCGGGCTAAACGGACGTTCACGATTCCCGATCACCAAAGCGCGACCTCGCCCGAGGAAGGACCGCAAACGGGGTGTGCGCGAATCGCGCACCCCCGTTTAGGGTCGGGCGATGCCGCCGCCGCGGCGCGGGTCGTCGTCCTCGATGAAGATACTCGGCAGCGGCGCGGTGCTCTCTTGCGGCTCGGTGCCGGCGAGGAAGACCTCGTCGATGGCGGTCGGATCGCTGCTCGGCGCGCCGGTCTCCGGGTTGACCTTGACCACCGTGACGTCCTCGGGCCGCTCGAACTCGCGCTGCGGGATGCCCTCGAGCGCGCGGCCCATGTAGCGGATCCAGATCGGCAGCGCGGTGGTGCCGCCGTACGCCCGCCCGAGCGGCGCGTTGTCGTCGAAGCCGGCCCAGACCACCGCGACCAGCTCGGCGGAGAAGCCGCCGAACCAGACGTTGCGCGACTCGTTCGAGGTGCCGGTCTTGCCGGCCAGCGGCCGATCGAGCACCAGCGCCCGGGTGGCGGTGCCCTCCTCGACGACCGAGCGCATCATCTGGCCGAGCACGTAGGCGACCGCCGGGCGCAGCGCCTCCTCGGCCTCGGCGCGCACCTCCGTCAAGATGTGGCCGTGCTTGTCGACCACCTTGCGCACCAGGATCGGCTCGGCCCGCAGGCCCCCGGAGGCGATCGTCGCGTAGGCGTTGGCCAGCTCGAGCGGCGTGACGTCGCCAGAGCCGAGCGACAGGGTCAGGTTGCTCGGCAGCTCCGAGGTGATGCCCATCGCCTTGGCCATCGCCACCACCTTCTCGGGGCCGAGCTTCTCGACCAGCTTCACCGAGCAGGTGTTCTTCGACTTCATCAGGGCCGTGCGGTAGGTGATCGGCCCCTCGTAGCGTCCGTCGTAGTTGGCCGGCTTCCATGGCTTGCCGGTCCACGGGTCGTGGATGACGATCTGGGCGTCGTTGCAGATCGCCGCCGGGGTGATCACCTGGTGCTCGAGCCCGGCGGCGTAGACGATCGGCTTGAAGGCGCTGCCCGGCTGGCGGCGCGACTGGGTGGCGCGGATCAGGTTGCCAGCCTCCTGGCGGTAGCCGCCGACCAGGGCGCGGACGTAGCGGGTCTGCGGGTCGATGCTGACCAGGGCCCCCTCGGCCTTCGGCTCGGGCACCAGCTCGACGCCGACCCACAGCTCGCTCTTGTCGGCGGCCAGGCGCACCGGCACGTCGGTGACGTCGACCTGGACCAGGTCTCCCTTGTTGAGCACGTCGGCGATGTCGCGCGGCGGGTCGCTGTGACTGGTCGGCGCGAAACGCCGCGCCCAGCCGAGCTGCTTGAGCGTTAGCCGGGCCTTGCAGCTGCCGAGGTCGAGGACCGCGACGTCGGTGACCGAGTTGACCTCGCCGACCAACGCCGTGACCCGCTGGCCGAGCGCCAGCGGCCGCAGCCGCAGCTCGGCGACCATCTCGTCCTCGTGCGCCAGCCGCTCGGCGGTCAAGCGGCCGAGATCCCAGATCTGGCGCTCGCGCGGCTTGCGGTTGCCGGCGTAGACGGTGTGCTTGTCCTGCTCGGCGGCGAAGTGGCGATGCAGCGCCTCGGTGTAGCGGGCGAGCCGGTCGACCTCGATGCGCAGGCGCGCGCCGCCCCAGCCGTGCACCCGGGCCAGCTCCTCGAGTCCCTTGCGCAGCGCGTCCTGCGCCGCGACCTGCGCCCGGGCGTGCATGCCCAGGTAGACGGTCAGGCCGCCGTCGTAGACCGTCTCCTCGCCGTGCGCCTCGATGAGTGCGCGGCGAACCTGCTCGACGTAGTGCGGGGTCTCGCCCAGGTAGGGGAGCGGCGGCGGCGGCGCTGGCACCGGCTCGGCGATCTCGCGCTCGGCGATCTCGCGCTCCGCCCAGTTGTTGGCGACCATCTGGCGGAGCACGTAACCCTGGCGCTCCTTCGCGGCCACCGGGTCGGCCTTGATCGTGTAGCGCGCCGGGCTCTTCGGGATCGACGCGAGGTAGGCCACCTCGCCGAGATCGAGGTCGCGCGCCGCCTTGGCGAAGTAGGTCTGCGCCGCCTCCTCGATGCCGTAGGCGCCCGAGCCGAAGTAGATCTGGTTGAGGTAGAGGTGGAGGATCTCGTCCTTGGTGAACAGCTGCTCGAGCTCGCGGGCGAGCAGCGCCTCGCGCATCTTGCGGCTGTAGGAGCGCTCCGGCCCGAGGACCAGCGTCTTGACCGTTTGCTGGGTGATCGTGCTCGCCCCTTGCAGGTGCGCGCCTGGGCGCAGGTTCTTGACCGCGGCCCGCAGGATGCCGATGTAGTCCAGGCCGGCGTGCTCGTAGAACCCCTCGTCCTCGGCGGCGAGGAAGGCGTGGACGACGTGGCGCGGCAGCGACTCGATCGGCACGACGGTGCGCCGCTCCCGCGCCAGGATCGCGACCAGCTCGCCGTCGTCGGAGTAGAGCCGCGTCGCCCGCGGCGGATCGTAGTCGGCCAGCGTGCGCAAGGTGGGCAGCTCGGCGCGCAGGTAGATGAGGAAGCCGACCGCGAAGAGGAGGAGCGCCGCGGCGCTGATGCCGGCGGCGATCAGCGAGCGTCGGATGATGGTGCGCACACGTGGGGTCACCGTCGTCTCCTCGGTGGGGTGCAGCTATGGGTTATCGACCAGGCGCGGTCCAGGTCAAGGGTTGCGGGTCAACGCTTCGTTGGCGGCGGCGCGCAGCGCCTCGGCGAAGCGTGGCTCGTGGCCGGCGAAGACGCGCACCGCGGCGAGGAACTCGGCGTAGAAGTTCTTGGACGCGAAGCCCCAGGTCGACTTCTCGTACTGGTTGATCAGGACGACCAGATCGCTGGAGCCGACCGCCGCGACGGCCCGCCGCACGCCGTTCGGCCCGTGGTTGTAGCCGGTCAGCGCCAGCGGCCAGTTGCCGAGCATCTGGTGGTTCTTGCGCAACATCTTGGCCGCGGCGCGGGTCGAGGCGGCCGGGTCGAGCCGCTCGTCGACGCCCTTGTCGACCTTGAGGCCCAGGCCGCGGGCGGTGGCCGGCATCAGCTGCCAGAGCCCCACCGCGCCGGCCGCCGAGCGCGCCTTCGGATCGTAGCCCGACTCGACGAACGGCAGCGCGGCGATCTCGATCGGGATCTGCTGCTCGGCCAGCGCCGCCTCGATGAGCGGCCAATAGGTGCGCGCCCGCTTCAGGCCCTCGGCGAAGCGGTCGGCGATGCCGCGCTGGGCGCGCAGGCGGCCGGCCGCGCCGCGCAGCCGCTCGGTCGGCTCGGGGCCGAGCAGGGTGAGCAGGGTCAGGTCCTCGTCGTCCTGCGGCGTCGGATCCTGCTCGAGGCGGAGCAGCCGCACGCGCAGCGCCTCGAGCGTCGCCTTCTGCAGCTCGCGCGCCTCCGGCTCGCGCAGCTTGCCGCTCTCGTCGCGCGGCAGCTCGAGCACCTCCCAGATGATCTCGACGTCCTCGCGGTCGTGGATGACCACCTGATGGCTCGGGTGGTCGGTGAAGATCGTCTCCCAGAAGCGGATCGCCGCGCCGAGCTCGGGCGGGGAGGGGAACGGCGTCGGCCGCGCCTCGCTCTCGTCGCCGCCGAGCTGCGGGCCGGGCCAGGCGCGAGCCGCCCCGCCGCCGCCAAGCAGCGCAACGGTCAGGCAGGGGAGGATCGCGGGTTGGAGTTTGATGGCGCCCTCGCGGCCCGGGCGCTCGTCGTTCAGTTGAGGCGCCGCGGGCGATACAGGTCGACGAGCTCAAGATTATCATCAGCGATGCGCAAATCCAGTCGATCGCGCAAGCCTTGAGCGTCGCCCGAGTGCTGGAACGGGAAGGGCTGGTCCAGCTCGACCGAGACGTTCTCGACCAGGAAGTCGAAGCAGGCCTTCGGGTTGCGGTAGGAGCCGCGCCACAGGGCCGGCAGGCCGAACGGGACGACCGCCAGCGGGTTCACCGTCGCGACGCGCAGCTGCATCATGTTGGGCATCATGCGCGCGAACGGGAACATCTTGAAGCCGTAGCCGTAGAACGGCGCCGTGCCGGCCGAGACCACCCGCGCCTTGCCCTCGAAGAGCACCGCGCCCGGCTCGAGCTCCTCGACGAAGTCGCCGCGACGGGGGTCGACGTAGAAGGCGCGGCCCTGGTTGACGATGCGCGCCTCCATCGTCTCGGCGCGGCCGAGGATGACGCGCGGGATGGTCCGCCCGAGCAGGGCCAGGAGGTAGCCGCTGACGTTCTGCATCAGGAACTTGAACAGCGGGTTGCGCGCCCGGGCCTTCAGGCGGTTGTAGTCGTCGAGGATCTGCGAGTCGTAGCCACACCCACCGAAGAAGAAGCGCTCCTGGTCGTTCTCGATCAGCGGGATGCTCTGGCTGCGCGCCGGCACGAAGTCGACGATGCGGCGCAGGTCATCGAGCGGGTTGGCGCAGCCGATGACGCTGCTCATCCCGTTGCCGGTGCCGAGCTTGAGCACCGCGAAGCGCGGGTTGGCGAGCAGCGCCTGCGGTTCACCGTAGCGGTAGTGGCGCTCGATGCGCCAGTTGTTCGCCTCCCGCACGTAGCGGTGGACCATGTTGACGCAACGCATCAGCGTGCCGTCGCCACCGCCGCTGACCACGGTGCCGTAGTTGCGCTGCACGACCTCGCGCGAGATCGCCTCCGCCTCGTCCAGGTTCCGGCTCAGGAAGACGTTGTCCTTGCCGACGATGCGCTCGATGGTGCGCGCCAGGCGATCGTTCACGTGCCGGGCGTTGCGGTTGAGCACCACCGCCACCCGGCCCGGTTCAGGCTGGACGACCGGCAAACCGGCTGGAGCCGCCCGCGCCGCGCCGTCGGCTCGTTGCCTCGGATTGACGGAAGTGAGCATCCTGATCTCCTCCTCGAGACAACCGCGGCGCCGATCCCTCCGGGCGCCGAGCCCTGGCTTCAAGCAAGGTTCATACCAGAACCCGCGTCGAAGGCGTCACTTTTTCTTCATGCTGGACGGGAGGTTCGGAATTGGTCGTCGGTCAGTTCCCGAATGATCGGGCCCGAACTGCGTACGGGGATTCGCGTTTCCGATCAGGTGCGAACAGCGCTACGCACCCCTGACGTACGTGTCAGGGTGTTGGGCCCGCCTCGTCCGGGGTGCCCGGGGTGGGGTTGGTCGCCGGAGGATGAGGGGCAGCCGGGTCAGGCAGGAGCCCCTGGTTGCGCAGGCAGGACTCGACCTCGAAGCAGGTGGTCGCTCCGTCGAGGCAGGCGAACAGCGGCTCGGGCAGCGCGGTCCCGGCGCCGCGCAGCGTCGGCTCGTCCCAGCAGGTCCACGCGGCGTGCTCGGTGAAGCCGCAGGCGTCGGTGATTGCGCGCTTGGCCTGCATGCAGGTGCGGATCGGGAACGGCGAGGTGCAGCTCGCGGCGAGGAGGACCCAGAGGAGGAGGCCGCGCATTGCCGCTATCGAACACCGGGGGGGGGCCCGGGTCAAGCGAAACGCGAAACCCGACCGGCGGTCCAGCCGATGATGCATTGGGGAGCTGTGCGTCAAGGAGGCTCGGCATGGGGCAGGAGCAGCGCAAGGCCACGCGGCGTCGCACCCGGCGCCTGGCGACCGTCAAGGTCGGCAACGACCTGCTCTACGGCACCGTGCTGGACGTCAGCGGTGAGGGGGCCTTCTTCCGCCCCGAGTGGGGGATGGTCAACGGCGCCCTCGAGCCGATGACCCGTCCGCTCGAGAGTTTCCACGCCGAGGAGCAGGTCGAGCTCAACGTCGTCGAGGCGAACAAGGAAGAGCAGGCGCGCGCGGTCGTGCGCTGGGTCGGGTGCAGCAACGAGCACTGGAGCCACGGCGTCGGGCTCGAGCTGCGACGCGGTTGAGTCGGGCCCACCCGGCGACGGTGTTCGAGCACGCGGTCGCCCGGCACGTCCCGCCGGTGCACAAGCACGCCTGGACCACCGATCGGCCGTTGTCCTTCACCGCCCTCGCCGAGGAGGTTCGCGCCCGCTTCGCGCTCGACGCCGAGGCGTGGCAGCGCGTGCTCTGGCACGGGGGGCTCAGGATCGCCGGGCAGCCGGTGAGCGAGGCGGCGCCGCCGGCCGAGGTGCCGGCCGAGACGTTGGTCCTGGTCTACGCCTATGCCTACGAGCCCGAGGTCGTGCGCGTCGGCGCGGCGGACATCCTCTGGCGCAACGACCGGGCGGTGGCGGTCAACAAGCCGCCTTGGCTGACGGTGCAGGGCACCCGCGCCAGCCAGCGCCTGTCGCTCGAGGTGCAGCTGCGCGAGCTGCTCGGCGCGGCCTGGATCACACCGGCGCACCGCCTCGATCGGCACACCAGCGGCGTCATCCTCTTCGCGCTCGATCCGGAGGCCGCGCGGGTGTTGCACCAGCAGTTCGAGCGGCGCGAGGTGGCCAAGGAGTACCTCGCCTGGGTGCGGCCGGCGCCCACCACCGAGCGCTGGACGGTGTGCGGCGATCTCCGGCAGGTCGAGCACCCGCGGCACGCCTGCTTCGCGCTCGGCGCGCCGGGGACCGGCCGGGCCAGCGAGACCGCCTTCGAGCGGGTCGAGGTCGCGCCGCCGTTGGCGCTGGTCCGCGCGCTGCCGCGCACCGGTCGGACGCACCAGATCCGGGTGCACCTGGCGCACGGCGGGACTCCGATCGCCGGCGACCCGCTCTACGCCCCGACCCCCTGGCCGGAGCCGGCGCCGCCGCGCCTGATGCTACACGCCCGATCGCTGCGCCTGGTGCTGCCGGGCGTCGGGCCGGCGGAGTTGTGCGCGCCGGAGCCGTCGGACTTCGTCGCCTTCGCCGCGCGCGCGCGCCTGGCCTCGGCCGCTCACCCCTGCTAAGAGACGGCCGGATGAACGGACGGCGGAGCAAGGGCGTGGTCGGCGCGGCGCGGCGCAAGCGCTCCCTGACCCTGGCGCGCAAGGTGGTCGAGGCGGAGGGGCGGGCGGTGTTGGCGCTCTTGCCGCGCCTCGACGGCGGCTTCTCCGCCGCCATCGACGCGATCCTCGCCTGCCGTGGCCGCGTGGTGGTCACCGGCATGGGCAAGAGCGGCATCGTCGGCGAGAAGATCTCCGCGACGCTGGCCTCGACCGGCACCCCGTCGCTCTTCTTGCACGCCGCCGACGCGGTGCACGGCGATCTGGGCCGGATCACCGGCCAGGACGTGGTCCTGCTCCTCTCCTACAGCGGTGAGTCGGACGAGATCGTCCGGCTGGTGCGTCCGGTCAAGGCGCTCGGCGCGCGCCTGATCACGATGACCGGCGAGATCGACTCGACCGCGGCGCGTCACGCCGACGTGGTCATCTCGATCGGCCACGTCGCCGAAGCCTGCCCGATGGGGCTGGTGCCGACCGCGAGCACCACGGCGATGATGGTCGTCGGCGACGCGCTGGCCATCTGCCTGTTCGAGGAGCGCGGCCTCGATCGCGAGGACTATGCCCGTTTCCACCCCGGCGGGCAGCTCGGCCGGCAGCTGATGCACGTCGCCGAGGTGATGCGCCGCGGCGACGAGAACCCGGTGGTGCGCGAGGACGCGCCGCTGCGCGAGGTCGTCCGGGTGATGACCACCACCAAGGGGCGGCCGGGCGCCACCTCGATCGTCAACCGCCGCGGCAAGCTGGTCGGCTTCTTCACCGACGGCGACCTGCGCCGCCAGCTCGAGCGGCCGGACTTCTCGATGCGCCGGCGAGCGCGCGACGTGATGCATCGCCAGCCGAAGTGCGTCTTCCCCGACCAGCTGGTCGCCGAGGCGACGCGCATCCTGCGCGAGTTCAAGATCGATCAGCTGCCGGTGGTCGACCGCGCCGGCAAGCCGGTTGGCCTGCTCGACGTCCAGGACGTCCTTGCGACCCGGGTCTGACCGCGCGCGGCGGCCTCTTGAGCTGCGCCCGACTTTGCGCGACGTTGCGTCGGTTGCCGTGAGGGTGGTGATGAGCCAAGAGCGAGCGCCGCGTTTCCGGGTCGGCGGGTTGCGGGTCATCTACGACACCGGGGACGCCTTCTGGTCCGGGCCGGTCGTCGACGTCTCCGAGTCGGGCATCTTCGTCGAGACCGCGCACAGCTTGCCGCCGGGCACGATGGTGACGCTGATGCCCGACACCCCGGAGGAGGATCAGCTGCCCTTCGAGCTGCGCGCCGTCGTGGTGCGCAGCAACGAGTACGATCTCGAGCAGCACTGGGACCGCACGCCGGGGATCGCCTTCCGGCTCGAGGGCCTGAGCGCGGAGAGCTTTGCCCAGCTGCGCGCGTTCCTCCACGCCCACGGCGTGCCGGTGCGCGGCGCGTGAGCGACGAGAGGTGAGCGTGTGACCGACGACGTCAAGCCCAACCCAACCCCCCGCGGTGGGATCCTCCTGCTCACCGGGCCGGTGCCGAGCGATACGTCGCTGGCCTGGGTGGTGCAGGCGGCGACGCGCATCCCGTTGCGCACGCTGACTTGGACCGCCGAGACGGTGGCGGCGAGCTTCGACGCCGAGGTGCAGGCGGCGCTGCCGCTCGTCGACCTGGTGATCGTCGACGTCGGCGCGCTGCGCGAGCGCGGCATCGGCCTGTGCTCGCGGGTGGTCGCCTTCCGCCAGGATCGCCGTCCTCCGTCGCCGAAGCTGGTCGGGCTCGGGCCGACCGAGGACGCGCCGTTCGAGGACGCCGCCTTCCGCGCCGGCTGCGACGGCTTCGTTGGCACGCCGGTCGACCGGGTCCAGCTGCTCGAGCAGCTGCGCAAGCTCGAGGCCTGGCGCCTGCGCGGCGCCCACCGCGCGCCGGTGAGCGTGCCGCTCCATTGGATGCATCCGGACGGCCGGCGCCTGCGCGGCCAGACCCGTGACCTGTCCGAGAGCGGGCTGCAGTTCGACTCGGAGCAGCCGATCCCGGCCGGCCAGAACGTCTCGGTCGAGCTGAAGCTGCACGCCGACCGGCCGGCGGTGCCGGCCTGGATCCGGGTGGTGCGCACCAATCCGCACCCCGATCCGCGCGGCGAGCTGACCGCGACGGTGGCGGCCGAGTTCTTGAACCTGAGCAGCAAGGGGCGGGCCGGGATCGCCGAGGCGATCGCCGCCTTCCGCAACCAGGAGTTCCTCGCCCGCCTGCAGCAGGACGCCGCCGAGGAGGCGACGATCCTGACCCACCCGACCGTCGCGTCGATCGCCGACTGGTTGCACTTCCTCGTTACCCCGGTCGCCTTCGGCAACCCACCGCCGACGCTCGAGATCGATGCCAAGGAGCTGCGCGCCGCGGTGATCCGCCTGGCGCCGCACGAGGAGCTGCTCTTCGGTCGGGTCGAGACCGAGGGGCTGACCCCGGCAGAGCACTGGCAGCGGGTCTGGGTCGGGTTCCGCGTCTGGCTGCACCACCTCGGCGACCGTGCGCCGGGTACGCCGGCGAGCCGTGCCCTATCGCACGAGGAGTTCGTCGCGCGGGCGCGCGAGCTGCTCGAGCTGCTCGACGTCTCGCTCACCTCCTGGAACCTGACCGACGTCGAGACCTCCGACAAGGCCAAGGAGAACGAGCGGCGCAGCGTGCTTCTGACCCTGCGCGAAGGGATGAACCTGCGCGAGCTCTACGACGAGAACCGCGGGGAGGACGACCCGCCTCTGCTCGCGGGGCTCGCCGAGGCCGAGGACTACTTCGCCGACCGCGCGATGGGCGACCTGCCCGCGGCGTTCAAGCGCGGCGCGTTCCGGCGCGCCGAACGGGCGCGGCGCGGCGCCAAGGTCGAGGCGATCGCCGCGGCGGTGGCCGGTCCGCGGCCGCGCCGTCGCGTCGTCGTCGTCGGGCTCTTGCTCACCGCAATCGCCTCGGCCTACTTCGCCAAGACCGCGCTGCGCGACGAGAACGTCCTGGTCGAGATGCACGTGCTGCGCGGCACCTTCCCGATCTTCACCGAGGCCTCGCTGTCGCGCGGTGAGGACCCGACCGTGCTGATCGCCGACCTGTCGCCGGTGGCCTGGAACGCGATGAGCCCGAGCGAGCGGCAGAAGCTCGCCCGCGAGCTGCTCGCGTTCATGAACGCGAACAACATCAAGGGGGCGATCCTCTCCTGCGAGAAGCGGCTGGCGCTGCAGATCGACGGCGGCAAGGTCGTCTTCGTCCAATGACCCGCCGCCGGCTGCTCCTGCTCGTCGTCGGCGGGCTGGCCACGCAGCTCGCCGGCGCCGCGCTCGGGGGCCTCGGGCTCTGGGCCCTGGCCGACGCCGG
>JBFYZW010000040.1:0-5092 GCA_041309305.1 Deltaproteobacteria bacterium | reverse complement strand
CCGGCGTCGGGTGCCCGGCGGCGGCGACCTCGACGCGGGCGGTCGGCGCCGCGTAGCCGTCCTTGACCACCACCAGGCCGCCGCGTACCTGGTCGCCGAGCAACGCCTCGAGCGCCGCGGCCGTCGCCGCGGCCGCCTTGCCGGCGCCGACCAGCCACACCCCCGCCGCTGGCGGCCAGGGCGCGCTCGCCTCTTCGCCGCCGAGGCCGCGGATGACCAGGCGTCGGTCCTCCAGGGTGATCGCCCGGCGCACCAGCGCCGCCGGCGCGACCGCCGCCAGGCCGGCGGTGAAGATCTCGACTGCGTCGGCGGCCAGGGCAGTCCGCGTGCAGCTCATGCCGGCGCCAACCACAGGCCGAAGGGCACCATGCCGAGCAGGTACCCACCGACGATGAGCCTATGAAGGACCGAGATCATCGCCCAGTCTCGCCAATGCGGGGACGATCATCTCTTGCCACGACGTTGCGGCGCGGTCGAGCCCCGACGGCGCCGGAGCCCGGCTCTGCTCAGGGCGTCAGCACCTTGGCATAGCCGAGCAACGCGTTGACGGTGTCGCGCATGTTGGTCGGCTGGCCCAGCTCGAGCTTGTCGCTGCGCTGGTAGTAATCGAGGCACGTGGCACAGGAGAGGATCTCGCAGCCAGCGGCGGCGAGGGCGCGCAGCGACTCGAGCACCGGTGAGCCGGTGGTGGTCAAGAAGATCCCCGAGTTCAAGAAGATCGCCCGCGCCGGGATGCGCCCCGACTCGAGCAGCATCGCGAAGAAGCTCTTCATCAGCTTCTCGCCCAGATCCGGCTCGCCGTCGCCGATAGCGGCAGACTTGCACACGAGCAGCAGCTCCTTGTCGACGGTCATCTCAGGCCTCCTCGCTGAGCGCACGACTCAGCGCACACAACGCCGCGCCGGAATCGGTCGGTAGTCGGTGGTCATCACGCCTCCGCGGTCAGCCGGATATATCGTCGGTGTAGCCGATATGACAAACAGGCATTGCCGATAGAAGCCGAGGCACGCTTCGGCGACGGCGATGGCCGCTCAGTCGGCGGCGTCGGCGGTCATCGGGCGGGGCCGCAGGCGATGATCAGGAATCGTGACCGTCCGTCAAGAAGCGGCTGAGCGCGACGGCGAGGGGCGAGCGGGAGCGGCGTCGGTCACGGATGAGCGCGAAGCTGCGCTCGAGGCGCAAGCCGCGCAACCGCAGGCAGGCGAGTTGGCCGGCGGCGAGCTCGGCGGCGATCGCCCGGGTCGAGAGGACCGCGACGCCGAGGCCGCAGGCGACGGCTTGCTTGACCGCGGTCGTGCTGCCGAGCTCGGCGGCGATGGTCAACGCGTCGAGCTCGATCCCGTGGGCTCGGCGTAGCTGCTCGGCGAACAGGCGCCGGGTCCCGGAGCCGGCCGGGCGGAGGATGAGTGGCTCGCGGCCCAGCGCCGCGACCTCGACGGTCTTGCGCCGGGCCCAGGGGTGCGCGCGCGGCACGACCAGCACCAGCTCATCCTGCCACAACCGCGTGGCGGTCAGGTGGCTCGAGCGCTCGTGGGCCCCGACCACCGCCAGCTCGAGCGTGCCATCGACGACCCGGTCGGCGATCCCCTGCGAGTCCCCGATCGTGGCCGTGACAGTGACCGCCGGATACTGGCGGCGGAATCGGGCGATCGCGCCGGGGAGGAGGTAGTCACCAGGGAGCGTACTGCCGCCGATCGCCAACCAGCCGCGGTGGACATCGCGCAACGCCTCGAGCTCGAGGTTCGTCCGCCGGCGCAGCTCGAGCTGGTCGCGGGCCCGCCGGTAGAGGAGCTTGCCGGCCCGGGTCGGAACGCTCTGCCGGCCGAGCCGGTCGAGCAACTGGGTCCCAACCTTCTCCTCGAGCGCGGCGATCCGTTCGCTCACCGTCGCCTGGGCCAGGTGCACGGCCCGCGCCGCCAGGGAGAAGCTGCCCCGCTCGACGACCTGGCAGAACACCTCCAGGTCCTTGAAATCGTACTCCATTGTTCTTCTCCCGCCGGTACCGACCTGGGCTCGCCCTACCTTTATATAGGCGTTGGGCGACAAACCAGGCCGGACGTCGGTCGGCGGCCCTTGACCCCGCACACGGCGATCGGGAACGATGCGGGAATGAATCACGACACCGCCGCCCCCGCGCCCGCTTGGATCCTCGGCAGTGCCGGCCGGGATCTCGGTTGGATCCTGGTGCCGGGCTTCGCCATCTTCGCCGTCGCGCCGCTGTTGCCGCACGGCTCGTGGCCGGCGGCGCTGTTGGTCGCGCTGTGCGTCTGGGGCTGCGACTCGGGCCACGTCTACACGACGCTGCTGCGCACCGTCGTCCGGCCGGGCGCCGACCTGGCGCTCGACCGACGCTGGCGGGCGATCTACGCCGCGGTGCCGCTGGCGGTCTTCGCCGCCGCCTTCGCCTGGGTCTTCGCCGGCGTCCCGGGCTTCTGGATCGCCGTCTTCTACGTCACGGTCTTCCACCACCTGCGCCAGCTCTACGGCGTGGTGCGCTGGTACGAGAAGCTCAACCGCCGCGCCGACCCCGCAAGCCACTTCTTCATCTACGCGCTGCCGCTCGCGGCGTTGTTGGTCGCGCACACCCGCCCGCTGGCGATCGACAGCCTGCGCTACGACAGCCACGACCGCCTGTTCGAGGTCGCCTGGCTGGCCGCGCCGGCCAGCGCGCTGCTGGGTCTTGCGCTCGCCGCCTGGCTCGTGCACGAGGCCCGCCTCTACCGCCGCGGCGTGCGCGAGCCGAACCGGGCGCTGGCGGTCGGCGCGCCGGGGGTGCTGTTCGCCGCCTGCGCGCTCGCCGGTGGCGACGAGGCGACGCTACTCTACCCGCTGCTCGTCACCCACGCGCTGACCTACTTCGCGCTGACCCGCCACAGCCTGGTGCGCACCCAGGCGTTCTGGCGCGCCCGGCCGGCTCTGGCGCTCGCCGCTGTGCTGGCGCTCGCCGCCGGCGCCGGGCTGCTCGACTACCTCTACGAGCGCCACCTGCTGCCCGGCGGCCCGCTGCCCGGCGGCGACGCCTGGACCGGCCTCCTGGTCGCGGTCGCGGTCACCCCGGCGCTGTGGCACTACGCGATGGACGCGCTGCTCTGGCGCCGCGCCCACCCGGAGGCGGCGGCGGTCTTCGCCGCCGGGGCCCCCGCCGCGCCTCAGAGCGCGTCGTAGAGCAACGGCGCCGGCTCGGGCAGGCCGAGCAGCTCGTCGAGCGAGAAGCCGATCAGCGGCTGCTGCGGGACCGGCAGCACGCCGGCCGAGACCCAGAACTGCCGGCGCGCCCCGTCGAAGACGATCGCGTAGAGCGCGCCGTTGGTCGCCAACGTGCTGCTGTCGTCGAAGACGTCAGCGGCGCTCTCGAGCCGCGTCCAGGGGTCGAGCCGATCGCGCAGGACGCGCGCCACGCCCTGGTGATCGAGCTCGCCGTACAATGACGCCGACCCGCCGGGCAGCGCCAGCTCGCCGAAGCGGTCGAAGCGCTTGCGCGAGCCCTGCGACGGGGGCACCTCGTCGTGCGCCTCGGTCTCGGGCGCGATGAAGTGGTTGGTCGTGAACAGCACGTCGTTGACCAACGCCCGCACGCCGGTCGCGTTCGGCGACAGCTCGAAGACCTCGGCCGCGCCGCGCGGCCCGTCGGCGACGGCGATCGACTCGTGCGACAGGTGCGGCGTGCCGAGCGCCATCGCCCGCGCCTCGTCCAGGCTGTCGGCGGTGGCCAGCATCCGGGCGACCATCTGCACGTGGCTGCGTCCCTCGAGCCGGTGGTAGCGCGGCGACGGGGGCTCGATCTCGTTCGAGGCGACCGACAGGCCGGCGGCGTTCATCCCCGAGTAGGGTGAAAGGTTGCCGGGGAAGCCGATGACCACGTGTGCGAGCTCTCGGCGCGGCTGACGGACGAAGATCACCGGGTGGTTGATGACGTACTCGATGCGCGCCCAGTCGAGCAGCCGGCCGTGCAACAGGCCCGCGCCGCCGCTCGCCGCGCCGGTGACGAACAGCTGCGAGCAGCCGGGCGGCTCCGGCCCGGCCGGCAGGTCGTGCATCGCGTTCTCGACCACCACGTCGCCGAAGTTGAGCACCATGCAGTCGTCCATCGTCCAGCCCAGATCGGCGAGGCCCTCGACCAGCCCCTCGCACTCGGCGACGATCTCCGGGTAGGACTGCGTCGCCGCCAGCTCGAACAGGCCGAGCTCGTCGGCCATCGCCGCCATCAGCTGGAAGAGGATGTCCTCGCGCAGCACCCGGATCCCCTCGGCGAGCTCGTCGTGCAACAGCCGCGCCTGCTGCCGGCCCATCTCGTAGGGGGTGCCCTCCAGCCAGACCACCGTGAACGGCCCGCGGCTCTCGCGCCGCCCGCGCAGCTCACGCTCCTCGCCGCAGCCGACCGACGCGACGACTAGCGCGACGACCATCAACCCTGCCTGGCCTCGTTGCATCGTGCAGCTCCCGGGTGAGTCGCGCCGACCGGCGGCGCGACGGTGGACTATGCCCGACGACCTCGACGCAGGGAAGGGTGGGCGCGGCGCCGCGGCTCAGCCGCAGCCGCCGCTCAGCTTCTTTTTCTTGCCCGGCGCGGCGGCCGGCTTGCGCGCGCCGAGGGCGGTGGGCTCGTACGGAGTGGCGGCGAGCAGCTCGAGGGCGCGCTGCAGCTCGGCGTCGAAGGGCCGGGGCGCGGCGACCCAGCGGCGCAGCGCGTCCCGCGCCTCGAGCCAGCCGCGCGGCGGCGACTGCTCGGCGAACAGCCGGGTCGGCAGCTCGAGGGCGAGGAACCAGGCCGCGGCGCCGCCGACGAGGAAGCGCACCTTGCGCACTGCCGGTGGTTGCCCGAGCTCATCGGCGACCGTCGCCGCCGCCGCGTCGGTCTGGCCGACGACCAAGAGGCGCCGCGCGGGGGTCGCGTCGCGGATCGCCGCGGCGTCCGCCCCCGGGAGGTGGACAGAGCCGGGCAGGTGGAAGGCGGCCCAGCTCTCCTGGTCGCGCAGGTCGACGATCGCGGTCTCGCTCGGCGCCTCGGCCCAGTAGCGGAGCACCCGCCAGACGTCGAGCCCGAGCGCGCCGGTCGACAGGTCGGGCGGCGGCTCGGCGCGGGCCGAGTGAC
>JBFYZW010000039.1:0-4435 GCA_041309305.1 Deltaproteobacteria bacterium | reverse complement strand
GCGGCGGCGGGGAGTGCGGACGCCGCCGTGCTCGCGGCGGCGCTCGAGGTGCCGGAGGTCGACGCGACCGGGATCTACCTGCTGCAGGACGACGGCGGGATCGCACTGCTGCAGCAGCGCGGCTTCTCGGCCCCATTGGCGGCGCGGGCCGCGCGCCTGGCCCCGGCGAGCCCGCAGGCGCGGTTGGTCCAGACCGGCCAGACGCTGTACATGCACAACCGCGAGCTGGCGCAGCTCGGCCTGGACGTCTTCCCGGCCGAGGAGGGCATCCGCGCCTTCGCGGTGCTGGCGCTCTCGGCTCGCGGCCGCCCGTTCGGCAGCCTGAACGTCGCCTCGACCCACGCCGACGCGTTCGCCCCGGAGAGTCGGCGGCGCCTCGAGCTGCTCGCCGATCTCGCCGGGCCGCTCGTGGTGCCGAGCTGGCCGGAACGCGATGCGAAGCCGCTGCACGCCCTGCGCTCGGTGACCGACGGGCTCGAGGAGCTGCTGCTGGTCTTCAGCACCACCGGGCAGCTCGTCGAGGCCAACGCCGCGGCCTGCGCCCGGCTCGGCTGCGATCGCGACACCCTGCGCCGCCACACCTGGGGCGAGCTTCTGGGCGAGCCGCTGCCCGCCCCGGACGCGGCGGGCGACGCCGGCCTGCCATGGCAGGGGTGTTTGTCCCGGCGGGGGGCCGAACGGCTCAGGTGCCACGGCAAGCTGCGCCGCGGCGCCTGGGGCAGCCTCGAGGCCTGGTTGCTCATCGCGCGCCCCCTCGACGGCGAGGCCGGCGAGCTGCAAGCGCGCCTGCAGCGCACCGAGTCGACCCTGCGCGGCCTGATGCGCTCGGCGAGCGCCGCGATCCACGTCTATCGCCGCCGGCCGGACGGCGAACCGGTGCTCGAGGAGTGCAACGACGCCGGCGCCCAGCTCTGCGGTCGGCCGGCGGCCGACCTGCTCGGTCGCTCGGCCGGTCAGGTGCTCCGCGATCCCCACCTGGCCGACGACCCCGGCCCACTGGCCGCGGCGGTGGCCGCGGCGCGCGATGCGCGCCTGACCGTGACCCGCGAGGGCGAGGGAGATCCGCGCGCGGCGCACGACGTCGTCGTCACGCCGCTGACCCCAGACCAGACCGCCGTGTTGTTCTTCGACATCACGACCAGGGTGCGGGCCGAGCGGGAGCGCGAGCGACTGCGCACGCAGGTGTCGCGCGCCGAGCGCATGGAGACCATCGGCCAGTTCGCCGGCGGCATCGCCCACGACTTCAACAACCTGCTCACCGGCATCCTCGGCTACGCGACGCTGATCGAGCAGCTGCGGCCGGAGGGGGATCCGGCGCGCCTGTACGCGGCCGAGATCCAGAACGTCGGCCGACAGGCGAGCGCGCTGGTGCGCCAGATCCTCGCCTTCAGCCGCCACCAGGTGATCACGCCCGAGGTCATCGACCTGAACCCGCTGCTGCGCGACCGGTTGGCGCTGATCCAGCGGTTGGTCGGCGAGCGGATCCGCGTTCGGCTGGAGCTGGCGCCGACCGTCCCGGCGACGCTCGCCGACCCGGTCCAGCTCGACCAGGTGCTGCTCAACCTGGCGGTCAACGCGCGCGACGCGATGCCCGGCGGCGGCGCGCTGGTGCTGCGCTCGGCGCCCGCCGTTGGTGACCGGCCGGGGTGCGTGCTCGAGGTCGGCGACAACGGGGTCGGCGTCCCGCCCGAGCTCCAGGAGATGATCTTCGAGCCGTTCTTCACCACCAAGGAGCCGACCCGCGGCACCGGGCTCGGGTTGTCGATCGTCCGCTCCATCGTGCAGCAGCTCGGCGGCGAGGTGTCGGTGCGCTCGGCGCCCGGCGCCGGGGCGACCTTCACCGTCTGGCTGCCGCCCCACGCCGGCCCGACGAAGACCAGCGAACTGCCCGCCGCGCCGGCGGCGCCGATCGGCGCGTTGACCGTCCTCTTGGTCGAGGATGAGCCGTTCGTGCGCGAGATGCTGGCCAAGCTGCTCGAGCGGCAGGGGCACCGGGTGCTGCTCGCGAAGAGCGGCGACGAGGCGATCGCGACCTACGTCGACCACGCCGCGGAGATCGACCTGTTGCTCAGCGACGTCGTCATGCCGGGGATGACCGGGCCGGAGCTGGTCGACCGACTGCCCGCGCGCCGCCCGGAGCTGACGATCATCTTCATGTCCGGCTACCCGCGCGATGTCGTCGCGCCGACCCAGCTGACCGAGGGTCGCGCGCTCTTCTTGCGCAAGCCCTTCTCGGCCGAGGAGCTGGTCGAGGCCATCGCCCGGGCACGTGCCCACGGCCTGCGCTAAGGGCGCGCAGCTCACTCGCGGTCAGCAACCTGCGGCGCGGGCGCGAGAGAACCGCTACCAATCAGCGGCGAAATGTGTCAAGCGAGGGGCCCGAGACGATGAGCCGCGCCGACGAAGAAGCCCGCCGCCTGCCGATCTACCGCCACGAGGAGGAGCTCGTCGCGGCGGTCGGCGCGCACCGGGTGGTCATCGTCGAGGGACCGACCGGCTGCGGCAAGACCACGCAGCTGCCGCGCATCCTCGCCCGGCGCCTCGGGCTGCGCCGCGTCGGCGTCACCCAGCCGCGCCGGCTCGCCGCGGTCAGCGTCGCCTGGCGCATCGCCGACGAGGAGGGGGTCGCGGTCGGCGGGCGGGTCGGCTACGCGATCCGCTTCGACGACCAGACCAGCCCCGGGACCGTGATCAAGATCATGACCGACGGCATCCTGCTGATGGAGGCGCGCGGTGATGCCGACCTCGGGCGCTACGACCTGCTGATCATCGACGAGGCGCACGAGCGCAGCCTCAACATCGACGTCATCCTCGGCCTGCTCCACCGCCTGCTCGCGCGCCGCGCCGACCTGAAGGTCGTGGTCAGCTCGGCGACCCTGTTCCCGGCCCAGTTCCAGCGCTTCTTCGCCCCGGTCGCCGGCGAGGTGCCGCTGGTCTCGATCAGCGCGCGCACCTACCCGATCCAGCTCTCCCACCGCCCGCTCGACAACGAGCGCAGCCGCGAGCGCGTCGAGGACGTGGCCGCCGCGGTGCTCACCCTCCATCGGCGGCGCACCCCCGGCCACATCCTGGTCTTCTTGAGCGGCGAGGCCGACATCCACGCCGTCGCGCGCGAGCTCACCAGCGCGCGCGAGGGGCGCGAGCTCGAGGTGCTGCCACTCTACGCCCGGCTGACGCGCGAGGAGCAGGAGCGGGTGTTCGCCGACGTCGCGCCGCGGCGCAAGGTGGTGCTGGCGACCAACATCGCCGAGACCTCGCTGACCATCCCGGATGTCCGCTTCGTCGTCGACCTCGGGCTGGCCAAGATCCCCAGCTTCTCGACCCAGAGCGGCATCACCAGCCTGCGCGAGCAGCCGATCAGCCGTGCCTCGGCCCAGCAACGCGCCGGCCGCGCCGGGCGCACCGGGCCGGGCGAGGTGATCCGCCTCTACAGCGAGGAGTCGTACGACGAGCGGCCGGAGTTCACCAGCGAGGAGATCCGCCGGGTCGACCTCGCCGAGGTCGTGCTGCGCCTCATCGACCTCGACGTGCCCGACCTCGAGACCTTCCCCTTCCCGACGCCGCCGCCGCGCAACCAGCTGCACGCGGCCCTCGACGCCCTGCTCGCGCTCGGCGCGATCGACCGCCAGCGCCGATTGACCGAGATCGGCCGGCGGATGGTGCCGTTCCCGCTCGCCCCGCGACTGGCGCGCATGGTCATCGCCGCCGCCGAGCGCTACCCGCGCGTCGTCGACGAGGTGCTCGTCGCCGGCGCCTTCCTCTCCACCCGCGGCCCCTTCCTCGCCCCCGAGGACCAGCTCGAGACCGCGCGGCGGGCCCAGCGCCGCTTCGCCCACCCGCTCGGCGACGTCGCGACGCTGCTCAACGTCTACCGCGCCTATCAGGACAGTGCCGACGGCCCGCGCTTCTGCACCCGCCACTTCCTCGACGCCGAGATCATGGCCTTCGTCGCCAAGGCGCACCGGCAGCTGGCCGAGATCGCCACGACGCAGGGGATCGAGATCGCCGGCGGCGGGCCGACCGAGGAGCTGGTGCGCGCCGTGGCCACCGGCCTCGCCGATCGGGTCATCCGCCGTCGCGGCGCGGTCAACGACTACGAGACCGCCTCCGGCGCGCGCGTCGCGTTGCACCCCGGCTCGGTCCTCTTCGACCGGCCGCCGCTGCTCGCGGTCGCGGGTGAGCTGTTGCAGCACGCCCGCGCCTACGCCAGCCAGGTGTCGCTGCTCGAGCGCGCCTGGCTGGCCGAGATCAGCCCGGTGGCCGCGAGCCGCTTCGGCGGCCGACCGGGCGGCCGCCGCGGGCGCGACGCGACACCGAGCCCGGGCACGCCGCTCAGCGTCCAGCTCGGCCCGCTCAGCTTCACCGTGCCGGCGACCCGGGGCAAACCGACGATCACGCTCTCGCTCGCCGAGGTCGAGACGCTCGTCGGGCACGG
>JBFYZW010000038.1:0-9415 GCA_041309305.1 Deltaproteobacteria bacterium | reverse complement strand
GAGCGCCCCGCCGGCGGCGAGGAGCAGCACCGGCAGCGGCACGGTCAGCGCCAGCATCACCAGCGCCGCGTACCAGGGCGCGACCGCCTCGCCGTAGAGCGCGCCGCGGAAGTAGAAGAGGATGCCGTAGTGGTGCAGGTGAAAGGCGAGGTAGTCGTTGAGGCGCGCCAGCGTGTCGGACCAGAGCCAGGGCCAGACCGCGAGCGCGACCAGCGGCGAGAGGCAGAGCAGCGCGACGAGCGTCGCCGGGATGGCCGGCAGGTGTACGCCGGCGCCGCTGGCCCGCGGGGGTGAGACGAGGAGCCAATAGAGGAGGACCGCGCCGAGCAAGAATGGCGCGTTGAGCTTGCAGCCGAGCGCCAGGCCGAACACGAGCGCCGCGCCGAGCGTCCGCCGCCAGCTCGGCGCCTCGAGCGCGGCGAACACCGCGAGCCCGGCGGCGAAGACGAAGGCGGTGACCGGCAGGTCGAGGGTCTCGACCTGGCCGTGGAAGAGGAGGCGCGGCATCAAGGCCAGCGCCAGCGCCCCGAACGTGGCGGCGGCGCCGCCGCGGTGGCGATGGAGGGCGGCGAAGCAGAGGGCGATCATCCAGGCCCACAGCGCCCAGACGCCGGTGCGGCAGGCGGTGACCTCGTCGGTCAGGCCCGTCCAGCGGTAGAAGAGCAGCCAGCCGACCGCCAGCGCGTACTTGCCGACCGGCGGGTGCTCGTGGTTGTGGCCGAAGGCGCGGTCGCGCGCGGCGCGCTCGAGCGGCGTCGTGTCGAGGCGCAGCAGGCCGGCGCCGACGTCGGCGAGCCACGCGCCGTAGGCCGCCGCCGCCGGGACGTAGAAGCGCGCGTCGTCGGTCCACGGCACGTCGCGGTCGATGGTCGCGGCGAAGGCGAGCGCGGCGACGAAGACGAGCGCCGCCGGCCGGGCCAGGAGCCACCCGCGCACGCGTCGCCAGACCCGTCCGGCCATTGCCGCCTCCTCGGCCCGCACTTAAGCCTGGCCGAGGGGTGGCCGCAACATGCCGGCCGCAGCGAAGGAGGCGTAGGCGTCGGCGATCGTCTCGGCGAGGGGGCGGGGCCGGTGGTCGAGCTCGCGCGCGGCCTTGGCGGCCGAGATCTGCCGGTTGGCGCGCAGCGCCAACAGCGACTCGGCGGTGTACAAGGGCTCGCGATCGCGGAGTTGACCCCAGGCCTCGATGAACGGCGCGCCGAGGCGGGCGAGCCACATCGGCGAGACGAAGGTCGGCGGGGCGACGCCGGTCACCTGGCGGGCCAGCGCGGCCAGCTCCTCGACCGTGTGGTAGTGGCCGGCGAGCAGGTAGCTTTCGTTCGTGCGGCCGCGCTCGGCGGCGGCGAGCAGCCCGCGCGCGACGTCCCGAACGTCGACCCAGTCGAAGCCGCCATCGACCAGCGACGGCAGGCGGCGGTGGTAGAGGTCGAGCAGCACGCGGCCGACGCGCGACGGGCGCAGGTCCAGGGGGCCGAGCACCGCGGTCGGGTGGACGATCACCGCGTCGAGGCCGCGGGCCGCGACCTCGCGCACCGCCGCCTCACCGGCGGCCTTCGAGCGGTCGTAGGCGGGCAGGTGCGCGGCGGTGGCGCGCGCGCGGGTCTCGTCGAGCGGCTGGTCGAGCGGCTCCTGGCTGAAGGCATGGATCGAGCTGGTGTGGACGAAGCGGGTCACGCCGGCGGCGAGCGCCGCCTCGGCGGCGTGGCGCGCGCCGTCGACGTTGGTGCGCATCACGCTGCCGTCCGGATCGCCGGTGATCGAGATCTTGCCGGCCAGGTGGAACACCCAGTCCCGGCCGGCGAACGCCGGGCGCAGCGTCTCGGGGGCCAGCACCTCGCCGGGCACCCGCTCGACCTCGAGGCCGTCGAGCCCGTCGTCCGAGCGGTGAACGACGGCGCGGACCGCGTGGCCCCGCTCGAGCAGCAGGCGGAGCAGGTTGACCCCGAGGTGGCCGGTGGCGCCGGTGACCGCGACGCGCATCAACGGGGGACGCGCCTCACTGGAAGCTGAACAGCTTCTGCACCTCGGCCAGAAGCGGCGGCGGGTTCGGCGCCCGCGGCGCCTCGACCAGCACCACGGTCGCCTCGGCGAAGGCCCGCCGGTAGACGTTGGCGTTGGCCGGCTCGCTGTCGAAGGCCGCGATCACCGTGCCGTAGTGGCGCAGGTAGTTGGTCACCTGCTGCTTGAAGATCGCGTCCTGCGTCGCGGCGGTCGGCTTCATGATCAGCTCGGTGCCCTGGATGCCGATCGGGAAGCCGTGATCGCGCAGGCTCTTGACCGTGCCCATCAGCTGGCGCTGCGCGTCGCGGCCGCTCACGTAGACGATCCGCGCCCCGCTCGAGTAGAGCCGGCGCACGAAGTCCACCGAGCCCGGCAGCGGCTGGTCGTACTTCAGGTAGTCATCGGTGAAGAACCGCTCGGCCCAGAACGCGGCGGCGTTCTGGACCAGCACCGGCTCGGAGATGCCCACCGCGGCCAGCGTGTCGGGCAGACGATACTGGACCAGCGGCAGCGTCAACGTCGAGAGCTTCTGCGCCGCGTCCGGGGTGATGAACTTCTTGTCGCGCGAGAACTCCTGCAAGATCTGGAGAATGCGTGGCCGGTTGTCGAGCAGTGAGCCCTCGAGGTCGAAGACCACCATCGGCCGTTGCTGCTTGTTGTAGGTCGCGATCACGTCCTCGACCACCTTGTTGAGCAGCGGGTTGCCGCCCTGGGCGCGGGCGACCACGGGGAGCGCAAGGCCGAAGGCCAGAAGCAACGTTACGACGTGCCGGAACATACTCGCCTCCATGCTCAAGTTCAGCGGCGTCCACCCTACCGCAATCGCCGCGACGAAGAAACCCTCTGGTGGCGCCGGCTGTTCCGCCGTTCGACCGTCACGCCGGAGGCCCTATTCTCCGGCATAGGTCAATTTCGCCCACCTGCGCTGCTTCCAGATCACGACAACTTCTGGATACTCGACAACGTTTGGAGACAAGCCGGTGCCGACCAGCACTAAATTTTTCAATCTATTCATAGTTATGCGATCGATCCGGCTTGGCATCCGGCTTGCTTCTGTGGGCGTCGCCCAGGACTCACGGAGGTCTACCACAATGAAATCTAGCTGGTTGGTTCGCGACGCTGGTTATCTCGTCTTCATCGCCTCGGGGCTCACGCTCTCGCTGCTCACCGCGTGTGAGCTCCCAGGGCCGAGCGGCGCCCGGCAGCTGCCAGGCCGGCCGCAGGCCGGCGACACGCAGTTCTTGAGCGCCGCGCCGACCGGCTACTACGGGCTCGGGGGAGCGGAAGACTCGGCTGCCGCGCCGAACTCTCGCCAGGAGGGAGAGGAGCGGGAGATCGAGGAGGCCGACGTCATCCGGGTCAGCGGCGATTTGCTCTACGTGCTCAACGCCTACCGCGGGTTGGAGATCATCGACATCCAGAACCCCGACGCGCCGGTGATCCTCGGCATGGCCAAGGTCTACGGCTATCCGGTCGAGATGTACATCGACGGGACGCGCGCCTACGTCGTGGTCAGCAACTACTTCTCCTACTGGCGCAACCTCGAGGCCGACGCCGACGCCGACGTCTGGCACGGCTCGCAGATCGTCATCGTCGACATCAGCAACCCGGCGCTGCCCGAGGTGATGGGCGGCATCAACGTCGAGGGGTACGTCTCCGACACCCGCCGGGTCGGCGACGTGCTCTACGTCGTCTCGAACCGCTACGCATGGTGGAGCTGCAGCGGCAGCGACGACGACGTCAACCTCACCTTCGTCGCGTCGATCGACATCTTCGACCCGGCCAACATCGTCGAGGTCGAGCGCCAGACCTTCCCCGGCTCGTCGAACTACATCCACGTGACGCAGAACGCGATCTTCGTCGCCCAGTACGCGTGGGAGTACGACGACTTCACCGGCGCCTCGAGCTACGGCTCGATCGTCACCTACGTCGACATCAGCGACCCGGCCGGCGACATCGCGGTGCGCGACAGCGTCGCGGTGCCCGGCTACCTGCGCGATCGCTACGCGCTCGACTGGTACGACGGCTCGTTCCGCATCGTCACCCACTTCTGGGAGGGCGTCGGTCACTCGGAGCTGCGCACCTTCGACACCACCAACCCCGACCAGCTCGTTCAGCAGGGCCTGCTGCGTATCGCCGACGCCGGCACGTTGATGGCGACCCGCTTCGCCGGCGAGCGCGCCTACACCATTCACCTGCCGCAGTCGGTCGACCCGCTCGACGTCATCGACCTCTCGAACCCCTACAACCCGCAGCTCAAGGCGATCCTCGAGATCCCCGGCTGGGTGGACCACCTCGAGGTGCGCGGCATGCGGCTCATTGCGCTCGGCGTCAACGACACATCCTGGCCGCGGCGCGTCTCGCTCAAGCTCTTCGACGTCACCGTCGCCGACGCACCGGTCCTCGTCGACGAGGTGCCGATCGGCGACGGTTACAGCTGGTCGCAGGCGAATTGGGACCCGAAGGCGCTGACCATCCTCGACGACCAGGGGCTGGTGCTCATCCCCTTCGCCAGCTGGGCCGACGACGCCGGCGAGTACGCCCGCGGCGTCGCGACGGTCTCCTGGCTGGGCGACGACCTGCAGGCGCGCGGCGTGATGCCGACGCTCGGCTACGTGCACCGCACCCGCGCGGTCGAGGAGCGCGTGCTGGCGCTCTCCTACAATCACCTCGAGGTGTTCGACGTCACCGATCTCGACGCGCCGGTCGCCACCGCCGCGCTCGAGCTGGCCTGGAACGTCGCCGACCTTCTGGTCATGGGCGAGCACACCGTGCAGCTCGTCGGCGAGTACTGGTCCTGGTACGGCTCCGAGCAGGGGCAACCGCAGGAGCTGCGGGTCGTCCCCGCGGTCCAGCCGGACACCGGCCCGGTGCTGGCGCGGGTCGAGCTCGACGCGCCGTACGGGCGCCTGTTCGCCAACGGCTCGCTGGTCTACGTCGCCAGCTACGACTGGGCGACCGACCTGACCCGGGTCAGCGTCTTCGACCTGAGCGACCCGCTCAACCCGGTGGCGCGCGGCGAGGTCGAGCTGGCGATGAGCGGCGGCTTTGACTACTACGCCGGCCGGTACGGCTACTGGAACTGGTGGTGGTACTCGGGCGGCGAGATCGTGCAGCTCGGTGACCGTTTGATCCTCCACCCGCAGCAGTGGTGGGGGTGGTACGACGACATGGCGGAGGGGGATGGCGCCGGCGACGCGGCGCAGGCGGTGGACGCGCTGTGGATCGTCGACCTGGCCGACCCGGACGCGCCGGTGGCCACCGAGCTCGCGTTGCCGCACCAGGCCTCCCAGGTCAGCGCTCGCGGCGAGACGGTCTACTACACCTACTACGAGCCAGTGACCGTGCCCGACTCGACCTACTCCTGGGCGGCCTACTATCTCGGCCGCGTCGACCTCGACGGGCTCGCCGGGCCGGTGCGCCTGCCGGGCGTCAACGTCCCCGGCCAGTTCGTCGACGCCACCGCCAACGGCGCGTTCATCTTCACGCTCAACTCGCTGTGGACCGACGACGGCGGGCTGGAGCAGACGTTCAACAGCCTGCGCCTGAACGGCAGCCAGGCCCAGCTGCTCGACAGCGTCGATCTGGCCAGCGGCACGTCGCAATACCTGACCGGCCTCACCATCCACGACGGCTTCGCGCACCTGCTCACCCAGTCCTGGGGTGACTACTCGAGCTGCGCGCCGCCGACCACCGAGCTGGCGCTGCTCGACGTCCGCGCGCCGCACAACCTCCTGCCGGCCGGCGCCTTCACCGCCAGCGGCTACGGCTACCTGATGGACGTCGCCCAGGGGCGCGCCTTCCTCAACATGGGCTGGGGCGAGGGGCTGATCGTCGTCGACGTCAGTGACGCCGCCGCGCCGAGCCTCCTGGGCGCGTTCCGCACCCAGGGCTACCCGGTGGCGGTGCGCATCGCCGACGACGTCGTCTACCTGCCGAGCGGTTACTACGGCGTGCAGCGCTTCACGCTCCACGACGCCACCCCGCTCTGAGACCCACTCCCCGCGCACGCGTCGTTGTGGTAGATCCCTCCTCTGTCGCTCACCGCGGTGAGCCGACAGAGGAGGCTCCCATGGCTCTCACGCTTCGGTTCTGGGGTCCGCTGGCGATCGCGCTCGTCGCTCCGTCCACCGGGGCGGCGCTCGGCGAGGAGGACTGCGAGGGGTGCCGGGACCTGCCCTACCTCTCGCGCATGCCCAACTACTACCTGAGCCGCGCCGACGTGCTCGAGTTCGACGCGCAGCCCTTCTTCGACGGCAAGAAGGTGGTCAGCGTCGAGGGCAAGGTCTCGCGCTTGACCTACACCTTGATCGAGGAGAAGCCGCGGGCCAGCGCCCTGCAGATCCGGCGCAACTACGCCAACGCGGTGAAGAAGGCCGGCGGCAAGCTCCTGCACGACGGCGTCTGCGACGGCGAGAAGTGTGGCGACCTCGACGGGGTCGAGTTCGCCAGCGGGACGTTCAAGCACCAGGGCAAGGAGATATGGTTCACCATCTCCACCAACGCCGAGGGCGCCTGGTACGATCTGATCGCCTGCGAGCGGGGCGAGATGAAACAAGACGTCGAAGTCACCGCCGAGGCGATGCAGACCGCGCTCGACGCCGACGGCCACATCGCCCTGTACATCAACTTCGACACCAACAAGGCGACGATCAAGCCGGAGTCGAAGCCGGTGGTCGACGAGGTGGTCAAGCTGCTCACAGGCCAACCGGAGCTGAAGCTGAGCATCGAGGGGCACACCGACGACACCGGCGACCCGAAGAAGGCGACGAAGCTCTCCGCCGAGCGCGCCAAGGCGGTGATGGCGGCGCTGGTCAAGGCCGGCGTCGACGGCAAACGGCTGAAGACCGCCGGCCTCGGGGCGGCCAAGCCGATCGCCGACAACACCACCGACGAGGGGCGGGCGAAGAACCGCCGGGTCGAGCTGGTCAAGATCGACTGAGCCGGTCGTCTACGGGCAGACCGGGTAGTGGAAGCCGAGGTCGGCCTGGCCACCGTCGACGGCGGTGGTCGTGCTGGTCGTCCGGGCGCCGAGGCAGGTGCCGGCGACGCAGGCGGCGGCGGCGGCCTCGCTCGAGGCGTCGAGCGCCGCGCTGGCGATCGGCTGCTCCGGCGGCTGGGCGAGCAGGTAGCGCCAGCCGCCCGGCCCGTCGACGAACGCCGGCGCGCCGGTGAGGAGCGGTGTGTCGTTCTGGCAGTCGGTGGCGCTGCCGCAGTCGGCGCCGCTGCAGGCGCAGGTCGCCTGGTTGTCGTGGAAGAGGTTGCCGACGCTGGTGACGATCGCGTAGTTGACGGTGCGCAGCCCGACCGCCCCGGGGCTCGATTGGCCGGCGAAGAGGTTGAAGCTCACCTCCCAGATCTCGCGGTCGAGCAGCCCCTCGAGCACGAGACCAGCGACGCCGTTCTCGGCGAAGGTGTTGTACCAGAAGGCGCCGAGGGTGCCGCAGCAGCCGTCGGTGCGGTGATGCCACGCCCCGTAGCCGGCGTTGCCCGCGAACAGGCTGTTGAAGACGACCAGGCCCACCCCGTCCATCGCGTCTAGGCCGTTGCCGTTGGCGAGCAGGCGGCTGTTCTTGATCGTCCCGTTGTAACCGTCGGTTCTGATGCCGTGGGCGCGGCAGCCGGTCGCCAGCACCTCGTCAACGAGGTAATCACCATCGGCCAACGAGAAGCCGACGTCCACCGCGCGGGTCAGGCTGCGGCTGACCAGCACGCCGGTGCCGAGGATCCTGAGCCCGATATCCTCCGCTGGTGTGTCCAGGCGACAAAACGAGCTGTCCTGCACCACGACGCCCGCGACGTGGTCGAGCATCATGCCGTGACGACGCGAGCCGTTCGCCCCGCCGTAGATGTCCACCTCTTCGACGGTCAGCGCCCCGAGGTCGCTGTTGTGGTACGGCCGCAGGAAGACATAGGCGTGGTCCTCCGCGGTCGACAGCGCGTCGCCGGTGATGGTCAGCGCGCGCAAGCTGACCTGCTCGGTGCGCAGCGCCGGCGTGTCGTGAACGCGCACCCCGGCGGCGAGCTGCGCGCCGAGATCGACGCGCATCCCCTCGAGCGTGACGTTGGAGCTCTTCAGCTCGACGGTGCTGCGCACGATCACCGCGGCGCGCTCGCCGGCGGCGCAGTGGGCAGTGATGCGCAGCGGCCGGGTCGCGTCGCTACCGAGCTCCTCGACGGTGAAACCGTCGTAGGTGCCGGCGAACAGCCAGAGCTCGGTCGGCGCGCCGAGGGGCGCGAGCGCGTCGAGCGCGGTCTGCACGTCGGTGTGGCTGGTCTGGCAGCGCAGGTCGGCGCACGGCGCCGCGGCGCAGACGCAGGCGATGGTCTCGGCGCCGGAGAGCGTCGGCTCGGCGCAGGCGCGCGGCGGTAGGCCGTCGCCGTCCGGGTCGCAGTCGGGCGGTGGCAAGGCGAGGCAGCCGCAGCCCGGGTCGGTGAGCCCGTCGCAGTCGTCGTCGACGCCGTTGCAGATCTCGCGTGCGTCGTTGGTCGCGTCGGTGCAGGAGAGCTCACCGAGCGGGCTGCACTCCCAGACGCCCTCCGCGCACAGGTCCACGTCCGGCCCGTCGCACGGCAGGCCGACGAGCTCGAACTCGGGGGCGCCGCGAGTGCGGCAGTCCTCGAGCGTCGGGACCCGGCCGCAGCCGGCGATGGAGAGGAGCAGAAGTGAGAGGGCTCGGCCCATCGCCATCCCTGACTCATACCCGGCCGGGCTACAGCACGCAAAGCGCCGGCCCGGGCGCTTGCAGCGCGGCCGGCGAGCTGCTCTCTTGGCGGGCATGGACGAGCCGCTGGTCGGGACGCGCGAGGAGGCTCGCCTGCCGGTGACGCTGGCGGCGGCGCTGCTGGTGATGATGGCGCCGTCGTTCTGGCTCACGCCGGAGGGGCCGCTCAACTGGCTGCTCGAGGTCGGCCCGGGGTTGGTTGGTATGATCGCGCTGGCGGTCAGCTTCCGCCGCTTCCCGCTGTCGCGCTGGGTCTACGTCGCGGTCTTCCTGCACATCCTGGTGCTGCTCTACGGCGGGCACTACACCTACGCGAAGGCGCCGCTCGGCGAGTGGATGAAGGAGTGGTTCGGCTTCGCGCGCAACAACTACGACAAGATCGGCCACGTCGCCTTCGGTTTCTTCCCGGTCTTCGTGCTGCGCGAGGTGCTGCTGCGCCAAACGCCGCTACGCGACGGCGGCTGGCTGCGCTTCATCCTCATCAACGTCATCCTCGGCTTCGCCGCCGCCTACGAGCTGTTCGAGTGGGGCGCCGCGGTGCTGCTCGACCCGGAGGGGGGCGACCGCTTCCTCGGCACCCAGGGTTTCATCTGGGACGCGCAGGCCGACATGCTCGCCGCCGGTCTCGGCGCCGCGGCGGCGCTGCTCTTGTTCACCCGGGCGCACGACCGCTCGCTCGCGGCGCTGCG
>JBFYZW010000037.1:0-7697 GCA_041309305.1 Deltaproteobacteria bacterium | reverse complement strand
CGGCGCGGTGGTCCTGCACCTCAAGCACCTCGGCGGCGAGACGGCGCCGGCCGTTGGGCCGCTGGCGGTCGGCGCGGTCGCGGCGCTGCTGTCGGGCCTGCTCGCCCTGAGGTTGCTCGTCCCGTTGGTCAAGCGCGGCCGATTGCACTGGTTCGCGGTCTATCTGGTCCCGGCAGGGATCATCAGCCTGGTGCTGCTGTGACCCTGGCCGAGCTCGGCGCGCGGGTCGCGGCCCACGACCCGCTGACGCTGCCGGTGGGACAGAGCCAGCCGGCCGCGGTGCTCGTGCCGGTGCGCGAGCGCAGCGACGGCGCGGTCGAGATCGTGCTGATCCGGCGGACCGAGGATCAGACCCTGCACTCCGGGCAGGTGGCCTTTCCGGGCGGGCGGCTCGAGCCCGACGACGCCGACGCCACTGCCGCGGCGCTGCGCGAGGCGGAGGAGGAGCTGGGCATCGCTCCCGCGGCCGTGCGGGTGCTCGGGCGGCTGGACGATCTGGTTACGGTGACCGGCTACCACGTCACGCCGGTGGTCGGGGCGCTCGCCGTCGACACCCCTCTCGTGCCCAACCCCGAGGAGGTCGCGCGCGTGTTCACCGTGACGCTGGACGAGTTGCTCGACGAGCGGCGCTGGCAGGCCCAGGAGCATCGCTGGCAGGGCAGCGCGCTCAAGGTCTGGCATTTCCCCCACGACGGGGAGGACGTCTGGGGAGCGACCGCCCACATGCTGCGCGAGTTGGTGGGCGTCCTGCGTCGCTGGAGAGCGCAGTAGAGAAGTGGTAGCGTGAGCCCGGCGATGCGCGAGAAGAACCACATCCACATCGTCGTGCTCGGCGGCGGATCGGGGACGCGCTTCTGGCCGGTGTCGCGCCGACGCCGGCCGAAGCAGCTCTTGTCGTTCGGCGGGCGGTCGCTGTTGGCCGAGACCTTCGCCCGGGTCGCGCCTCTGGCGCCGCCGGCGCGCTGGTGGTTGGTGACCGGCGCGCGGCACGCCGACGCCTGCCGCGCCGAGGTGCCCGAGGTGCCGGCCGCGCAGGTGCTGGTCGAGCCCCAGGCGCGCAACACCGCGCCGGCGATCGCCCTCGCCGCGGCTCACATCCAGGCGCAGGACCCGCGCGGCATCCTCGCGGTCCTGCCGGCCGATCACACCGTGGCCGATGGCGAGGCGCTGAACGCCGCGTTGGCGCGCGCCGCACAGCTGGCCGAGCGGGGCTCGATCGTCACCCTCGGCGTCATCCCGACCCGGCCCGAGGTGGGCTACGGCTACATTCAGCGGGGCGAGCCGGAGTCGCGTCAGCTGGGCGCCTTCCGCGTCGTGCGCTTCTGCGAGAAGCCGGACGCGGCGCGCGCCCGGGCCTTCGTCGCCCAGGGGGACTTCTTCTGGAACGCGGGCATCTTCGTGCTCCGCGCCGACCGTCTGCTCACCGAGGTCGATCGGCAGCTTCCCGAGGTCGGCCGCGGCATCACGGCTGTCGCCCGGGCGGTTGGCACCCCGACCTACGAGCGGGTGCTCGGCGATGTCTACGCGGCGCTGCCGTCGATCTCGATCGACTACGGCGTGATGGAGCGGGCCGAGGAAGTCGCGGTGATCCCGGTCGACTGCGGCTGGTCGGACCTGGGCAGCTGGAACGGCCTGGAGTCGGTGCTCACCGCCGACCCTCAGGGAAATTGGATCCGCGGCCGGGCGGTGCTCCTCGACAGTCAGCGGTGCGTCGTGCACGCGAGTGACGGTCACGTGATCGGCGCGCTCGGCGTGCGCGATCTGGTCATCGTCCACACGCCGGACGCGACGCTGGTCGTGCCGGCGGAGCGAGCGCAAGACGTGCGCGCGATCATCGAGCAGCTGAAAGAGCGACAATGGAACGAGTATCTCTGACAGGTGGGTGGCGCCGGTCGGCCGCGGTCGGCCGGTTGGCCCTGGGCGTGCTGCTCGCCGCCGGCGCGGTCGGGGCGGCGCCGAGCAAAGAGAAGGCCAAGGCCCCGGCCGCGGTCGACGACGGCGTGGCGCCGGCGAAGGCGCCGCGGCGGGAGATCAACAAGATCCGCCAGGGCTCGTTGCTCAAGCGCGATGCGCCGGCCGAGGAGGCCCCCGACCTGCGCGGCGATGCGGAGCGACGCCGTGACCAGGAGGTCGTGCGCCACTTCGAGCGCATCGCGGAGCTCGACGTCATCGAGCAGCTCGCCGCGCGCGAGGACGATCTGGCCCTGCTCGAGCGGGTCGAGGCGGTGCGGCGCAAGGAGCTGCGCCGGCACTGGGCGCGGTTGCAGCAGTTGCGGGCCTGGGTGTTGTTGAAGAATTGGCAGGGGAACCCATGAAAGGGGCGATGACTCTCCTGGCCCTCGTGTTGCTCGCCGGCTGTGGGCGCTGCAGCGCCCCGGCGGACGGGCCGGCGGCGCCAGTGGCCGTCGAGCCGAGCGAGCCGAGCGAGCCAAACGAGCCGGTCGGCGAGGCGCCGAAGGCCGAGCTGGTCTACAAGCGCGCCTACGAGCGAGCCCGCCGGGATCTGACCCCGGAGCAGGCGGCGTCGCGGCTGCGCGAGATTGAGCGCGAGGTCGACCGCGAGCTGGCGGAGCTGCCATGAAGATCGCCGCCGGGATCTTCCGCGAGTACGACGTCAGGGGCGTCGCCGACCGCGACCTGACCGGGGAGGTGGCCTTCCACCTCGGCCGGGCGGCCGGCACCTTCGTCCGCCGGGGCGGTGGGACCCAGGTCCTGGTCGGGCGCGACTGTCGCCTGTCCGGGCCGGCGCTGCTCGAGCCGCTGGTCGACGGCCTGTGCCGCTCGGGCTGCCGGGTGTGGGACGGCGGCGTGATGCCGACGCCGGTCAACTACTGGGGCATCCGTCACCTCGGCGCCGACGGGGGCGTGCAGATCACCGGCAGCCACAACCCGGCCGAGTACAACGGCTTCAAGCTGACGCTGCTCGGCCGCAGCCTTCACGGCGGTGAGATCGCAGCGCTGCGCTCGACGATCCTGGCCGAGGACTACGTCGCGGGCGCCGGCCGGCGGGAGGCGGTGACGCTGCTCGACGCCTACATCGCCGACCTGGCCGCGACGCTGCGACCGGCGGCGCGACCGCTGAAGCTCGTGGTCGACGCCGGCAACGGCACCGGCGGGATGACCGCGGTGCCGCTCTACCGGCGCCTCGGCTACGAGGTGGAGCCGCTCTACTGCGATCCGGACGGCACCTTCCCGCATCATCACCCGGACCCGACCGTGCCCGAGAACCTGCGGGCGCTCGGCGCCAGCGTCGCGGCGCACGGCGCCGCGCTGGGCATCGCCTTCGATGGTGACGCCGACCGGATCGGCGTCATCGATCGCGACGGGGCGATCGTCTGGGGCGATCGGCTGCTGACCCTGCTCGCCCGCGCGCTGCTGGCCGAGGTGCCGGGCGCGTCGATCATCGGTGAGGTCAAGTGCTCGAAGACGCTCTTCGCCGACGTCACGCGGCACGGCGGCCAGGCGGTGATGTGGCGCACCGGGCATTCGTTGATCAAGGAGAAGATGAAGGAGCTCGACGCCGCGCTGGCCGGTGAGATGAGCGGTCACATCTTCTACGCCCACCGCTACTACGGCTTCGATGACGCGGTCTACGCCGGCGGCCGGCTGCTCGAGATCCTCGGCGCCGGCGAGCAGACGATCGGCGAGCGGCTGGCGGACCTGCCGACCACGGTGTCGACGCCGGAGTTGCGCGTCGACTGCCCGGAGAACCTGAAGTTCCGCCTGGTGGCCGAGGTGGTCCGGCGCTTCTCGGTCGCTGGCCGGGCCGAGGGCTTTCGGGTCATCGACCTCGATGGCGCGCGGGTCGAGTGGCCCGACGGCTGGGGGCTGGTGCGGGCGAGCAACACGCAGCCGCTGCTGGTCCTGCGCTTCGAGGCCGACAACGAAGCGCGCCTGGCGGCGATCCGCGCCCGCTTCGACGCCGAGTTGGCCGCCGCCCGGAGTGAGCTCGAGCGATGAGCCTGGCGGTCGGCGTCGACCTGGGCGGTTCGACGCTGCGGGCGGCGCTGGTCGACGCGCAGGGCGACATCGTACGCGCGGTGCGGCGGCCGCTCGGTGAGCGCAGCCCGGAAGCCGTCGTCGATCAGCTCGCGCTGCTCCTCGGCGAGCTCGCGCCGCCGCCGGGGGCGCCGATGGCGGTCGGCCTGGCCGGCTCGATTCGCAGCCACGGCGGTGTCGTCGCCTTGGCGCCGAACCTCGGCTGGCGGGAGCTGCCGTTCGGCGCGCTGCTCGCCGCGCGGTTCGGTGGCGCGCGGCTGGTCAACGATCTCGGCGCGATCACCGTCGGTGAGGCCGAGAGGGGCGCCGGGCGCGGGGCGCGCGACGTCGTCTGCGTCTTCGTCGGCACCGGGGTCGGTATGGGAGCGGTGGTCGGCGGGGCGCTGCTCGAGGGCCACGGGGGCCTGGCGGCGGAGCTCGGCCACGCGAAGGTGGTCGAGCCCGAGCAGGGCCGGCTGTGCGGCTGCGGCGAGCGCGGCTGCCTCGAGGCCTACGTCGGCGGCCGTCACCTGCCGGCGCTCTTGGGCGAGCAGCTCGCCGCCGGCGTGGCGAGCGACCGCTTTCGCGCCGACGATCCGGTGCTGGCGTCGGTGGACGCCGCCGTCCTCGAGGAGGCCGCGGCCGCGGGTGATCCGGCGGCGCTGGCGGTGTGGCGGCGCGCGGCGGAGCTGCTCGGCCGCGCGCTCGGCACCGTGATCGCGGTGCTCAGCCCGCGGGGTCTGGTGCTCGGCGGCGGCGTGCTGCGCCGGGCGCCGCACCTGCGCGCGCTGGTCGGCGAGCGGCTGCAGGCCAACGGCCCGCGGCCGCAGCTGGCCGAGCTGGTGATCCGCGACAGCGAGCTGGGCGACGACGCCGGCCTGGTCGGGGCGGGGCTCTTGGCCCACCGGGAGCGACGCTGAGCGGGGCGGGGCGCGCACGACGCAGCGCGGCAGCGTCGACCCTTGCTGGGCGGGCGGTTGCCCCCGTATGAAGGCTCCTCCACTCGCGCCCGAGTGGACCGCGGGGAGCACGGCGATGGCGGAGGGAGCGAAGAGCGATCTGCAGGCGGTGGCCGAGCATGCCAAGCCGCTCGAGGTGGTGGCGATCGCGCCTCCGCCGCCCGACCAGCGGCGCCGGCGCGATGCCCGGCCGCCGCGCGCCGGGGAGCGGGCGACGCGCTACACGCTGCCGTCGCACCTGTCGTCGAGCTCTCCGATCGGCTACCGCACGCGACTGCCCTTCAGCCTCGACGAGGCGCGGGCGTTGATGCCGTTGTTGTCGCTCGCCCGGCCGACCGCGTTCGTCCCCGGCGCGGCGGTGCGGGAGGGGGAGCTGTTCGAGGAGTGCAGCCTGGGCATCCTCTCGGCCCGCCAGTCGACCAACTACCGCGGCCACCGCGATGTGCTCTTCGGCCCGCGCGACTCGCAGCGGATCGCAAGCCTGCTCGAGCGCCTCAGCCACCGCGACGCCGCGGTGCTCGGCGGCGCCAGCCACACGCACGTGATCCTGACCCGGCCGTATCGTACGCCGTTCACGATGCTGCTCACGCTCGTCGGTCACTCGCCGTGGACGAGCGTGCTCGGCGTCGCCGGCCGGGCGGTGAGCAAACGGCTGCGCCACACCGACGACATCCCGACCATCGGCTACCTGCCGCACCTGCACCTCGGCATCCTCGCCGATGGGATGGAGCGCGCGGCGCTGGTCGCCTCGAGCGGCCGGCGCCGGGCCCAGGTGCACCTGGCGCCGTTCGCGTCTCCCGAGCGCCGGGCGGCGAATGGCGCGCTGATGGCCCAGCTCGGCGACCTGTGCGGCGTCACGCCGCTCGAGCGCAGCCAGGGCGTTCGGGTCGCGATGGTCGCGCAGGTCGGCGAGGTCACGCCGAGCGAGCAGCTGGCGCTGGCGCCGGCCCTGTGGCGCCGGCTCGGCGCGAACCTGATGGCGTTGCGCAGCGAGCGGATCCAGCCGGGCGTCAATCAGGATGCCAAGGCGCCGCCGGCGTACGCGCAACGCCAGGCGATGGATCTCCCCGAGGCGCTGACGGTGCAGGCCGGCCGGGCGGCGTACAACGCCTTCTGGCACTGGACCGGCGTCGACCGGGAGCGGGCCAAGGAGCTGTTGCTCCTCGACCGCATCGATGTGTTGACCCCGAACGGCAAGCACCGGCTGCGCCAGCTGCGCCACGACCTGAACGCGATCACCGATCGGGTCAAGCACAGCCTGCCGGTCTGGGCGGACCTGCCGACCGGCGGCGCCTTCAGCCGGGCGGTGGAGCTCGGCCGCAAGGCCTTCGGGCTGGCCGGCCAGCGCATCTACCTGGTCGGCCTGTCGCGCGGCGAGGTCGAGGCGCGCGGGCTCGCCTGGGAGCAGGCGATCGTCGCCACCGGCGCCGCCGCGGCGCGCAGCGCGCTGTACGCCGAGCTGATGGGCTGCGTCGAGCTGCCGCCCGATTGCGATCTGCTCGCCGGCGTCTGCCTGATGGCTGGCCCGGTGAATCAGGCTGACATCGGCAAGCAGTTCTACGGCTACCCGGACCTGCTCGCCCAGGCCTACCCGCAGCGCGACCCGACCACCTTGCTCGTCTGGACGCTGAAGGCCAAGACCATCGCCGACCCGATCGGCAACGAGGAACAGCTGCTCAACCCGGCGCGCAAGGGGCCGCTGGTCGATCTGCGTCCCGGTCCGCACCACGTCGTTCGTGTGGCGCGCGACGGGAGGATCCAGCGTCTGCGGCAGCGTGAAGATCGGGTGAGCAACGAGCGCGCCTTCGCCGATCAGGGCAACTTCGTCACCTCACCGGACGGAGAGGAGATCCCCGGCAACCGCGGAACGCCGTGGCCGGAGGCCTGGCGGAGCGAGCTGGTCTGGTGACCCGGGCATCGTGGCTCCGCGCCGCGGGGTCGGCCGGATCAACTGTCGGCCATGCTGTCGGCGATCTGCTTCAGGCTCGAGTAGCTGACGTTGGTCTGCCGCAGGCGCGCGGCGAGGACGCTGATCATCTGGCGTAGGATCTTGACCGCCGCGGCGGGGAAGGCGGTGAAGTAGCGCTGCAGGTTCTCAGCCAGGATCACCGCGGTGTCGACGTCGCCGTAGGCGACGACGCTGGCGGTGCACGCGTGGCCGTCGATGATCTCGACCTCGCCGACGCACTCGCCGGCGTCCAGATCGCACAGGTGATCGGCGCCGTCGCCGAAGCCCCGGCTCACCGCGACCTTGCCGTCGAGCAGGACGTAGAGGCCCGGCGGCGGGTGGCCCTCGACCATGATCGGCTGGCCGGCGGTGAACTGCTGCCGGGCCATCAACTGGACCAGGGCGGCGATCTCCTGCGGGGCGAGGGTTTTGAACAGCGGGATGGCGGCGAGGACGGTCGCGAGGTCGTGGCTCATGGTTGAGGCCTCCCAGGGCGGCGGTTCAGTTATGAGGCGACGACCTCGAGGTCGACCGACGCGATGGTGATCCGGTCGCCGACGCGGAGGTGCGCCTTCTTCAGCTTCTCACCGTTGATCTCCAGCCCCTCGCCACCGGACGTATCGACGATGGCGAGCGAGCCGTCGCGGCTGCGCATCAGGTGGGCGTGCGTGCGCGAGACACCGGCGACCTTCAGGACGATGTCGCTCTTGGTGCTGCGGCCGATCGACAGCTTGTCGCGGTCGAGCGCGAACTGTTCGACCTCGCCGCTCTTCTTGCGCCAGACCAAACCGGTCGGCGCCGCCGTCGCGGCC
>JBFYZW010000036.1:0-5735 GCA_041309305.1 Deltaproteobacteria bacterium | reverse complement strand
GAGCCGGGCGGCCAGCCGGGGGAAGCGGGCCAGCAGGCTGTCGAAGCTGGCGCTCTTGCCCGGCCAGAGGAAGGCGACGCCGACCAGCTCCGGGCCGACCGGGGTGACGTAGGCCTCGGCGTCGTCTTGCCAGTGGACCTCGACCAGGTCGGTCCACGGCGCGAGCGCGAAGTGGCGGCGGACGCCGAAGCGGCGCGGGCCTGTCTCGGGGAGCTCGAGGCCGGCGCGCCGCCTGACCGCGCTGTGCAGGCCGTCGGCGCCGACCACGAGCCTGCCGCTGAGTGCGCCGCTCGTGGTCGACAGCTCGATCTGGTCGGGCGCGGTCCGTCGCCAGTCGTCGGCCGAGACGCCCAGTCGCAGGTCGGCGCCGAGCGCGACGGCGCGGGCTCGCAGCGCCTCGGAGAGGGCCAACCGCCGGACGCCGAGCCCGGCGCCGGCGAGGAAACGCCCCTCGGCGACCACCTCGCCGTCGAGGTAGCGGATGCCGGCCAGGGGGGTCCGCCCCCACGACGGCACCTCGACGCCGAGCAGCTCGAGCTCGCGCACGCCGGCGGGCATCAGGCCCTCGCCGCAGGCCTTGTCCAGCTCGCTGCGCTTGTCGAGGACGATGGCGCTCAGCCCGGCCAGGCGGGCGTGGATCGCGGTGGCGAGCCCCGCGGGTCCGGCGCCGACGATGAGCAGGTCAGCGTCCATGGGCCAACCGCCAGAGCTTGAGCGAGGAGCCGGCCATCGCGCGGACCAGGCGCAGCAGGCCGACCGGTGCCGGCGCCGACAAGGTTCCGGCGGCCAGCTGCGCGCCGGCGTCGGCGCGGCGGATCTTGCCGCTCGAGGTGCGCGGCAGGGTGCCGGGGGCGAGCACCTCGACCCGGGCGGTCAGACCGAGCCGGGCGACGATCCGTCTGCGGACCTGAAGGGCGAGGTCCGTCTCGGCCGGGCCGCGCCCGCGCTCGACCAGCACGACCAGCTGCTCCCCGTCCCGTTCGACCACCCCGAGCGCCGCGCTGCACCCGCGACGTACGCCGTTCACCTCGTCGACCACCTGCTCGATCTCCTGCGGCGCCCAGTTGCGCCCGCGGATGACGATGACGTCCTTGGCCCGGCCGTAGAGGAAGAGATCACCCTGGTGCACAAAGCCGAGGTCGCCGCTGTCGAGCCAGCCGTCGCGCAGCGTCGCGGCCGTGGCCGCCGGCTGATCGAGGTAGCCGTCCATCAACGAGGGACCACGGATCAGCACGCGGCCCAACCGCCCGGCCGGCAGCGGCTCATCCTGCTCGTCGACCACGCGCAGCGCGAAGCCCGCGAGCGGCCGGCCGAGGTTGACCAGCTCGACGCCGTCGGCCGCCGGTCGGGCGACGCCAGCCTCGCTGAGCGCCTGGCGCGCGAAGCGGGCGGTGGCGAACGGCTGGTCGACCGGCGAGAAGGTCACCGCCAGCGCCGCCTCGGCCAGGCCGTAGACCGGGGTGAGCGTCTCGCGGCGCAGGCCGAACGGCGCGAAGCGGTCGACGAAGCGGCGCAGCACCGCCGGCGTCACCGGCTCGGCGCCGTTGAGGGCCACGCGCCAGCAGGAGAGGTCGAGGCCGGCGAGCTCCTGCTCGGCGATGCGGTCGGCGCACAGCGCGTAGGCGAAGTTGGGCGCCGGGCTGATCGTGCCGCGGTAGCGGGCGATGGTGCGCAGCCACAGCGCCGGCCGGGCGAGGAACAGCTCGGGCGGGATCAGCGTCAGGTCGCCGGGGTGATCGACCGCGGTCAGCACGCAGCCGACCAGACCCATGTCGTGGTAGAGCGGCAGCCAGCTGACGCCGGCGTGCGTCAGCTCCGGGCCCTCCGGGTGCGCGGCCATGATCGCGCCGAGGATCGCGCGCACGTTGGCCAGCACCTGCCGGTGGGTGAGCACCACCGGCTTCGGCGCGCTGGTCGTCCCGGAGGAGAACTGGATGAAGGCCGGCGCGTCCGCTTGCGGCTCGACCCGCTCGGCCGGCAGCCTGGCGTCGAGCTCGGTGACCGCGTGGCAACCGAGGGGAACCCGGGCGCGCCAGGCGGCCTCGCCGAGCAACCGCCGGATGCGCCCGTCGGTCAGGACCAGGCGGGCGCGGCTGGCGCGCAGCATCGCGGCGGTGCGCGCGTGGTACTCCTCGAGCCGGCCGAGGCGCACCGGCGGGTAGAGCGGCACCGGCACCGCGCCGAGCCAGCTCGCGGCGAAGAAGGCGCCGAGAAAGTCGACGGAGGTCGGCAGGACGAGCGCGACGCTGTCGCCGGCCTCGACGCCGGCGGCGCGCAGGCCGCCGGCGATCGCCGCGGCGCGGTCGGCGATCTGCTGGTAGGTGAAGAAGGTCGCTGCCTCGTCGGCGGCGACGAAGCGCACGCCGCGCGGTGACGCGGCGGCGCGCGCCAGCGCCGCGCCGAGGGTTGCGGCGGGGAGGTCAGCGCTCGGCATCGCTCGCTCCGCGGGAGAAGGCGGCGCCGACGACCGCGACCAGGTCGGCGACCGAGGTCACGCCGACCTCTTCGCCGGGCGAGAAGCAGATGCGGAAGTGGTTCTCGAGCTCGACGACCAGCGCCAGCTGCTGCAGCGAGTCGAGCTCGAGGTCGTCGAACAGCTGCGTCTGCGGCTCGACCGGCCGGCGCACGCCGAGCTTGTCGCGCAGGATCTGACGCACGTCGGCGAGGATCTGCTGCTCGTTCATCGGGTCGCTCCGAGGCGGCCGGGCCACAGGCGCGGCCGGCCGCCGAGTTGCTCGGGGTCGGGGCAGTGCTCGCCCAGCGCCTCTTCCTCGCAGCGGATGCGCACCGCCAGGAGCCAGGCGTTGAGCAGCGTGAAGACGAGCGCGGTGACCCAGGCGCTGTGCACGAGCGGCAGCGCGATGCCCTCGAGGACGACCGCCAGGTAGTTCGGGTGGCGCAGGTAGCGGTACGGCCCGCGGCTGACCAGCGGCGCCCCCGGGACGACGATGACCCGGACGTTCCAGCGCCGGCCGAGGCTGTGGATCGCCCAGTAGCGCAGCGCCTGGGCGGCGAGCGCGAGCCCCAGCATCGACCCGCCGAGCGCCGGGATGAACGGGCGGTCGGCGAGCAGGACCTCGGCCAGGGCGCCGGCGAGCAGCGCGGTGTGCAGCGCGGTCATGGCCCGGAAGTGGCCGCGGCCGCGCTCGACGCCGCCCTGAGCCAGCGCCCAGGCGGCGTTGCGCTGGCTGAGGCGCAGCTCGAGCAGACGCTCGAGGGCGACCAGCGCGAGCAGGGCGGCGTAGGCGGTCACCATCGCAGCAACACCATCTCGGTGCAGAACCCCGGGCCCATGGCCAACACCAGGCCCCAGCTGCCGGGCGCGGGCGGGTCGGCCAACGTATCGGCGAGGACCATCAAGACCGAGGCGCTCGAGAGGTTGCCGAGGCTGTTCAGGCTCTCCCAGGTGCGCGCCAGCGCCGCCGGCGGCAGGTCGAGCGCTTCGGCGAAGGCGTGCAGGATCTTCGGCCCCCCCGGGTGGCAGATCCAGGCGCTGATGTCGTCGAGCCCGAGCCGGTGCTCGGCGAGGAAGGCGGTGACGTCGGCGCGCATGTGCGTGCGCACGATCTCGGGGATGGCGCTGGAGAGGACGACGCGGAAGCCCTGGCTGCCGATCTGCCAGCCCATCACCTCCTCGGTGTCGGGGTAGAAGACCGAGCGGGTGGCGACGACGCGCGGCCCCGGCAGCGGCCGCTGTGCGCCGGAGACGACCACCGCGGCGGCGCCGTCGCCGAACAGGCCACTGGCGATCAGGTTGGGGATCGACAGATCCTCGCGCTGCAGCGTCAGGCTACACAGCTCGACCGCGAGCAGCACGGCGATCTGATCCGGGAAGGCGCGTACGTAGTCGGCCGCCCGGGTGATGCCGACCGCGCCGGCGACGCAGCCGAGCCCGAACAGCGGCGTGCGCTTGATGTCTGGCCGTAGGCCGAGCCGGTTGACCAACAGCGCGTCGATCGACGGCGTCGCGATGCCGGTCACCGAGGTGAACAGCAGGTGGTCGACGTCGCGCGGCGCGAGGCCGGCGCGCTCGAGCGCGTCGCGGAGCGCCCGCGCGCCGACCTCGGTGGCGGCGGTGCGGTACGCCTCGTTCGCGGCGGTGAAGCCGTCGAGCCGCTCGTAGGCCTCGATCGGCAGGGCCAGGTGTCGCCCGCCGACCCGCACGTGGCGGTGCAGCGCCTCGAGCCGGTCGAGGTTGAAGAAGGCCGCCCCCCACAGCCGCTTGAACGCGGCGAGCAGGGTCTCCTGGTCGTAGTAGTGCTCGGGCAGGGCCCGGCCCACGGCGGCGATCTGCATCCTCTGGCACCTCGCCCTGGGGAAGGTGGGCGGGTCGCGTCGGGATGTCAAGCCAAACAGGCCGGCCGCGCCTCAGAACGCGAAGGTGAGCGCCAGGCCGGGGACCGCGCGCTCGCCGTCGCGCAGCATGATCAGGTTGGCCATCGGCACACGAACGCCGTCGCTGGTGCGCGCGTACCCGGAGTCAGAGAGCATCGTGTAGCCGAAGACACCCAGCGCGCCGAGCAGGCCGCCGATGCCGGTGAGGTAGCCGACGAAGTCGGTGCCCAGGGCCGCGCTGTCGATCAACGGGCCGCCGATGCTGATGCCGAGGAAGACCCAGCCCCACCACCAGCTCGGGTGGTAGCCCTTGGCGTCCTCAGTCGCGGTCGTGGCCCGGGCCTCGCCGTTGAGGTAGACGCTCGAACCAATGCCCGAGAGGACCATCCCAGGGGTGTACACCGCGGCGCCGATCGCGTTGGCCACCAGGATCTCGCTGCGGTGGCTGTCCCAGCACGTGTCGGTGTCGTTGTTGGTGCCGGGCTGGCAATAGTTGGCCTCGATGTCCGCGACCGCGCTGTTGATCCCGCTGATGGTCACCACCGCGCCGGCGACGGCGACCGCGGCGCCGACGAGATAGAGTACGGTGCCGCCGACACGCGCGCCGCCGCCATATGCCTCATCGTAGCGCAATGCCGCCGGTGCGGTCGTCGGTCCGAACGCGACGCTCTGGGTGGGGGACGCGACCTGCTGCTGCGGCAGCGTCGCCGGCGTGGCCGGCACGCTGGCGCCGCCGCCGGCGAACAGCTTGTTGATGATCGCCGGGATGGCGGCGAGCAGTGCCTTGGTGTCGCCGGTGACGAAGTCGCTCGAGCGGGACTCGACCTTCATGGTCACGATGTTCATCAGCTTGCAGGTGACCACCCAGTCGGCCTCGAGCAACGCGATCTTGACGCCGACGATGCGCTGGACGCCCAGCGCGCCGCCGATCTCGGCCATGCAGGCGACGTCGTCGCAGCCGAGCAGGCTCTTCTGCTTCTCGAAGCCGATCAGCGCGTTGATGTCCTCCTGGCCGATGACGTCGTCCCGGGTGGCGCTCTGCACCGCGGTGAGCAGGACCTCGCCGATGAGATTCGGCACCTTGCCCTCGGCCGACTTCTCGAGCTGGACCGGCAGGACGGCGATCTTGCCCTCCTCGGCGGCCGCGGGGGCGGCGATGGTGGCCAGGGCGACGAGGAGCAGCGCGTGGTTCATGGCGACCTCCCGAAGGTCGGCCGGTGCATAACCCGGATCGACCGGCGGCTCAATCGCGCGCCAACGCGGGGGTGTGATCGGTCGTCGTGACTCCTGAGAAGCAACCCCGTCTACGCGGCAGCTAGGCCAATCGACCGCACGGCCAACTCGGAGTAATGCCGTTGGAGCGCAACGGCCACCCCTGACGGCGGTGGCACGGGGCAGAA